>LNEG01000060.1 GCA_001464865.1 Burkholderiales bacterium Ga0074133
CGCAGGCCGGGGCGGCTGGCCACTTGCAGCCGCGTGCGCTTCCACAGCCCGCCAATGATGCGGATCTCACCTGCCCCCTTGGGCGCGGCGGCCGCTGCCGCAGCGGCCTTGTCCTTGGCCGCGGCCTTTGCACTGACGCGGGTGGCGGGGGCCGCTGCCGCCGCCTGGGCCTTGCGGATCTCGGCGTTGATGGCGCTCACGCGCAGGGTGGAGCGGCTCATGGCTTGCCCCCCACCACCACGGTCACCATGCGCTCGGGCTGCAGCTTCCTGGCCATGGCTGCGCGCACGTCGGCCACGGTCAGCGCCTCCACCTTTTTCGTCCAATCGTCCAGGTAGTTGAGCGGGAGGTCGTTCCACGCGATGTTGGCCACATTGCCCAGCAGCTTCTTGTTGCTGTCGATGCGCAGCGCAAAGCCGCCGATGAGGTTGTCCTTGGCGGCGCGCAGCTCGGCCTCGGTGGGGCCTTCGGCTACGTAGCGGCTGATCACGTCGCGCGAGACCTTCACGGCCTGGGCCGCCTGGTCAGGCCGCGTCTGCAGGCCCACGGTGAACGCACCGGCGTGCAGGCCACCCGCAAAGTAGCTGTACACGCTGTAGCTCAGGCCGCGCTTTTCGCGCACCTCGCTGGTCAGTCGCGACACGAAGCCACCGCCACCCAGGATGTGGTTGCCCACCAGCAGGGCCAGGAAGTCCGGGTCGCGCCGGGCAAAGCCGGGCTGGCCGATGAGCACATGGGCCTGCGCGGAGGCGAACGGGATGTTCTGCTCTACCGGCGCGGTGAGCGCGGCGATTTCGCCCACGGGCGGCAACGGAGCGCAGCCGGCACTGGCCGGCAGGCGCGACAGCAGCGTGGCCACCAGCGTTTGCGCCTGCGCGCGCGACACCGCACCCACGATGCTGACCTTGGCCCGGCAGCTGGCCACCAGCTGGGTGTGGAAGGCCTGCATGTCTTCCACCTGGATGCGCATGAGCGTGTCTTCGGTGGTGCGCGTGCCGTAGGGGTGGCTGCCGTACACGGCGGCGGCAAACGCCTGGCCCGCCACCGTGGCGGGGCGGGTGTTGGCTTCTTTCAGGCTGGCGATCCAGCGGGCACGGTCGCGTGGCCACACGTCGGCAGGCCAGCCGGGCTCGCCGATCTGGCGGGCGGCCAGCTGCGCGGCGCGCGCCAGCAGCGGTGGATCCGTCAGCGAACGCAGCGAGTAGTGCAGCGCATCGTTGTCGGCGCTGGCCTCAAAACTGGCGCCCAGGTCTGCCCAGGCTTCGCCCAGGGCGTTTTCGTCCATTGCGGGCTCGGTGCCCGCCGCCTTCACACCCTTGGACGCCATGTTGGCCACGGCGCTGGCCAGGCCTGCCTTGCCGGCCGGGTCGCGGCGGCTGCCGGCGTCAAAGTCGATCTGCACATCCACCATGGGGATGACAGGGCTCTCCACCAGCCACACCCTGGCGCCGTTGGGCTCCGTCCAGTGCTGGATGGGCAGCAGCGCCCAGGCCGAATTGGTATAAAACAGGGCGGTAGCGCTGGCAATCATTGCCCTGACTGCTACGTTTTTGAAAGTGATCATGTGCGGTGGCGGCAGGGCGCATTCAACGGATGGTGCTGCCGGGTGGCAGCGTGGGGCGGGCGCGCGGGGCATCCAGCGGCTGCGGCAGCAGCGTGGCAGCCGTGAGCTGGTCGTCCCCGAAATATTTGGCGGCCACGGCCTGCACCTCGGCCGGCGTCACGGTGCGCAACAGCGCCAGCAGCTTTTCGTTGGCGTCCAGCGGAAAGCCCTGCGCCCAATTGCCGCCCAGTTCCTGTGCCTGGTTCATCACCGAGTCGCGTTCGTACACGGTGGATGCAATCCACTGGGTCTTGACGCGGTTGAGTTCGGCCTCGCTCACGCCGCCCTGGGCCACGCGTGCGACTTCGGCGCGCAGTGCTTCTTCGACCTGCGCCGCCGTCTTGCCCTGGGCGGGAACGCCCGTCAGCATGAACAGGCTGGGACCGCGGCCGGTGACCATCGCGCCGCTGCTCACGGTGTCAGCCACGCGGTTGTCGCCCTGCGTAAGCGCGCGGTCCAGGCGGGAGCCGTCGTAGCCGCTGAACACGGCGGCCAGCACCATCAGAGCCAGCGCGTCGCGGTCGCTGGCGTCCAGGTTCTCGACGCGCTCCAGGCCTGGCGTGCGAAACGCCAGCGCCACGTAGGCCTGCTCGGCCGGGGCCTTGACGGCAATGCGGCGCAGGCCGCGCTGCTCAGGCTCCACACGGGGCTTGCGGGCCGGTACGGCGCGGGCAGGCAGGCTGCCGTAGTACTTCTCGGCCAGGGCGCGCACCTTCTTCACGTCCACATCACCCGCCACCACCACGGCGGCATTGGCAGGCGCATACCACTGGCGATGAAACGCGCGCACGTCCTCGGGCGTCATGGCATCCAGATCGCTCATCCAGCCCACGATGGGCCGGCGGTAGGGCGACGCGATGAAGGTGGTGGCAAACAGCTGCTCGGCCAGCAGGGCGCGGGGCTGGTCTTCGGTGCGCAGGCGGCGCTCTTCCTTCACCACCTCGATTTCTTTCTTGAACTCTTCGTCGGGCCACTGGTTGTTGGCAAACCGGTCGGCCTCCAGCCGCATGACGTCTTCCAGGCGGTGCGAGGGGATCTGCTGGAAGTACCCGGTGTAGTCGCGGCTGGTGAAGGCGTTTTCGCGCCCGCCCAGCGCAGCCACCTGGCGCGAAAAATCGCCGGGTTTCACGGTTTTGGAGCCCTTGAACATCATGTGCTCCAGCACATGGGCCACGCCCGTGGTGCCATCGACCTCATCCATGGAGCCCACACGCACCCACAGCATGTGCACCGCGGTGGGGGCCCGGTGGTCGGGCTGCACGATGAGCTGCATGCCGTTTTTCAGCGTGAACTGCTGCGCACCGGAGGCCGTGGCCGGCGCGGACGGAGTGGTTGCGGAGACCGGGGGGGTGGCCGCGACGGCAGCTCCGGCACAGAGGCTGGCCGCGAGGGCCAATAGGGTGAAAGCGCGTTTCATAGAATGCACTGATTCTAAGAACCCGCCAATGTTCAGTTTTTTCAAGAAAAAGCCTGCCCCCGCGCCCACCGAGTCTGCTGAGCTGCCAGCGGCGCAGCCGCCCTCACCTGCTGCAGCGCCTGTGCCCCTGCCCGCTCCCGATACGGCCAGCCCCGCAGCGCCCTGGGCGCCCGCGCCCGCGCCTGTCGCACCGGCACCCGCGCCGGCACCAGCACCGGAGGCATCGGCGGCGGCAGCCCCCACTGCATCGGGCATCGCGGCGGTGCCAGGCTTTGGCTGGTTGCGCAACCCGTTTGGCTCGCGCGCCCCCGAGGCGGCGCCTGCGCCCGCTGCAACACCGTGGGGCGCGGCCGATGCGCCGGCCCCGGCGGCGCCCGTGGCGCCAGTCACGATGGCCCCGACCCTGGCTCCATTGCCTGCACCCGCCGCAAGTCCCGCGGCCCTGCGGTCCACGCCAGCCGCCCCCGCACCAGTCCCCGCGCCTGCTCCTGCAACGCCGGCCGTGTCAGTGCCTGTGCCCGTTGCCGCACCAGCCGCTGCGCCAACGGCAGCGCCCGTCCCCGCGGAACGCAAAGGCTGGCTCGACCGCCTCAAGTCCGGACTGCGCAAGACGGGCACCAGCATCACCACGGTGTTCACAGGCACCAAAATCGACGATGCGCTGTATGAAGAGCTGGAAGAAGCCCTACTGATGGCCGACACCGGCGTGAAGGCGACCACGCATCTGCTGGAAGACCTCAAGCGCCGGGTGAAGGAGGCCAAGGCCACCGACCCGGCAGTGGTCAAGGGCCTGCTGGCCGACGCGCTGGCCGACCTGCTGCGCCCGCTCGAAAAATCGCTGGTCATCGGCGAGCACACCCCCACCGTGATCATGGTGGCAGGCGTCAACGGTGCCGGCAAGACCACCTCCATCGGCAAGCTGACCAAACACCTGGCCGACGAAGGCGCAGCCGTGCTGCTGGCCGCAGCCGACACGTTCCGCGCCGCGGCGCGAGAGCAGCTGGGCGTGTGGGCCGACCGCAACACGGTCGAAATCGTGAGCCAGGAAGGTGGCGACCCGGCTGCCGTGAGCTTTGACGCCGTCACGGCGGGCAAGGCACGCGGCAAGGACGTGGTATTGGTGGACACCGCCGGCCGCCTCCCCACCCAGCTGCACCTGATGCAGGAGCTGCAAAAGATCAAGCGCGTGGTGACCAAGGCCGATGCCACCGCCCCGCACGAGGTGCTGCTGGTGATCGACGGCAACACCGGCCAGAACGCGCTGGCGCAGGTTCGATCGTTCGATGACGCGCTGCAGCTCACCGGCCTCATCGTCACCAAGCTCGACGGTACGGCCAAGGGCGGCGTGCTGGCCGCCATCGCGCAGGAGCGCCCCATCCCTGTGTATTTCATCGGCGTGGGGGAAAAGCTCGAAGACCTCGAAACCTTCAACGCGCGCGAGTTCGCCCAGGCGCTGCTGTCCTGAGATTCCGGGGGCGGGTGTTTCGGCGCCGGCATCCCCCGCGCCATAAAAACCTCCCCCGGGGGCAGCAAAGCCGGGAAATATTGGCCCCCCGGGGCCATTTTCACGTTTACGAAAGTTTGCGTTTCCCGGATGATGGGATTGGTTACAAATCCGGGAGGCTCCTTGTTCATCGCCCTCGTCAAAGCTGCTGCCCTGCTGCTGGCGCTGTGCTACCTGTACGGCTTCAACCTGCGCTACTGGCGGGGTCGCCCGATGGCGGAGCAGATTGCGTCAGGGGTGCTGTTCGGGGGGATTTGCGTCATCGGCATGCTGACGCCCATCGAGCTGATGCCCGGCGTCATCTTTGATGCCCGCTCCGTCGTGCTGAGCATGGCCGGACTCTTTGGCGGCCCGCTGATCGCAGGCGTGGCCACTGTGATGGCGGTGGTGGCCCGGATCTGGCTGGGCGGTGGCGGCACCGAGGTGGGGGTCACCGTCATCCTCATGTGCACCGCCATGGGGCTGGCCTACCGCGCAGCGCATGCCCGCCAGTGGATTTCGGTAGAGCCGTTGCCACTTCTGGTCTTCGGCCTGCTGGTGCATGTGGCAGAAATCATCGTGTTCCAGTGGCTGCCACCCGAGGCGGTGGCACGCGTGAACCAGCACCTGGCGGTGCCCTTTTTGCTCACCTTCACGCCGGCCACGATGATCCTGGGCCTGCTGCTGCGCGATGCACAGGCACGCATTTCCACCGAGCGTGCCCTCGCCGACACCGCCGCGCGCCTGCAGGCCATCACCCATGCCATTCCCGACGTTTTGCTGGTGCTGGATACCCACGGGCGCTATGTGGAGGTGCTCTCACCCGACGATGAGCCGCTGGCGGGCCCTGCCAGCGACCTGCTGGGCAAGCGCATGCACGATGTGCTGCCCGCCGAGCAGGCCGACCGTTTCCTGGCGCTGGTGCGCTCAACCCTGCAGACCAGGACCACCCAAACCATCGAGTACGAGATGGAAACGCGCTCCGGGCAGCGGTTTTTCGAAGGCCGGGCACAGCCGCTGCAAACCCAGCCGGACGCCACGCCTGCCGTGGTGTTTCTCGCGCACGACATCACGGCGCGCAAGCGGACCGAGAAAGCGCTGCGCGAATCAGAGCTGCGGTTTCGCTCGCTGCTGCGCACCATCCCTTCCATTTCGGTACAGGGCTACCTGCAGGACGGCACCACCAGCTACTGGAATCAGGCCTCCGAAAAGCTCTACGGCTACAGGTCCGAGGAAGCCCTGGGCAAAAACCTGCTGGACCTGATCATCCCCGCGTCCATGCACGACGGTGTGCGCACGCAGATGCGGCACATGTTTGCCACCGGCGAGGTCATCCCTGCGTCTGAAATGCAGCTGCATCGCAAGGACGGCTCGCCCGTGGACGTCTTCTCCAGCCATGCCTTCATCGAGGTACCCGGGCATCCCCCGGAGATGTTCTGCATCGACATCGACATCTCGGGCCGCAAGGCAGCGGAGGACGAAGCGCGCTACCTGGCGTTCTACGACGCACTGACGCAGCTGCCCAACCGCCGCCTGCTGGTGGATCGCCTGCAGCAGGTGCTGGCCACGAGTGAACGCACGGGCGATAACACCGCCGTGCTGTTTGTGGACCTGGACAACTTCAAGACCCTGAACGACACGCGCGGCCACGAGGTCGGCGACCTGCTGCTCAAGCAGGTGGCAACCCGCCTGCGCACCGGCGTGCGCGAACAGGACACCGTGGCCCGGCTTGGCGGTGACGAGTTCGTGGTGGTGCTGCAAAGCCTGAGCCCCGACGCCCGCGAAGCCGCAGCGCACACGCGCGTGCTGGGCGAAAAGCTGCTGCACGACCTGCGCCAGCCCTACGATCTGGCAGGGTACGAGCACCACATCACCGCCAGCATTGGCGTGACGCTGCTGCGCGACCACCTGGCCCCGCTGGACGAAGTGCTCAAGCAGGCCGACATGGCCATGTACCGCGCCAAGGATGCCGGGCGCAACACGCTGCGCTTTTTTGACCCCGACATGCAACAGGCCGTGAACCGGCGCGCGCTGCTGGAAAGCGAGCTGCACACCGGGCTTCGCATGTCGCAATTCCTGCTGCTGTACCAGCCGCAGGTGGACAGCTGTGGCTGTGTGACGGGTGCCGAGGCCCTGGTACGCTGGCAGCACCCGGTGCGCGGGATGGTGTCACCGGCGGAGTTCATACCACTGGCCGAGGAAACGGGCCTGATCCTGCCGCTGGGCGACTGGGTGATGGAAACCGCCATGCGCCAGCAGGCGCTGTGGCGCGGCATCCCGGGCCTCGCGCACCTGCAGCTGGCCATCAACGTGAGTGCGCGGCAGTTTCTGCAGGAACACTTTGTCGATCAGCTCCTGTCCATGGTGGCGCGCACTGGTGCGAACCCGCACAACATCAAGCTGGAGCTGACCGAAAGCCTGCTGCTGGACAACGTCGACGACGTGATTGCCATCATGCTCGCGCTGAAGGCACACGGACTGGGCTTTGCGCTGGACGACTTTGGCACCGGCTATTCGAGCCTGAGCTACCTCAAGCGCCTGCCGCTCGACCAGATCAAGATCGACCAGGGCTTTGTGCGCGACGTGCTGCTGGACGCCAGCGATGCAGCCATCGCACGCTCCATCATCGGGCTGGCCGACAGCCTCGGGCTGAGCGTGATTGCAGAAGGCGTGGAGACCGAAGAGCACTACCAGTTCTTGCTGGCGCACGGTTGCAAGGCGTTCCAGGGCTACCTGTTTGGCCGACCGCTCCCGCTGGATGCGTTTGAACGGCAGGCACTGGCAGCGCCGTCGCAGCCCTCGTCGGCCGCCAGCTACGTGATCTGACGCACGCATGGTGCATGCACGCGGCTATGTCTGCACCTCGGAGGCAGGCACCACCACTTCAGAGTGCACCCATTGCGCGTATTCAACTGAGGCCTGCAGCACCTGCACGACCAGCTGGGGCAGTGCGTAAGGGTGCTGGGCACGCAGCAAGCCGATCAGGGCAGGCGCCGCAGCGCCCGTGGTCTTACACGCCAGACGCATTTCGCGATCTTCCTGCAAAGCACCCTGCCAGCGAAAGTGCGAGGTGATCGGCTTCACCTGCACGCATGCAGCCAAGCGAGCGTGCAGCACGGCCTGGGCCAGCCGCCTCGACTCGTCTTCGGTAGCGACCGTGGTGGTCACCATGCACACATCTAGCAGCGCCAGCGGGGCGGCAACAGGGGCCATGGAGTTCTCCGGGGTGAAGGAGCCGCGCAGTCTGCCACGGCGCCAGGCCAGGCTGCAAAGGGTTGACGCCTCGGGCCGGACGACACTGCCGCCAGGGCTGCCTCGCGGCAACTTCGAGGCAGCCTTGATTGCGATGATGTTGATAGCACTACAGCATGATGACTCGGCGACCAACAAGCAGACGTACGAAGACACAACCAATGGGAAAAGGCACAGAACTCGGATGGCGTGTGCAAGCGCTTCATAACGCTTTTCCGCGCTGCCAAAGCCGTGACAAAGTCAGGGGAACTTCACCCTTAGCACTCACTCGAAGAGAGTGCTAACATCATGGCTTAGAGGAAAGGACGCCGGAATGAACCTTCAATCTGGAACCGCGACAACGACTTTGGCACCCGCGAGCGCCTGGGCGCTTGTGCCTCCACTGGGTAATCTGGACGCCTATATTTCGGCGGTCAACCGTCTGCCCATGCTCTCCCTCGAGGAGGAGCAGTCGTATGCGCGCCGCCTGCGGGACAACAATGATGTCGATGCGGCAGGCCGGCTGGTGATGTCACACCTGCGCCTGGTGGTGTCGATTGCCCGCCAGTACCTGGGCTACGGGCTTCCCCATGGCGACCTCATTCAGGAAGGCAACGTCGGCCTGATGAAGGCCGTCAAGCGCTTTGACCCCGAGCAGGGCGTGCGTCTGGTGAGCTATGCGATGCACTGGATCAAAGCGGAGATCCATGAGTACATCCTCAAGAACTGGCGCATGGTGAAGGTGGCAACCACCAAGGCACAGCGCAAGCTGTTCTTCAACCTGCGGTCCATGAAGCAGGGCTTCAAAGCCGATGCTGCCGCCGCAGACGCTGCCACGCACCGCGATACGCTGTCGGACCGGGAAATCGACGCAGTGGCGGCGCAGCTGAACGTCAAGCGCGAAGAAGTCATCGAGATGGAAACGCGCATGTCGGGTGGCGACGTGCTGCTGGACCCAGCCCCTTCGGACGACGGTGAACAGGCGTTTGGCCCCATTGCCTACCTGGCCGATGCCTCGCACGAGCCCACCGCGATGATCGAGTCGCGCCAGCGCGATGCGATGGCCACCGACGGCATTGCCGCAGCCCTGAGCAGCCTGGATGACCGAAGCCGCCGCATCGTGGAAGAGCGCTGGCTCAAGGTGAACGATGACGGCACAGGCGGCATGACCTTACACGACCTGGCGGCTGTGTATGGCGTAAGTGCCGAGCGCATCCGCCAGATCGAGGTAGCCGCGATGAAGAAGATGAAGAAGGCGCTGGTCGAGTACGCCTGAGGGCGGCGCAGGTTGGCCTGGCACGACCACCAGTCGTTGCACCATGTTGCCTTACCATCGCGTTTCACGGATGAATGCCGAGAGGGCCCCGCAAGGGGCCCTTTGGCTTTCAGCCATCCCAACATGACCCAGCGAGGAGATCTCCCCTTGTCCGCCAATACCGCACGCACTCTGTCCCGCCGCACCGCACTGGCGCTGGCGCTTGCAACCGCTGCCCCTTGGGCGGCAGCACAAACATCGGCCCCTGGCGCCGCAGCGCTGGCAGCCAAGTGGCCTACCAAGACGGTAAGGATCATCGTCGGCTTCCCTGGCGGGTCCTCGCCTGACCTCACGGCGCGTACGTTTGCCGAGCCGCTGTCCAAGGCGCTGGGGCAACCCGTCATCGTGGAAAACCGCGTGGGCGCGGGTGGCAACATCGGCGCCGATGCCGTGGCAAAGGCGCGTGACGACCACACCATCGGCCTGATGATCAACGGCAACCTGACGATTGCCAAGCTGCTCAACGCGGCGGTGCCCTACGACCCGATCAAGGACCTGGCACCATTGAGCCTGATTGGCACATCACCACTCGTGCTGACCGCGCCCGTGAACCAGCCAGGTGTGCCCGCAACCGCCACCGCACAGGAGTTCTTTGTAGCTGCCCGCAATGGTGGTGACAAATGGAGCTATGGCACGCCGGGCGTCGGCACTGTGGGCCACATCGGTACCGAGTTGCTCAAGTCGCGCAGCAACATCAATCCCGTTCACGTGCCTTACCCCGGCTACGCGCAGGTCGCCACGGCGATGCTGGGCGGGCAGTTGCAAATGGCGCTGATGCCGCCTGCGCTTGCGCAGGCGCAGGTGAAGGCGGGCAAGCTGCGCGCCATCGGTGTGACATCGACAACGCGCAGTGCTCTCGCGCCAGATATCCCGAGCCTGTCCGAGGCTGGCATCAGCAACTTCAATCTGGAGATCTGGAACGCGTTTGCCGCCCCCGCAACCATGCCCAAGCCCATACAGGCCAAGCTGGCTGCACTGATTGGCGAGATTGCCCGCAGCGAAGAGGTGCGCAGCAAGCTTTTCCAGCAAGGCTGGCAAGTGGCGGGTACATCGCCGGAAGGCCTGGCCAACCGGATCAAGGCAGACACCAACCTTCTCGGCGGTGTGATTGCGATGCGGGGCATCAAGGCGGAGTAACCGTTTCCGTGAGGCCACCCGCGGCCCCGGCCTGGCTGGATGCCTGGCGGGCTGCCACCTGAATTGGCAGGCCTCCCGGGAGAAACCCCTCATCAGGCCCGCTTTGTTGCGTTGGGGTCGGGTACACAACGGCCGGCAGCGCACAGCTGCACCGTTGTGATGAGCGGGCCTTCGGGGAAGGCTCAGCGTGCTTCGGCCAACAAGGCCTTCACATCGGCGGCCAGCGCCTGCGCACCACTGCCATAACGGTTGTACACCCTCAGGCGGCCGGCCGTGTCGTACACGTAACTGCCCGCCGAGTGATCCATCGTGTAGCTGGTGGGTGTTTTGCCGTCGACCTTTTTGTAGTAAATCTTGAAGTCCTTGGCGACGGCGGCCAGCTGTTCAGGTGTGCCGCGCAGAGCCAGAAAGGTCGGGTCGAAGTTGGCCATGTAGGCCTTGAGCACTTCGGGCGTGTCGCGTTCGGGGTCCACGGTCACGAAAATTCCCTGCAACCGGTCGCCGTCCGGGCCCAGCATCTTCTTGACCTCCGCCAGTTCCAGCATGGAGGTCGGGCAGACATCCGGGCACTGGGTGAAGCCGAAGAATACGACGACCACCTTGCCAGCAAAGTCCGAGAGGTGGCGGGCCTTGCCATGGTGATCGGTCAGGGGCAGGTCGCGTGCGTATTCTGCTCCGGTGACATCCACGCCCCTGAACTCGGTTTTTTTCTCTGAACACGCAGAGAAAAGGGCTGTAGCGCTTATGGAAAGTGCCACTACAGATATTGTTTTAATAGCAAGTCGACGTTGAGGCATGGCATTCACAGCACGTAATGGTCCACCAACAGGGCCGCAAACAGCACGCTCAGGTGAATCAGGGAAAAGCGGAAGGTCTTGCGGGCCAGCGCATCGGAATAATTGCGCCACAGTGCAAAACCGTAGGCACAGAAACCGCCACTGAGCAGCACCGCAGCCGCGAGGTATATCCACGAGCTCATGCCATAGACAAATGGCATCAGGCAGCCCGCAAAGAGGATCAGCGTGTACAGGAAAACCTGCAGGCGCGTGAACTCATTGCCGTGCGTGACGGGCAGCATCGGCAGCCCCGACTTGCGATAGTCCTCCACACGATAGAGCGCCAACGCCCAGAAATGCGGAGGCGTCCACAAGAAGATGATCAGGAAGAGGATCAGCGCCTCGGGGCCCACGTCATTGGTCATCGCGGCCCAGCCCAGCACTGGCGGCATGGCACCGGAGGCCCCTCCGATCACGATGTTCTGCGGCGTGAGCGGCTTCAGGATGACGGTGTAGATCACCGCATAGCCCACAAACGTGGCAAACGTGAGCCACATGGTCAGCGGGTTGACCAGGAAGTACAGGATGGCCGACCCTGCGCCACACAGCACGGCAGAGAAAAGCAGGGTCTGCGCATTCGACAGCTCGCCCTTGGCCGTGGGGCGCCATGCGGTGCGCTTCATCTTGGCATCGATGCCCTGCTCCACGATGCAGTTGAACGCCGCAGCGGCCCCAGCCACCAGCCAGACGCCTGCCGAGGCTAGGGCCATCAGGCCCAGTTGCGCGCCCGATGGCAGGCCAGGCACAGCCAGCACCATGCCGATAAGCGCACAAAAGACGATGAGCTGGACCACGCGCGGCTTGGTCAGCGCGTAAAACTGGGCCAGTCGGGACGGCGGCGAAACCGCTGCGGGGGAAGCAACACTCATGCAGAAACTCTCGGTGCACGCGACGGCGCAGAAGCCGCTTGCGGGTGCGCGACAACGCGGCTCGACGCAAGCGACCATGTCAGAACAACCACCAGCGCCGCGGCGCCGCCGGTGTGCAGTACGGCGGCAACCAGTGGCCAGTCCAGCACCACATTGGAAAGCCCGGTGACGAGCTGCAAGGCGCCCAATGCTGCCAGCCAGCGCGCCTGCACCACCAGCAGGCTACGGCGATGCAGCGCCCAGGCCAATCCCCAGATCACGGCCAGCACCAGATAGGCCATGAGGCGGTGAACATAGTGGATGGCCGTGAGGCCGGCAAAACTGATGTGGGTGCCGTCCTGCAGCATGCCCAGCTCACGCCAGATCTGGAATCCCTGTGCAAAATCCATCTCTGGCCACCAGCTCCCCTGGCATGTGGGAAACGTGGTGCAGGCCAGCACGGCATAGTTGGTGCTGACCCAGCCGCCCAGCACGATCTGGACGCCTACCAGCGCCGTAGCAATCACCAGCGCAAGGCGCAGCTGGCCGGTCAGGTTGACAGGCTGGCGCCCCTGCGCCCAGTGCGTATGGCGCACGGCCTGCAAACACAACAGCGCCAGCAGGACGACTCCGCCCATCAGGTGCAGCGTGACGATGGCAGGAAAGAGCTTCATGGTCACCGTCAGCGCGCCAAACGCTCCCTGCAGGCACACCCAAAAGAGTGTGAAAGTGGGCCACCACGGGCTGAGCGGGAGCTGCGGCGCGCCATTTCGCTGCGCCTGGCGCCGCTGTACCCAGGCCGAAGCCGTCATGGCGATGATGAGCACGCCAACACCCGTGGCCAGGTAGCGGTGGATCATCTCCACCCATGCCTTGCCGTGGGTGACCGGCCCGGTGGGCATGGCCTCCTGGGCAGCGGAGATCTCCTCGCGCGCCCCAACGGGGCTCGCGCTGCCGTAGCAACCAGGCCAGTCCGGACACCCAAGACCTGAGTCCGTCAGGCGGGTGAACGCACCGAACAGCACGAGGTCGAAGGTCAGGAAAAGTGTCAGCACGGTCAGCGCCTGCAGGCGGCGCACCGGCGTGCTGCCGCGGTTGCGCAGCGCAATCCATGCGAGCGGGCCCACGGCGATGAGGATGCCAACGAGCATCAGCCGCGCCAGCGGCGCGAGGTCGTACAACGGCTGGGTGTCCATCATGGCTTTACTGGTCGGCCGGGTTCATCCCAGGAAGAAGAGGCGCGAAGCAACCGCTCCAGGTCACGCTTGGCCTTCGCCGCACCGGTAGTGTCCATGGCGGCAGGGAAGCGCATCATCCAGTTGCCCATCGGATCCACGACATACAGATGGTCAGCCAGCGTGTGACCCTGCGCAGGGGTCAGCCAGCTGCCCAGCGATGCGGAGTCCAGCCGCAGCACAGTGGCTTTTTGCAGGGCGTTGCCCAGTTCCGCAGGAAGCGGGGCCGTATCGTTCACAAGCCACACCCAGTCAAGCCGGTCTTTTTCCTTGCCCAGGCTTTCACGCATCTGGCGCTGCAGATAGAGATGCTTCTGGCAGGCAGGGTCGCAGGCCCCCCCCGCCACACTTACCAGCAGCCACTGTCCTTTCAGCGAACGCAGATCCATCGTCTGCCCGTCAAGGGTGGTCGCTTTCAGGTCGGGGAACGTGCGTTGGGGGTCGATCAGTTCTCCATAACTGCGGCGGCCTTCGGGTCGTACCACGTAGTACGTGAAGTAGGACGCAATCACTGGCGCAGCACAGACGAGCAGCACCCCGAGCATCTTGAGCCGGCCGTAGCGGCCACGCTGCGCGTCGGCCACAGCAGCGCCTGCCGCTGGCAGCGTATGTACCGTGAGACCCAGCGGATGTTCTCCAGCCTCCTCAGGTGGCTGGCTGGCGGCGCGGGCGAATGAACCGTCGGAAGATGTTGAACCAGACATAAAGCGTTGCAATCAGGCCACAAAGCCCGAACCATTGAAATGCGTAACCGTAGTGTTTGTCGATGCCGGCACTGATGACGGGCCAGTTTCGCAGCAGACCGTCGGCGGACTCCCCTGTCTGCAACACGGTGAGCGGCAGAATCGGCAAGCGCGTCTCGGTGCCGAATGCCGGGATGTCGAGATTTTGCCGGATGGGGGAAGACCTTTGGATTGCCGGGCCGTCGTCGAACTCATACAGGCGTGAGGGAGCTAGCGCGATCCGGCCCTGCACGCTGACTTCGGTGTCACCCGGAGTCGCGACTTGAGGAAGCTGGGTACGGTCCTGAAAATTGCGAGGTACCCACCCGCGCTGTACCACGACGACCTTGCCTGAACTTTCGGGATCGGAGAGCAGCAGCGGGGTCAGCACGAAGAAGCCTGGGCGGCCGTTCATCTGGCGATTGTCCAGAAACACCGTGTATTCCGGGATCCAGCGCCCACGCAGCGCCACCGTGCGATGGACCAGGCCATGGGCCAGAGCGTCATCGGCGCCCGCTTCGTCGGCCCGTCCGGCAGTGGACGCGGACGGGTCCTGTGCCTGTACGAATGCTCGCACGTCCACCGGACCCAACTGCCGGCGCTCATCAATGGCTGACTGCAGCGCCTGCTTCTGCGACGCGCGCGAAAGCTGCCACCGCCCCAGCGATGCCGTGACCAGCATGGCCACAATGGCAGCGAGGGTGATCAGCCAGAAACGCAGGTCCGCAGCGCGGGTCGGGGCAGTCACGGGATAATGGCTTCCATGAAATATCTGGTGTTGGTGGCTTTCATCGCCATTCTTGCAAGCCTCGCTTCGGCGCTGGTCTTCATGATGCGCAACGGACGGGACGACAAAGCCAAGGGTAACCACATGGCCAAGGCGCTGGCACTCCGGGTGGGTTTCTCTATTGTGCTTTTTGTGTGCATCCTGATTGCCTGGCAGTTAGGCTATATCCAGCCCACCGGGCTTCCGGCGACCCGCTAATCCACTTCAAGGACCCGTCAGCGCTCTCGCCCGGTTCCATCGGTCACCACAACAAAAAAGCGCCGCGAGGCGCTTTTTTTATGAGGCAGCTTGTAGGCTTACATCCAGTAGACCAACACGTAGAGGCCCAGCCAGACCACGTCCACAAAGTGCCAGTACCACGCGGCACCTTCAAAACCAAAATGCTTGTCTGCCGTGAAATGGCCTTTTTGCAGGCGCAGCGTGATGACGAGCAGCATCAGCATGCCAAGGAACACGTGAAACCCGTGGAAGCCGGTCAGCATGAAGAAGGTCGAACCAAAAATGCCGGAGTTGAGCTTGAGGTTCAGGTCCGTGTACAGATGGTAGTACTCGTAGCCCTGAACGATCAGGAATACGAAGCCCAGCAGCACTGTGGCCCACATGAAGCCGATGGTCTTGCCACGCTGGTTTTCGCGCAGCGCGTGGTGAGCGATGGTCAGGGTCACGCCAGAGGTCAGCAGCAGGGCAGTGTTGATGGTCGGCAACCAGAAGGGACCCACCGTTTGGAAGGGCTCCACGATACCGGCTGGCGAAGCTGTGGCACCAGCCGCGATGCTGGGCCAAACCGCCTTGAAATCGGGCCAGAGCAATGCATTTTCGAGGCTGCCCAGGGCTGGCACCGAGTGCGAACGAGCCCACCAGAGCGCCGTGAAGAATGCGCCGAAGAACATGACTTCAGAGAAGATGAACCAGCTCATGCTCCAGCGGTAAGACAGGTCGATCTTGTGACCGTACAGACCACCTTCGCTCTCCCGGACCGCGTCGCCAAACCACTGGTACAGCACGAAGAGCCACCACACCAGACCGAAGGCCAGCGAATACTTGCCCCAGTCGTGGCCATTGATCCACTGCCCCGCGCCCAGGATCACGAAAAACAGGCCGACTGCCGCCATGAAAGGATGGCGCGATTCGGCCGGCACGTAGTAGTACGGGGTTCCGCCGTGGGTTGTTGCACTCATTTCAGCTCCTGAATCTCAAAATCTCAAAACCTATGGTGGCCAAGCCCCATGGGCAACCGGGCCACGTATTGTGTTCAAACTACCCAGTTCACAAGGCCAATCAGCCCAAGCACCAGCAGAAACACGGCTGCCAGCCCCACCGCAATGATGTGCAACGGGTTCAGGCGCTGCACATCCTGCTCATATTCACTGCCCTTGCGCAACCCGATCAGCGACCATGCCACTGCGCGGATTGTCCGGCCAAGCGAGCCCGTGCGCTCATGCGGACGGATACTGCGCTCGCCGTCCTCGCTCATGAGCCAGCCTCTGCATTGCCGATCACCACTGGTGTAGCCACAGCTGCAACCGGCGCAGTCAGCGCCTCTGCAGCCGCCGCAGAACCGGGCGCCGCAGGGGTCTTGCCGCCCACTTCGAAAAACGTGTAGGACAAGGTGATCGTCGTGACGTCTTTCGAGAGACGAGGGTCAATCACGAACGCCACCGGCCACTCCTTCTTTTCGCCCGGCTCCAGGATGTACTGGTTAAAGCAGAAGCACTCCAGCTTGTTGAAGTGTGCTGCAGCCTGGCGCGGTGCATAGCTTGGTATGGCCTGGGCGGCCATACGGCGGTTTTGCACATTCTGGAACTCGTACATCACGGTCGTCAGCTCGCCTGGGTGAACCTGCACTGACCGCTGTGCAGGCTTGAAGTCCCAAGGCCCGCGGGCATTGGCATCGAACTCGACAGTAATCGTACGGGTGCGGTCCACCTGCGTGTTGGACGGAACCTTCACATCCCTGCCGGCCACGCCGTTGCCAGGAACCTGCCGCTCCGACAACGACAGGATATTGATCCCCGTCATCTCGCAGATGTGCTTGTAGATGGGAATCAGCAGGTAGCCGAACGCAAACATGCCTGCCGCAACGACGACCAGCTTCCCGACCATCTTCGCGTTTTCGTGGCGCAGGCTCATAACAGTATCTGTTCGTTCAGCGGGAAAGGAAGGTGACCTTGACCATGAACCCGACAAAGAACACGGCAGCCACCGATGCGAGGATCAACGCCATGCGCAGGTTGCTCTTCTTTTGTTCGGGCTTCATGAATCAGACCTCGATCAACCAATCACGCGGGTCGCCGTAGCGTCCAGCTTGGGTGGATTTTCAAACGTATGGAAAGGGGCAGGCGACGGGACTTCCCACTCGAGGCCTTCAGCACCATCCCAGGGCTTGGCAGCTGCCTTCTCGCCCTTGCCGCGCATGGCGGGGACGATCACAGCCAGGAAAAAGTACACCTGCGCCAGACCAAAGCCGAAGGCGCCCACAGAAGCGATCGCATTGAAGTCGGCAAACTGCATGGGATAGTCGGCATAGCGGCGTGGCATGCCGGCCAGTCCCAGGAAGTGCATCGGGAAGAATGTGATGTTGAAGAAAATCAGCGAGCTCCAGAAATGGATCTGGCCGCGGGTTTCGGAATACATCACACCAGTCCACTTGGGCAGCCAGTAGTACACGCCGGCAAACATCGAGAACAACGAACCGGCAACCAGCACGTAGTGGAAGTGCGCGACCACGTAGTAGGTGTCCTGCAGCTGGATGTCGATCGGAGCCATGGCAAGGATCAGGCCCGTGAAGCCGCCCATCGTGAACACGAAGATGAAACCCACTGCGAACAGCATCGGGGTTTCAAACGTCATGGAGCCGCGCCACATGGTCGCGATCCAGTTGAAGATCTTCACCGCCGTAGGCACCGAGATCAGCATCGTGGCATACATGAAGAACAGCTGGCCGGTCACTGGCATGCCGGTCGTGAACATGTGGTGAGCCCACACGATGAACGACAGGATGGCGATCGACGAAGTCGCATACACCATGGAGGCATAGCCAAAGAGCTTCTTGCGCGCAAACGCGGGCACGATCTGGCTGATGATGCCGAAGGCCGGCAAGATCATGATGTACACCTCGGGGTGACCGAAGAACCAGAAGATGTGCTGATACATGACCGGATCACCGCCGCCGGCGGGGTTGAAGAAGCTGGTACCGAA
>LNEG01000061.1 GCA_001464865.1 Burkholderiales bacterium Ga0074133
CGCACCGTGTTGAGCCGGAACAGCATGTCGGTCTCGAAAAAGTAGCGCCGCTCCAGCTTCTCCAGCGGAAGCTCGTGCAGCACACGGACGTGGATGGCGGTGTAGCCATTGGTCGGGTCCATCACGGACCAGTAGCCGCAACTGAGCTTGGTCACGAACGACAGCATCGCGTTGCCGAACAGGCGTACCGCAGGCATTCCCGTCACCGATTCCGGCCGGTAGAAGCGGTTGCCCTTCGTGTAGTCGGCGCGGCCATTCAGGATGGGCTGGACGAACATCGGTAGCAGGCGGGGGTCCATCTGGCCATCGCCATCCATCTTCACCACGATGTCCATGCCGTCGAGCATGGCGCGGCGGTATGCGGTGACGATGGCTCCCCCCACGCCCTGGTTGGCCGCGTGGGCCAGAACCTGAACGCGCGGATCCTTGCAATGCGTGCGAATCCACTGGCCGCTGCCATCCGGGCACGCATCGTCCACTGCGTAGATTCGCGTCACGCAGTCGGGCACGGCAGCGATGACTTTGAGCACATGCCGGGTGACGCGGTAACAGGGGATGGCGACTGCGATGCGGGGCGCCTGGGGCGTGTGGGCCGGCATCATGCGGATCTGGCGGCAAGTGCCACACCGGCAAGGATCAGTGCACCACCGGCCAGGGTCTGCACTGTCACCGCTTCCCCCAGCCACCAGCGCGCCAGCAGCGGCACGATGATGAAGGCCAGCCCCATGAAGGGGTAGGCCAGCGACAGCGGTGCATTGCGCAGCACCCAAACCCAGCCGACCGTGGTGACCGCATAGAGGACCAGAGCCACTAGCAGCCACCCATTGAACGCCCAGTCGTACCAGCCAGGCGAGGCGGGCATGCTGAGTGCCGCTTTTTTGAACAGCAGTTGCCCCAGCGATATGCCGAGGACACAGGTCAGGGTCGCAAGAATGATGGGAAGCTGCATGGATGGGCTGCAAGCCAGCAAGCTGCTGCCTTGCGCTAGGAGTCAGCGCTTGAGCCTATCCCCAGAAACGCCGGAATCAGCACCAGCGGCACTGTAAAAAAAGGCAACAAATACCGGTATTCCCCGGCAATCGAGAACAGTGTGATCGCGCCAAACTGGATGCCCATGGGGATGCCCACGAGCAATAGAGCGCGATCACGGCGGCGCCAGCCTGCACCCACAGCCCACAGCGTCAGCGCGATGCCGACAAAGGGCGTCCAAAACAGCCAGCGCAAGTCGTATGAGCGCTCATACAGGTTGAACAGTCGGGCTCCTGCTTTCCTCCAGCCTGGCAGCCTGAAGCGGGACTGTGATTCGACTTGCCCCAGCACATGCGCGGCATAGCTGTGCGCCGGGAGGCCACCCTGTGCAAGGGCCGAAGTCAGCAGCACGTTCAGCCGGCTGCCTGCGAACTTTGGAATGTTGTGCCAAAGGTTGTAGGTCAGGAAGTGCTCCACCAATGCCTGCCTGTCCTCCTTGGGAAGACCCATCACGCGCGGGCCCTCGGGGTTGAAGACAAGAGGGTCCCAGTAGTCGGGGTCGTAGTAACGCACCACCTGGTCATAGATTCCGCGTTGCTGCAGCAGTTGCACCGTTTCGGGCAGCACGCGGGGCTGGCTGGTCCACAGGTTCATGGGGCGGGGTTGCAGAAAGTTGGCGGTCTCGAAGATGGCCAACGGAAAAAGTGCGCCGTGGCTGGGCAGATCGCGGCGCGCCTGCGTGGCAGCGATATTCAGGCCAATGGATGTCACCAGGATGACGGAGATCCATACGCGGCTGCGCCGGTCCACCCAGAGCAGAGCGACTGCCACCGGGACCAGAAAAATGATGCCGTTCGGCCTGGCAAAGGCGGCAAACGGCAGCGTGACTGCGGTGACCAGGAGACCTGCGGTACCCATGCGGCCCGCTCTCACCGCAACCCACAGTTCGAACAGCAATCCGGCGACGGCGATGGCGTAGTAGCCGTCCGGGTAAAGAGTGCCTGCGAAGTACACCATGTGCGGTGTGGCGCAGACCAGGATCAAAAGCGCCACGCAGCTCTTGCGCAAACCCTGTTGCCAGTACCAGGCCAGGATCCGCGCAAAGACGAGCACAGCCAGTCCCATCAGGATGGAAATCGGCACCTCAACCCTGCGCGTACCCTCGTAGCAAAGCCGTACAAACCAGTACCAGAGCGCCGGCTTGCCTGAATGCCGGTCGGCGGGGTGCTCGATCTCCAGCAGGACTGCCAGGCTGTCCTCACCGAGTACACCGGGCCAGAACGCCAGCAGCCAGGTGCCATAGACCAGGACCAACACCCCGGCCAGGGAGGCGAATGGTCGCCATGGGAAGGGCGCTTGCGCGCCTGGTGCCATGTTGCGCCCGTTCATCGTCCTAGCTGGCGTTGCCCAGCGACAGCCCCGCATGCTCCCGCAGCGGGTGGAAGTGGATCTTCGGAAAGCGCTCCTGCGCCAGCCGCACGTCGTAGGGCGAAGTACACAGATACGCCAGGGTATCCGCAGCGTCATGTGCCAGGCGCAGGGGATAGGCGTCGGTGAACGCTCGCAGATCGGCCGCGGTATCGGCCGTGATCCAGCGCGCGCCGGTGTACTGGCAGCCTTCGAGCCTGATATCCGCGTCGTACTCGGCCTTCAGGCGGTGTTGCACCACTTCAAACTGCAGCTGGCCTACGGCGCCCAGCAGCATGTTGCCGCCCGCGTCGGGTTTGAAGACCTGGATGGCGCCTTCCTCGCCCAGTTGCGCCAGACCCTGCTGGAGCTGCTTGGTGCGCAGCGGGTTCTTGAGCACCACCGTCATGAACATCTCGGGGGCGAAGAACGGCAGGCCGGTGAACTGCAGGTTGGCACCATCGGTGATGGTGTCGCCCAGCTGCACGCCGCCGTGGGTCGTAAAGCCGATGATGTCTCCCGCGTAGGCCTCTTCGACCGCCTCGCGGCGCTGGGACATGAAGGTGACGACCGAAGTGGGTCGCAGCTCTTTGGAGGTGCGCTGCACCTTGAGCTTCATGCCCGGCATGTACTTGCCCGAGGCCACGCGCACAAAGGCAATGCGGTCGCGGTGGTTGGCGTCCATGTTGGCCTGCACCTTGAACACCACGCCCGAGAAGCCTTCGTCGGCTGGCTGGATGGTCTTGACCACAGGCTGCTTGTTGACTTCCAGCGTGCTCACACGCGGGCCGGGTGGCGGTGCCATGTCGACCAGGGCGTCCAGCACTTCCATCACGCCGAAGTTGTTGACGCCGGAACCGAAGAACACTGGGGTGAGCTTGCCGGCCAGGAAGGCTTCATGGTCCCACGCAGGGGATGCGCCCACTGCCAGTTCCATGCTGTCCATGGCAGTGTCGAATTCGGCGCCAAAGCGGGCGTGCAGTGTGTCCACATCGGTCAGCGGGATGGCTTCGAAGTCCTGTGGCCGGCGCTCGCTGCCCGACTCGAACACGGTCATGGTCTGGGTGCGCAGGTTGATGATGCCGCCGAAGGCCTTGCCCTGGCCCACAGGCCAGGTCATGGGGCAGCAGGGCATGCCCAGCTCGCGCTCCACTTCGTCCATGATGTCCAGCGGGTCGCGCACTTCACGGTCCATCTTGTTGACGAACGTGATGATGGGCGTGTCGCGCTGGCGGCAGACCTCGATCAGGCGGCGCGTCTGCGCTTCCACACCGTTGGCGGCGTCGATCACCATCAGGGCTGAATCGACGGCGGTGAGCACGCGGTACGTGTCTTCCGAGAAATCCTTGTGGCCGGGGGTATCGAGCAGGTTGATGACGTGTTCGCGATACAACATCTGCATGACAGACGACGCCACCGAGATGCCGCGCTGCTTTTCGATCTCCATCCAGTCGGATGTGGCGTGGCGGCTGGCCTTGCGGCCCTTGACCGCGCCCGCGATCTGGATCGCGCCCGAGAACAGCAGCAGTTTTTCCGTCAGCGTGGTTTTACCGGCGTCGGGGTGAGAGATGATGGCAAACGTGCGGCGGCGCCGGGTTTCGTCGAGGAACGGAGCAGACATTCGGGCAGGGGCCACGCTGTGGCGCGTGGCGCAGTAAGTGGCAAAGACCCGGCG
Source organism: Burkholderiales bacterium Ga0074133 (assembly GCA_001464865.1). Lineage (GTDB taxonomy): Bacteria > Pseudomonadota > Gammaproteobacteria > Burkholderiales > Burkholderiaceae_C > Acidovorax. The sequence goes on from LNEG01000061.1 coordinate 4,052, forward strand.
ATTATCCCCATGCACGGTGGTACACGGGTGGCGCCTGCCTTGTGCCGGGCCCACGGACTGCTGCACGCTTCGGTCTGCCCGGCGTATCTTTTACTTGGCGGGCGTAACCTCGATCTTCGGCACTTCGATCTCCTTTTTCTCGGTGGTCACGTTCACGTCCGGGGTCTTCACGTCGTACTTGGGTAGGGTCACGTCGCCCGACTGGGTCTTTTCCACTTCGTACTTGGGTACCGTGACGTTGCCCTCCTGGGTTTTCTTCACATCACAGGCCGCGAGGCCTGCAACGCTGGCAGCAACGAAGGTAATGAGGACGAGCTTTTTCATGGGGGGAGCCTTTCTCGGTAGGTCTGGATGGAACCTCCGCCCGGGTGGGCGATGGCGAACTCACGCTTTCGATTACACCCAGCAGCGGAGATGGGTGCTGTAGGAAACAGGGTGGCTACCGGGTCGGCGCGGGGCTTGCGATGGCGCGGGGAAGTGCGCTGTCCGGCCGGATGTCATAAAATCCGCAAATCCGAGGAGCGTTGCAGCGCCCCCAGCAACAACAGCGGGGCGTGAGGCTCGGAGTCATCTAGCAACGACGCTCATCCACTTCTCGTGTGGTGAGCTGTTTCATTTCACTTGCGCGACCAGTGGTTTTTCAAACTTGCTTTGGAGCAAACCATCATGAACGCCCGCGTCAACGCCCCCGTCAACACCGACTGCATCATTGCCGACATCGGCCTGGCCGAATGGGGCCGCAAAGAAATCAAGATCGCTGAAACCGAGATGCCTGGCCTGATGGCCATCCGCGAAGAATTCGCGAAGGCACAGCCCCTGAAGGGCGCGCGCATCACCGGTTCGCTGCACATGACCATCCAGACGGCCGTGCTGATCGAAACCCTGCAAGCCCTCGGCGCCAATGTGCGCTGGGCCTCGTGCAACATCTTCTCCACCCAGGACCACGCCGCCGCCGCTATCGCAGCCGCCGGCACGCCGGTGTTTGCCATCAAGGGCGAAACCCTGGCCGACTACTGGGATTACACGCACCGCATCTTTGACTTTGGCGCCGCCGGCACCGAAGGCGAAGGCCCGAACATGATCCTGGACGACGGCGGCGACGCCACGCTGCTCATGCACCTGGGCAAGCGCGCTGAAAAGGATGCTTCGCTGATCGCCAACCCCACCAGCGAAGAAGAAACCTGCCTGTTCAACGCCATCAAGGCCAAGCTGGCGGTGG
>LNEG01000062.1 GCA_001464865.1 Burkholderiales bacterium Ga0074133
CGTGCTGGATGCGTCCTTTTCGCCCGTCAAGCGCGTGAGCTACACGGTGGAGAGCGCCCGCGTTGAGCAGCGTACCGATCTGGACAAGCTGGTCGTTGAAATCGAGACCAACGGCGCCATCACTGCAGAAGATGCGGTGCGTGCCTCCGCAAAGATCCTTGTTGAGCAACTGGCTGTGTTCGCGCAGCTGGAAGGCGGCGAATTGGCTGCCTTCGACGCTCCGGCAGGTCCACGTGGAAATGCGACGTTCGATCCGATTCTGCTGCGTCCCGTCGACGAACTGGAGCTGACCGTCCGCTATCTATTACATCGGTGACCTGATCCAGCGCACCGAGAACGAGTTGCTCAAGACGCCAAATCTGGGCCGCAAATCGCTCAACGAAATCAAGGAAGTGCTTGCTTCGCGCGGGCTGACCTTGGGTATGAAGCTCGAGAACTGGCCACCAGCCGGTCTGGACAAGCGTTAAGTTATAATTTTCGTTTCCCCAGCGGGAACAGTGCCTCGGGCAGTACCTGATACGGCTGCCTGATTTAATTACATAGACAGTAGAAAGAAAGCACCATGCGCCACGGACACGGCCTTCGCAAACTCAATCGCACCAGCTCGCACCGTCTCGCGATGCTGCAGAACATGATGAACTCGCTCATCGAGCACGAGGCCATCAAGACCACGGTTCCCAAGGCAAAGGAACTTCGCCGCGTGATCGAGCCCATGATCACCCTGGCGAAGGAAGATTCCGTTGCGAATCGTCGCCTCGCGTTCAACCGCCTGCGTGACCGTGACAGCGTCACCAAGCTGTTCAACGACCTGGGCCCCCGCTTCAAGGTTCGTCCTGGCGGCTACACCCGTATTCTGAAGATGGGCTTCCGCGTCGGTGACAACGCGCCCATGGCACTGGTCGAGCTGGTCGACCGCGCTGCAGAAACCGAAAATAATTCGGTCGCAGCTGAATAATAGGGTATAATTTATTTCTTACCGCGCGATGGAGCAGTCTGGTAGCTCGTTGGGCTCATAACCCAAAGGTCGGAGGTTCAAATCCTTCTCGCGCAACCAAATATGGCAGTAATGCCTTAAAAAAACGCCCACTTGTTAGTGGGCGTTTTTGTTTTGGTCTTTCATTTTCGTGTGCGGCCGTTCCAGAGTTCCGGGGCTTCTGGACGAATCCGGCGGCGGCCACAAGGGCGCCTGTTGCTCTCACTGAGTCGTATGCGGCGCAACCTGGTTGCAAAAGGGGCTGTGGCCGACTCCCCCGCCTCCGGTGTACGGTGAGTGGCCTCCGTGCTTCGCTGGGGAAAGCAGTTTGCGTGGGTCCATGGAACGCGGCGAGCGGGTGTCCCCGTGACCCGGAGTTGTCAAAAATCCTCCGCGCCGGGCCCGCAAAGCGCTCCACTACATCGCGTTTGAAGGCGCCGGCAGTCACTCAACCTGCGTTTTTGCCGAAAAGGTCGGCCTTTGCGCTTCGGGTGATCGCCGCAACGCACGGATGGGTGATCCGCCTTTCGACGGAGATGGCAAAAAACTCCTCGACCAAATCGGTAGACCGACCGATCACTTCCACCCCGTACTGTGCCGTGGTTTCCGCATCGAGCACGGTGGGCGACGTGAAGACGCCACGGCCTTCTCGGCCGAAGGCGTTCATCAGCGCACTGTCGTCAAATTCGCCAACGACACGCGGGCGCAACTGGTGCTTGTTGAGCCAATGGTCCAACTGCTGCCGGACCGACGACATGGGCCCCTGAATCAGCATTGGCGCGCCCTGCAGGCATTCGGGGAAATCGCTGGTCAACTCCTGCCGTAACCCAGGTGCACACAGGAAGCTCATCCCGCTGACGCCCAGCTGATGGTTGAACGCCTTCACGCCAATCTTCTTGGATACCGGCTCGTCGGCCAGGACCAGGTCAAGCCGGTTCAGGCTCAGCTGGGCAATCAGCTCGGGAAACTTACCCTCCTGGCAGACCATGTGCACGGGGCGCGCCAGATCAAGACCGAGCGCTGGTTCCAGCAGGTGATAGGCCACCGATTTCGCCACTGAATCCGCGACACCGACACGAAAATCAAGGGGGCGGGCCTGGTTGCGTGCGAGTCTTACTGATTGCTCGAGCTCATCGCCCAGCGCGAATATCTGCTCAGCGTAGCCAAGCGCGACGCGGCCTTCGGTGGTGAGCTCCAGGCCGCGTCCACGTTTGCGAAAGAGATCGTGGCCAAGCCATTCCTCAAGCAGACGGATCTGCCCGGACAATGTTTGAGGGGTGGTGTGCAACTGCTCTCCTGCACGGACGACCCCGCCTGCCTTCGCCACCGTCCAGAAGTAGCGCAAATGCTTGAAGTTCATGGCCACGTCCTCTCACGCTTCGAAAAATACGATGTATCGATCGCAAATAATCGAATGTACGCGAAGTGTTGAATGCCCTACATTGAGCGCTGGTACCGGTCTGATGCGACCGGCCTGATCAACTTCACAAGGAGTAGCAACGATGCGAATCACCACACGAGGTCAACTGGCGGTGTCGGCAATCACCGATCTGGCGGTGCGCCAGCAGTTGCGGCCCATTGCGCTCTCGACCATCAGCACACGGCTCGGTACCTCGCTCTCGTACCTGGAGCAACTGTTCAGCGCCTTGCGCCGTGCAGGGCTGGTGGAAAGCACCCGTGGCCCCGGTGGCGGCTACACGCTGGCGCGCCATCCGCGTGACATCTCCGTGGCCGACATCATTCTGGCGGTGGAGACCCTGTCGGATGACGGCGTGGCCAGCGCCAATGCCGGCCAGGCTGCACGCGTGAAGTCGATGACCGGCGAACTCTGGTCCACCTTCAACGTCCGTGTGATGGAATACCTGCAATCCGTTTCTTTGCAGGAACTGGTTGCGCAGCAGCGTGCCAAGGGCGTGCCTGTCGATGAACCCGAGCCGGTCGCCGCAGTCCGCAAGCTGGCCCCCAAGCCACGTCCGCTGATGGCCAAGGTGGGCGTGCCGAACTCGGTGTTTGCGCTGGGCGCGATGCCGATCCTCCGGCGTCGTTGAGGCGCATCTGCGGCCCCAGGGCCGCGGTGCGCGCGCTGGCGGTCGATGCGTGCACACAGGCTTCCTCGGCAGCGCCTGCGCGCTGCAGGGGGCCCGCACCGTTGTCCAGCGGCTAGCTGTGTCCGAGCGGCATGCGAAGCGCAGTCGCATCCAGAAGGCGCACGCCAAACCGGGTCTCTTCCGGCGAGCAACGGCCTTTGCCAATACTCGCGTTCATGATCAGCCGTGGTGGCTTTTGAGGCTCAGGGCGTCTGCAGGTTGCAGTACCGGTGGATAGACGGATGTCGTGTCGCGACGCCGGTCAGGTCGCGTACACCGTATCGAGCGACGCAAAGCCCTTGAATTCCAGCGGGTTGCCGCTGGGGTCGTGAAAAAACATTGTCCACTGCTCGCCGGGGGCGCCCGCAAAGCGCACCTGTGGCTCCAGCACGAACGCCACGCCCGCTGCGCGAACGCGGGCCGCCAGTGCATGCCACTCGGGCAGTTCCAGGATGGCGCCGAAGTGCGGCATGGGCACCAAGTGGTCGCCGACATGCCCGGTCCGTGCGCTGGCAAACGGCACACCCAAGTGCAGCGAGATCTGGTGCCCGAAGAAATCAAAGTCGACCCAGGTATCCGTGCTGCGCCCTTCACGGCACCCGAGCACGTCGCCATAAAAACGGCGCGCTACATCCAGATCTGTGACATGAAAGGCAAGATGAAAAAGGCTGCGCATCCATCCAAGGATAGCAGCCTGTTTTGCCCCAGCGCCACGGCAGCGCGGCAAGGGGCATGTCACGGGCAGCGCAGGTCGTGCGCTGCCTGCGACATCAGTTCATGGACGGATCAGCCGCCATGTTGTCGAACTTTCTGAAGTACTGGCGGGCCATGGCCACCAGCTGCCCGTCGCTCGGGTGATCGGCGGACACCGAGTCCACTACCACCTTGGCTACGGCAGGGCGATGCCTTGTGCACCAATCGCGGAACTCGGTGCGTGCCAGTCCGGGGCCGGACAGCAGCACTTCACGGGTATCTGCCAACGCGTCAGCCACATGGCTGAAAAACGGGGCGACATCCTCTGCCTTCCCCTGATGCTTGTGGTGGCTGCGCGAGCGGATGCGCTGCGACTCGGCGTGTTCGCGGTCGAACATCACCACATGGGCTTCGGAATGATCCATCCAGACCACCGCGTGAAAAGTGCTCATTGAAAAATCTCCTGTGGGAAAAGTGGATGAAAAACCGGGATGCGCAGACCCGCCCGCCAGCGTGGGCTGCGTGGGGAACTCTGGGGCGGCGCGGGAACGCCAGGGCGGTTTCAGCCCGGGTGGCGCTGATGCTCTGCGCGGTCCTGGCAATCCAGGCAGCGCGGCGCTTCAGGCGCAACCTGCAGGCGACTGCTGGGGATGTCGGCTCCGCAGTCGATGCATTCGCCATAGGTACCCGCCGCAATGCGCGACAGCGCGGCTTCGATGGCGGCAAGACGATCGGTTTCGTGGGCGTCCAGCGCGAACTCCAGCTCCCGTTCAGTCGCCACCTGTGCGCGGGAATCTTCGGGGCGTCCGAAGTGTTCGGCGGCAGCCTCGGCGCGGCCGATGGTGCCGCCGCGCTGCGCGGCGAGCTGACCCAGTACGGCGTGCTGCTCCGCCAGCAACTGTTCGCGAAAATCAGCGGTCTGTGTGGCATCCATGGGGGGCTCCGGTTCCTGTTGATTGCCTCCATGGTGCGCCTTGCAAGCGCCCGTCGCCTTGAGCAATGTCAACAGCTGCTCGACCGCAGCCAGGCGACCCCGGGTGCCCCCAGGACCAACCGCCCCACCCCTTGCAACCGCAGCGTGAAAGGGGGCGTGATCCCCAACACCGTCTGCATCTCCAGCACCACGCCACGACCAATGCACGTCCGCACCTGCGCTGTACTGCATGCACTGGACGGACGGTGCAGCCCACACGGCGGCGAAGGCACGGCCCGCATCGCGCAGACCGCGCTAGCCGCAAAGCGGCGCAATTCGGCGCGGGGGAGGGCACCCGCACGCCACTGAAAGCGCGCAGTCCTGAATTCGTGACTCCCCCGTGCGGCACCGTTCGCAACGCCTCTGCAAGAACCTTTCGGCGAGGCGCCGCTGCAAGCCGAGGCTGTTCATGCACGGGGGAGGCAGATCACTTCTTCGGACGGGCCAGCATCTCGGCGGTATTTGTCTTGCGGTCGGCATTCACGCGCTGCACATGAGGGCGCTCAGCCATGCGGGCCAAGTAGTCACGCACCGGCAGGTCAGCCAGAAAATCCCGGCCATAGACGATCTTCGTGGCCGAACTCACGAGCGGCAGGTGCACGATCGCGGCGCAGTCCGCCAGGGTAAAGCGGTTGCCGGCGATGAACGGATCGAAGCGCGTCAGCTGCCCGAATGCGGCGATGTTCTTTTCCAGCTGTGCTCCCACCTTCTCGCGTGCGGATTCGCTGACCGTACCGCCGAAAAACGCCTGCGGGTAGAGGTTGCGGGCCACCAGCTCCAGGTGCAGTTCGAGGAAAGTGACGAGCTCGCGCACCTTTGCTGCGCCATACGCACCAGCGGGCAGCAGGGCAGGCTCGGGGTGCAGGGCCTCGATGTAATCGGCCATCACGGCCGACTCGCACAATGGGCCTTCCGGCGTGAGCAGGTAGGGCACCTTGCCCAGTGGGGTGGCGCTGCGGTCGGTCTCGCCCACCCAGGCCTGCTGCTCCTGGAAAGAAATGTCCTTTTCAAGCAGTTGCAGCTTGACCTTGTTGTAGTAGTTGCTGGCAGAAAATCCGCAGAGTGTGAGCATGGCGCATGTCTCCATTGTCAGTCATGGTGGGCAGGTGTGGGGGCATGTTAGGGCCGGGGTCATCCGGCACGCGTCACGCAGATGACGCCGGCCACGGGCCTGCGATGCAAGACCCGGCACGGCGCGAGGCCGCAGTTCGCGCTGCCTACAATTGGGGCCTCATGCCAACCCGCTCCTTCCACACCCTCCGCCAGCTACGCTGGCTGGCGCGCCTCGTGCTCGCGTGGTTTGTGCTGTCGGTTGGCGTGGCGGTGGCGTCGCCCCTGGTCAACCCGCAGGCGATGGAGCTGATCTGCTCTGGCTCGGGCGCGATCAAGGTGGTGGTCAAGACCGACGATGGCGCACAGGAGCTGCCCAGCCATACGCTCGACTGCCCGCTGTGCGTGCATGTCGGCGCTCCCCCTCCCGCATCACAGGCGCAACTGCCTGTGGCGCACCCCCTGGCGCATGCGTTGCGCCCCATCCCTGCCGCGCACATTGCTGCGCGCACCGCCGCGCCGCTGCCGCCGCGCGGGCCGCCTGCCTTCTCCTGAGATTGCTATCAATTCAGTAGCTGCAGGCGCATATGAAACATGCACCTGCGGCCTGTTTGGCTTGATTTTCAGGAGTTTTCATGCGCCGAAGCCGCATGGCGCTGGCTGTGGCCAGTGCCTTTCCCTTTGCCCTGTGCGCGGTTGTTCCCGCGTTCGCACAGTCCGCTGACATCACCGATGCACCCGTCAAGGAACTTGGCGTGGTTTCCATCACCAGTGGCCAGCCCACCTCGCTGCCCACGCAGATTCCCACCACCATCGAGGGCGTGACACGCGAGCAGATCGAGCACTCGATCAACGCCACCGACAGCGAAGACGCCCTCAAGTACCTGCCCAGCCTGCTGGTGCGCAAGCGCTACATCGGCGACTACAACCACGCCGTGCTGTCCACCCGCGCCTCGGGCACGGGCAATCCGGCGCGCTTCATGGTGTTTGCCGACGGTATCTTGCTGAGCAACTACCTGGGCAACGGCCCCACTAACGCACCGCGCTGGATGCTGGTCACGCCCGAGGAGATCGAGCGGGTGGACGTGCTCTACGGCCCCTTCTCCGCCGCATACGCAGGCAACTCGGTGGGCGCTGTGGTGGACTACGTCACGCGCATGCCGACGAAGTTCGAGGCCCATGGCAAGGTCAGCTACCAGCACCAGCCGTTTGACCTGTACGGGACCAACGCCACCTACGCGGGCAAGCAGGTCAGCGCCTCGGTGGGCAATCGTGACGGCGACTGGTCGTGGCTCCTCCACTTCAACAAGACGGACAGCGAAGGCCAGCCGCTCGTCTTCCCCACGCGCCTGGTGTCTGCTGGCACCGTGGGCAATGCGGGCACACCCGTGACGGGCGCGGTGCCGGGCAACAACCGCAGCAACCAGCCCTGGTACCTGCTGGGCACGGCCACGCAGTACCACACGCAGCAAGACCACATCAAGGCCAAGCTCGCCTACGACTTCTCGCCCACCGTGCGTGCGGCCTACACCCTCGGCTGGTGGCACAACACCTCCGAAGGCCGCCCTACCAGCTACCTGCGCGATGCCAATGGCAACGCGGTGTATGCGGGCGCCATCAACATCAATGGCCGCTCGTACACGCTTGCGCCCACCGAATTCAACGTGTCCAACGAAGACCTCACGCACTTCATGCATGGGCTCTCGGTCAAGAGCAATACCAAGGGGGTGTTCGACTGGGAGGTCGCCGCGAGCCTGTACGACTACCAGACCGACACACTGCGCGCCGCCACGGTGGCACTGCCCGCAGCGCTCAACGGTGGCGCGGGCCGCATTGTCGACAGCAAGGGCACGGGCTGGAACACGCTGGCCGCCAAGGGCACCTGGCGGCCCGAGGGGGGGCAGGGCGCGCACATCGTGGACTTTGGCCTGCAGCGCGACAGCTACCAGCTGCGCACCATCGAGAACGCCACATCGAACTGGATCAACGGCGCTGCAGGCGCGCGCAACCAGGCCTTCCGCGGTGATACCCAACTGCTGGGGCTGTGGGCGCAAGACACCTGGAAGATCGCGCCCCGATGGAAGGCCGTGCTGGGCGTCCGCGCAGAGCGCTGGAGCGCCAGCAACGGCCAGACCGGCAACGCCACCACCACCGTGGGCCACCCCGAGCGCAACGAAACCTACTTCTCGCCCAAGGCTGCGGTGGCGTACCAGGCCAATGATCTGTGGGTGCTCAAGGCCTCCACAGGCCGCGCCGTGCGCATGCCCACGGTGTCCGAGCTGTACCAGGGCGGCATCAGCGGCAGCGGCACGCTCATCAACAACGACCCCAACCTGCGGCCTGAGAAAAGCTGGACCACGGAGCTGACGGCCGAGCGCGACATGGGCAATGGCTTGCTGCGCCTCACGGCCTTCTTTGAGCGCACCAAAGACGCGCTGTACTCGCAGACCAATGTGCTCGTCACACCCAACGTGACCAATGTGCAGAACGTGGACGCCATCCGTACCAAAGGCATCGAGCTGTCGTACCAGGCCGCCAACGTCTTCGTGCGCGGGCTGGAGCTGGGCAGCAGCCTGACCTGGACGGATTCCAGGATCACCCGGAACGACAAGTTCCCCGCCAGTGTCGGCAAATGGCAGCCGCGCATCCCCGAGTGGCGCGCCAGCGCGGTCGCCACCTACCGGCCCGACGACAAGTGGTCGTACACGCTGGGCGCGCGATACAGCGGCAGGCAGTACAGCACGCTCGACAACAGCGACCCCAACGGCTTTGCCTACCAGGGCGCCAGCCGCTACTTCACCACCGATGTGCGTGTGCGCTACCAGGTCACCAAGCAGGTGAGCGCCGCCGTCGGCATCGACAACCTGAACAACTACCGGTTCTGGAACTTCCACCCCTACCCGCAGCGCACCTGGATGGCTGAACTCAAGGCCAGCCTGTGAACGGAGCACAACCCATGTCATCCAACCCCGTGAATACTATGAAAAAGATAGCTGTAAGTGCAATATTTGCCTTGGCTGCCGGCGTATCGGGCACTGCATCTGCCCATGTGGTGCTGGAATACCAGGTCGCCCCGGCCGGTGCCAGCTACAAGGCCACGTTCAAGGTCGGCCACGGCTGCGGCGCCTCGCCTACGCGCCAGGTGGTGGTGGACATCCCCGCGGGTTTTCGGGGCGCGCGCCCGCAGCCCAAGCCGGGATGGACGCTGCAGGTGCAGCGCAGCAAGCTGGCCACGCCTTACACCAGCCATGGCCGCAGCGTGACGGAAGACACCACACGCATCACCTGGACAGCCCGCACGCCCGAGGATGCGCTGCCCAGTGCCCACTATGATGAATTTGTGCTGGTAGGCCAGACACCCCAGCAGCCGGGCCCGCTGTACTGGCCCGTGCGCCAGGTCTGCCCCGATGGCAGCCTCGACTGGACCGAAGTACCCCAGCACGGCCAGAAGCTGCAGGACCTCAAGTCCCCCGCTGCGCTGCTGGAAGTGCTGCCCCAGGGGGGCGGTGCGGGCCACCAGCACTGATGGCTGCACCCCCCCTTGTCTTTCTGTCGTTTCCCTATCCATTTTTGTTCAGGAGTGATCCCATGCTGTTGATCCGTACATCCCTCGCCGTGGCTTGCCTCATGGCTGGCGCCGCCTTCGCCCAGACTGCCAGTGTCAAGGTCGAAGGGGCCTGGGCCCGTGCCACCGTGCAGGGCCAGAAAGGCACTGGCGCCTTCATGAAGCTCACCGCCCCCGAGGGCGCGCGGCTGGTCGGCGCGTCGTCGCCCGCCGCAGGCGTGACCGAAGTGCACGAGATGAAGATGGAAGGCGACGTGATGAAGATGCGTGCCGTACCGGCGCTGGACCTGCCCGCTGGCAAGACGGTGGAGCTCAAGCCCGGTGGCTACCACGTCATGCTGCTCGACCTGAAGGCCCCGCTGGCCAAGGGAACCAGCGTGCCGGTCACGCTCGTGTTCCAGGATGCCAAGGGCGCTGAAAGCCGGCTCAACGTGTCGCTGCCGGTGGCCACCACGCCCCCGGGCGGTGCCACCGCAGGCAGCATGATGGACGGCCACAAGCACTGACGGGTCCGCAGGGCCCCATCTTGCTGGCGTGGCGGGTCCGCGCGGGGTGCGCTGACCCGCTCGCCCACCGGCATTTGCCCCATCACCATGCACGGGGGCATTGGAGTAAGCTGTGCCTCCACCACAGAACACCTCTTGCGGAGCGGCCATGAGCGACACATCCAACAACTTCGGTTTCGGCAAATTCGTGCCCGGTTTTGACTTTCTGCAAAGCCTGGCCAAGGGCGCCAGCAGCAACATTCCGCAGCTGCCCAGCCTGTCGAACTGGGTAGCGCCCACCATCAACGTGGAAGAGCTCGAAAAGCGCATCGAGGAGCTCAAGGCGGTGCAGTTCTGGCTGGAGCAAAACTCGCGTGCCCTGTCGGCCACCATCCAGGCGCTGGAAGTGCAGAAGATGACCCTGGCCACGCTCAAGGGCATGAACTTCAGCATGGGCGACGTGGCCAACGCCTTCAAGCTCAAGACGGCCGACACCGTGATGGGCGGCGTGCAAAAGGCGGCATCGGCCGCGGGTGACGCGGCCGACGCTGTGGCCAGCGCCGCAGCGCGCATGGCCGGGCGCGCCCCGGCAGAAGAAGAGGCGCAGCCCGAGGCAGCGCCGCCAGAACCGCGCGCTGACAAAACCAGGCCCAGGAGCGCCAAGGCCGCTGCCGCCGAAACCCCCGTGGTGGACCCGATGCAATGGTGGGGCGCGCTCACGAGCCAGTTCCAGCAGATCGCCGCCACCGCGATGAAGGACGCGGCCAAGCAGACCGCCATCGACACCACCAAGAACATGGCCACCGGCCTGGCCAAGGAAGCCATCAAGACAGCCACCGGCATGGCCAACCAATTTGCCGCCAAGGGCATTCAGACCATGCGCGGCAGCGCCGCAGCCGCCAAAAAGCGCACCCCTGCCGCCGCCCCTGCAGCCGCTCCCAAGGTAGCTGCAGCCAAGAAGACGCCCGCCCGCAAGAGCCCCGCCGCCAAGAAATCCGCCGCCCGCAACGCGCCGCGCAAGACCTCGCGCTGACGGGCGCGGTGTCGCACCGACGCCCCGCGCCAGCGGCCCCACCGCACCCAGACACCATGAAACTCTTCCCTTCCGGCCACGCCACGCACCCGCAGTGGCGCATGGCTGCGGCCCTGGTCGTGGCACAGCTGCGCGCCCAGATGGCTTTGCCCGACCATGCATCGGCCCCCACCCTGGGTCTGGTCTACATCACCGACCACTACGCCAGCGAGGCATCGGCGCTGCTGGAGTACCTGGGCAGCGAACTGCCTGGCGTGACCGACTGGACCGGTACCGTGGGCGTGGGCGTGTCGGCCAACAACGCCGAGTACTTTGACGAGCCCGCGCTGTCGGTGATGCTGCTGGATGTACCGGCCGACCAGTACCGCGTGTTCTCGGGCGTGGCCCCGTTGCCCACGCACCCCGATGCCACCACCAGCGGCTTTGCCGCGCACACGGCGCTGGTGCATGCCGATGGCCGCACGCCCGAACTGTCCGAGCTGCTGGCCGAGATGTCGACGCGCACGGCTACGGGCTACCTGTTTGGCGGCCTCACGGCCAGCCGCACGGCCAGCGTGCAGTTTGCGGTGGGTGGCAACGGCAACGTGGCCGGGCAGGGCGCGGCCAGCGGGGTGTTTGATGGCGGTCTGTCGGGCGTGGCATTTGCGGCCGGGGTGGGCATGGTCTCGCGCGTCACGCAGGGCTGCCAGCCGGTGGGTGCGCTGCACACCATCACCGCGGCGCAGGACAACGTGGTGCTGGAGCTCGATGGCGAGCAGGCGCTGGATGTGCTGCTCGACACACTGGAGGTCACGCTCGAGGGCGACCCGCAGCCTGCGCTGCGCAAGGTGCGCGCCACGCTGGCCGGGCTGGTGAACGCGGGCGCGCAGCCGCAGGGCCAGCGCCGCACGGGCCACTTCGGCACCGACACGCGTGTGCGCCACATCGTGGGGCTGGACGGTACGCGGCGCGGCGTGGCGCTGGCCGACCATGTGGAGGCGGGCATGCACCTGGCGTTCTGCCAGCGCAACGTGGCTGCAGCGCGGGCCGACCTGATGCGCATCTGCGCGGAAATCCGCGAGGAGCTGTCGCCGGAAGAACTGGAGCCGCTGCCCATCGCCCGGAACGCCACCGCGGGCGGCAGCATCAGCGCCAGCGGCTACAACAGCGCTGCCATGCCATCGCCTGCGGCTGGCGCGGCACCCCAGGCGCAGCGGCGCATCTGCGGGGCCATTTACGTGAGCTGCTCCGGCCGCGGCGGCCCCCACTTTGGCGGGCCCAGCGCCGAGCTGCAGATCGTGCGCCATGCGCTGGGCGATGTGCCGCTGGCCGGGTTTTTTGCGGGCGGCGAGATCGCGCACCACCACCTGTACGGCTACACCGGCGTGCTCACGGTGTTTGTAGCGGGCGACTGAACCGGCGGGCTTTTGCCCGCGTGATACCCGCCCGCTGCGCCGACGGCACAGGCCGGCGCGCAGCGCTCAACCCGTCGCGTCGTCTTCCGAAGCCGCCCGTTCCTCAGGCGTGAGCCGGCGAGCGAGGATCTTGTCGATGGTCTTGCCATCCATGTCCACCACCTCCAGCTTCCAGTCTTCCCACTGCACGGTGTCGGTGACCTTGGGCAGCCGGCCGGTCAGCAGCATGATCATGCCGCTCAGTGTGTGGTAACGGCCGCGCTCTTCTTCGGGCACGGTGGCCAGGTTCAGGCGGTCCTTCAGCTCGGGCACGGGGATGTGGCCGTCCAGCAGCCAGCTGCCGTCGTCGCGTTGCAGCGCCCATGATGTCTCGGGGTCGCGGGGCTGGAACTCGCCGGTGATCGCCTCGATCAGGTCCTGCAGCGTGACGATGCCCTGCACCTCGCCGTACTCGTCGATGACGAAGGCCATGTGCACATCCGACAGGCGGAAGTTGTCGAGCAGTTCCATGCCGGTGATGGTTTCGGGCACATACAGCGCCGTCTGCAGCGGCTGCTCGGCCAGCGTGCGCGAGCGGTCGCGGATGGCACGCGACAGCCACTGGCGCGCATTCACCACGCCCAGGATGTCGTCCATGCCGCCCCGCACCACCGGAAACCGCGCGTGGTTCGATGCCTCTATGCACTGGAGGTGCTCTTCAAACGGCGCATCCACATCCAGGCACACCACGTCGCCGCGCGGCACCATGAGCGATCCGATCTGCCGGTCGTCCAGGCGGAACACGTTGCGCACCATGGTGTGCTCGTGCGACTCGATCACGCCGGCCGTGGTGCCCTCGACCAGCATGGCGTGAATCTCTTCTTCGGTCACCGGGCTGCCGCTGGTTTCCTTCACGCCCATCAGGCGCAGCAGCGTGCGGGTGGAGGTGGACAGCAGCAGCACAAACGGTTTGGTCGCCAGCGCCAGGAAGTTGATGGGCCTTGCCACCAGGCGCGCAAACGTTTCGGGGTACGACTGGCCGATGCGTTTGGGCACCAGTTCGCCCACGACGATGGAGAAGTACGTGATGAGCACCACCACCAGGCCCGTGGCGGCGTAGCTGCCAAACGGCATGGGCACACCCAGCGATTCCAGCCACAGCGCCAGCGGGCCTGCCAGGGCCGCTTCGCCCACGATACCGTTCAGCACGCCGATGGACGTGATGCCGATCTGGATGGTGGAGAGAAAGCGCGTGGGGTCTTCGCCCAGCTTCACGGCAGCGGCAGCGCCGCTATCGCCCTCATCGATCAGCTTTTGCAGCCGGGCCCTGCGCGCTGTGACCAGCGCTATCTCCGACATGGCAAAAAGCCCGTTCAAAAAGATGAGGGCGAACAGTATTGCTATTTCCATACAAAGGGCGCCCGTTGCGCCCTTGGGTGTTGATCAACGGGGCATTGTAAGAACCTGTGGCGACAGGGGCCTTTCGGGCACGCCGCCCTGTGCCGTTTTTCACTGCGCCCGGGGTCCGGCCACACCGGGCTGCGCCGCTGCCTGGGTCACACAAAAGCTGATGCCCGCCTGCACGGATGCACGCGGGCATGATTTGGGGTGTTATGGGCTGCAGGTGCCCGAATTAATTGCCAGTAATGCTATGTAAATAGTAGCAATCTAGTCAGCGCACGCCCTGGGCGCTGAGCACTGCCGGGGCGGCTGGGCGGGCCATGCCGGTGAAGTCGAAGTCCAGCTCCGGGGCCAGGCCGCTCACGATGCGGGCAATGCTCTTGCCCGAGCCGCAGGCGTGCGTCCAGCCCAGCGTGCCGTGGCCGGTGTTCAGGAACAGGTTGCCCACCTTGGTCTTGCCGATCAGCGGTACGTTGCTGGGGGTGGCCGGGCGCAGGCCGGTCCAGAACTGGGCCTGCGTGGTGTCGCCCGCACCGGGGAAGAGCTGTTCCACCCGGCGCACGATGGCGTCGCAGCGCACCTGGTTCAGGTTGCGGTCATAGCCGTTGAGTTCGGCCGTGCCCGCAATGCGCAGGCGGTCGCCGCCGCGCTCGCTGGTGTAGCGCGAGAACACCAGCTTGAACTCGTCGTCCGTCAGGCTCACCTGGTGGGCCATGCTCGCGTCCTTGACGGGCATGGTCACCGAGTAGCCCTTGGCGGGGTAGATGGGCAGGCTGATGCCCAGCGGCTGCGCCAGCAGCGGGCTGAACGAGCCCATCGCCAGCACGAAGGCGTCGCTGCGCACGCGTTCGAATCGGCCTTCGGCGTTGGTCACTTCCACATGGTCGATGCGGCCACCCACCTCGCGGAGCGCGGTGATGTGGTGGCCCATGCGGAACTGCACGCCTGCGGCCTCGCAAAGCCTGGCCAGCTCGCGGGTGAACTGGTTGGCATCACCCGATTCGTCTTCGGCCGTGAAGGTGGCTCCGGCCAGTTGCGGGCGGATGTGGGCCAGGGCAGGCTCGATGCGCACGGCCTCGTCGGCGCTGATCACCTGGCGTTCGCAGCCCAGGGCGCGCATCTGCTCGGCGGGGGCCAGCGCACCGTCGAATTCCTTGGCGTTGGTGTAGAAGTGCAGGATGCCCTGCGTGCGCTGGTCGTACTGGATGCCGGTGGCAGCGCGCAATTGCTGCAGCGTGTCGCGGCTGTAGGTGCCCAGGCTCACGATCTGCTCGATGTTGTGGCGCGTGCGGGCCGGCGTGCAATTGCGCAGGAACGACAGGCCCCACAGCCACTGGCGCATGTCGGCGCGCAGGCGGAACAGCAGGGGCGCGTCTTCCTTGCCCAGCCACTGCAGCACCTTCAGTGGCGCGCTGGGGTTGGCCCAGGGCTCGGCGTGGCTCACCGAAATCTGCCCGCCGTTGGCGAAGCTGGTCTCGGCGCCGGGCGCGCCCTGGCGGTCGATCACGGTCACTTCGTGGCCGAGTTGCGAAAGGAAGTAGGCGGAGGTCACGCCGAGCAGGCCGGCACCCAAAACGATAACGCGCATGATTTTCAAGCCTTTCAGGGCTCTGGCGCTTGACGGGTGTGCGGGTGCAGCTATTGAATCAATAGCATGGGAAAAGCAACCGGCGCACATCCGCCAAGCTGCCGCTCCCCCTGTCCTTGGTACCTGAGAGATTCACCGCCATCCCACCCGGGCTGCGGTTTGCTCCTTCGGTGCGCTGCAGGCCCGGTAGTGGGTTGCAGCGGCTCTCCAGACGGCTTTTAAAAATGGTGCAGTACGGAACCTGAGCGTGTATGGGAGTTTGCGCCTTCGGTGCAGTGGCCGCCGGTGGGGCGGGCCGCTGCTCTCCTGCTGAGCGCGATTCTAGGCTTGGCCGCGCGCTAATGAACCGCAATCCTTGCTGATGGAAGCCTGCCCGCCGCAGTGGAGGGCGTGGCAGGCGCGAGGGTCAGTAGCGGTAGGGGTTGTCCGGGCGGCGGTCATTGCGGTTGCGCACACCATCACCGTCGCGGTCCCGGTCGTGCCGGTTGGCCACGCCGTCACCGTCGCGGTCCCAGCGGCCGGGCTCGGCGTACCAGCGGCCATCGCGCTCCTGCCACTGGTGCGCGCGGTAGTGGTAGCCGGGCCGCGCCTTCACCCAGTGGCCCGACATCCATACATGGCGGTGGCCGCGCCACTCCCAATGGCCGGGCACCCAGGCCATGCCGCGCCGCGCATGCGGCACCGCCTCGTACCGTGGGGGGGGCGGCGCGCCGTATTGCACCGGCACGGGTGCGGCATACCCGTAGTGCTGCGGGCTGCCCGCCTGCACGACGATGGTCGCGCTGGTCTGCGCCTGCGCCACGGCGGCGGTGCCCAGCGAAGCCAGGGCGATGGAAACTGCAACAAGAGCATGGCGTGCCATGGACAACTCCTCAGAAAGCGTCCCTTGCGGAACCGGAGCCTTGATGCTGCACAGCCGCCGTCAAGCAGGCGTAGGGGCTGTGCGAAGTCTTGTGAAGTTGTGTGTCCTGGTGCGTTGTGCGCTGGACGTTGGCGGTACCGTGT
This sequence comes from Burkholderiales bacterium Ga0074133, assembly GCA_001464865.1. GTDB lineage: Bacteria > Pseudomonadota > Gammaproteobacteria > Burkholderiales > Burkholderiaceae_C > Acidovorax. The sequence goes on from LNEG01000062.1 coordinate 16,227, forward strand.
GCGGGCTACCGCCACCACACCAGCGCCGCCACCACCAGCAGCGCCGTCCACCCCGGGTGCCGCCCGCGGGTGGCGTACAGCACCAGCATGCCGCCGGTCAGTGTGGCCAGGCCGGTCACGTCGGCCACCCAGACGGCCAGCGCGGCATCGGAGGGTATGGTCCCCAGGCGCCACAGCAGCGCGGCCAGGGCCCAGCCGAGCAGCGTGACCAGATGCCAGGTGGCCCAGACGATGCCCAGGTGCTCCCGGGGCAGCGCCAGGGCCCGGGACGCCACCGGCGACCGGATGCCGCCCTCGTTGTGGCGCATGCCGCGTCCCCCCGCACCCTGCCTTCGCAGCCTGCGGAACACCATGATCTCGCCCAGGACCGAATGCACCAGCCCCACCAGCGCCAGCCCCACGGCGGCTGCGATCAGCAGCGGGTTCATGGGAATCCCGCTGCCGGCGGCCTGCGCACGGGCCCGCCTGTGTCCGTGCGCACCCGCGCGCCCAGCCGCGTGAGCAGGTGCATCAGGCCCATCCACATGCGCTCGAACCCCGGCATCTCGCCCGGCACCTGGGCCAGGTGCTGGCCCAGCAAGCGCTGGTGGTCGGCGCGGGTGATGGGTGGCGGGCGCTTGGTGCCAAAGTCGAACACCGCTTGCGTGAAGGGTTCGATCTGCCACGTCTGCATGTCGACCAGTGCGGGCGCCATCCCGGCGGCGTATTGCTGCGGCGTGACCGCAGTGCTGATGAGCCCGAGCGACTGGTAGGCGGCCAGCACCCCGGCGTTGCGGGCGGGGTCGGTTTCGGGCAGCAGCAGTGCGCTCCACGCTTGCGCGATGCCTGCACGGAACGCGGGCGAAAGCTGCTGCGTACAGCCGAAATCCAGCACACCCACGCGGCAACCGTGGTCAGCCGCTTCGGCCGGCAGGAACAGGAAGTTGCCCGGGTGCGGATCGGCATGCACCCGGCCCAGCACCCAGATGCAGTGCATGAACCAGTCCCACAGCGCCTGGCCCGCCTCGTCGCGTGCCTGCTGCGAGGGGCGGGTGGCAAGCCAGGCATCGATGTGCAGCCCGGGCAGGTGCTGCTGCGTAAGCACCTGCGCCCGCGTGTGGGACATCACCGGCTGCGCCATCACGATGCC
>LNEG01000063.1 GCA_001464865.1 Burkholderiales bacterium Ga0074133
CGAGTTCGCCTTCAAGCGCCGCATGGAAGAGGGCCGGGGCCGCCTCACGCTGATCGCCAACGAAGTGGCGCGCCTGGCAAGCTCCATCCTCGTCGAATATGCGGCAGCCGCCCGCAAGATCAAGGACACCAAGAACGCCCCCGAGGCCACCGCAGACGCGCAGCAGCAGCTGGCGCGCCTCATGCCCAATAACTTCATTGCCGTGGCCCCGTGGGCGCAGCTGGCGCACTACGCCCGTTACCTCAAGGCCATCACCCTGCGCCTCGACAAATACCGTGCCGACCCCGCCCGCGACGCCGCCAGACTGGCCGAACTGCGCCCGCAGGAGCAGCGCTACTGGCGCCTGGTCGCCGAGCGCAAGGGCCAGGTGGACGCGCGCATGCAGGAGCTGCGCTGGCTGCTGGAAGAGCTGCGGGTGAGCTTCTTCGCGCAAGAGCTGCGCACGCCGCAGCCGGTGAGCGTGAAGCGGCTGGACAAGTTGTGGGCGCAGGTCAACAGCTGAGCAGGCGGCGGGTGGCGCCGGTACATGTCAGGCGTGCAGGTCCATCGATTTCCAGGCGTCCATCACGTCGACCTGCTTCTTCAGCCAGTCCTGGGGCGCAGCGCTGGTGCCCCAGTGGTGCCGCCGCCCCGCGGCCTCGCCCATGTTCCACAGGTGGCGAAGCTGCACGAAGAGGGGCAGTGCGCAAAGGTCTGCATCGCTGGGTTCCCCCCCACCAGCCTCATAGCCGCGCAGGTAGTGTGCCCAGCGCTCACGCAGCGTGTCATCGGGTTCCTTGAGGGTCTTGCGGACCATGTACGACCAGGGCATCACGCTCAGGTCATATGCCAGGAAGCCGGGCCCCGCATCGTCGAAGTCGAAGAACACGGCGCTTCGGCTTCCGTCGGGGCCGGTATGGATGTGGTTATTGAAGCCGTGGGTATCTCCATGGCAGACCACACGTGTAAGGCCGCCTTGCGCCGTCGCCAGTTCTTGCAGCAGCCGTTGCACCAGTTGGCGGTAGGTCTCCAGGAGGCCTTTATCGATCTCCGGGTAGGTCTCCAGGTACGCCAGCGTCCGGCTTGCCAGGTGGTGGCCATCCAGCGTGTAGCGACTCGCCGGGCCGGCGTAGTCACGCGCTGCGCCATGGATGTGGGCCAGCGTGCAGCCGGTCAGTTCGAACTCTTCCAGCGTATCCGGCACGGCACCCTCGACATGCCTGAACAGGGCCAAGGCGCGCGGCCCTTCCGGAAAGCGCAGGGGGATGTGCGCGTGTCCGCTGCTGCAGGCAAGCGGCGCCGCCACACCCGTGCCGCGCGCGTGCAGGTAGGTCAACAGCGCTGTCTCGAAATCGATGTTGAAGTCGCCTCTTGGCCGGATGGAGTACAGGCGCGCCACATGGCGGGAGCCGTCGGCGCAGAGCAGCGCATAGTTGTCGTTCAGGCCGCGCCGGATCAGGTGGCAATGCGCCACAGCCAGGCCGTAGTGCAGCTCTACCCAGCGTGCAACCGATGCAGCGGCGGCCGTGGTATGCGTGGCGACGAGATCGGGGTCATGGGCGGTCAGATCGGGCATGGTGCATTGTCGCGCTGGTCGATGCAGTGCCGGGCAAGCGCAGCAGGTCGCGATGACCGTCGCGACCGTAACGGACTGCTACACGCCCGGCTCCCATGCCACCAGTGATGGTGGGGGTGGGCGTCACTTTGGTGACCGCATCCATGGCCATCCCCATTGCCCGCGGCGGGTAGCGCCTCTAGTCTTGCAGACACAAGGAGACCTGCACCGCCATGCGCCCACACCACAAGTTCTGGCCCCCCCGCATTCCTCACGCCATCACGGTTCCATCGACCTCGCTGTGGGACAACCTGTCCATCAGCGCCCGCCGCTTCCCCGACAAGCCCGCGCTGGTGTTCTTCGGTGCGGTCACCACGTACCGTGCGCTGGCTGAGGGTGCAGAGCGCCTGGCCGCGCAGCTGCATGCGCTGGGCGTGCGCAAGGGCGACCGCGTGGCCCTGTACATGCAGAACTGCCCGCAGCTGGTGATGGCGCACTTTGCCATCCTGCGTGCCAATGCCGTGGTGGTGCCGGTGAACCCCATGAACCGGGCCGAGGAGCTCAAGCACTACATCACCGACCCCGATACCCGCGTGGCCATCACCACGGGCGATCTGGCGCCCGAGATGGCCAAGGGCAGCAATGCATTGCCCGAGGGGCAGCGGCTGGCGCACCTCGTGGTCACACAGTTCACCGATGCGTTTGATGCGGCAACGTCGGGCGCTGATGCGCCGCCCGAAGCCTGGCGCGAGTGGCTGGGTACGCGCCATGCGTTACCTGCGCTCGACGGCGGCCAGGCCCATGCGTGGGCTGACTGCATGGCCTGCACGGCCGCCGCGCCCGCACTGGAAGTGGGCCCGAACGACCTGGCCCTGCTGCCCTACACCAGCGGCACCACCGGCCTGCCCAAGGGCTGCATGCACCTGCACAAGAGCATCATGCACAACGCGGTGGCAGGGGCCCTGTGGGGCAACGGATCGGCCGACAACGTGGTGCTGGCCGTGGTGCCCATGTTCCACATCACCGGCATGGTGAGCGTGATGCATTCGGCCATTTACTCGGGTTCGGCGCTGGTCATCATGCCGCGTTGGGACCGCGACCTGGCGGGCCGGCTGATCTCACGCTGGCGCGTGACCAGCTGGACCAACATCCCGACCATGATCATCGACCTGCTGGCGAGCCCGAACTTTGCCAGCTACGACCTGTCCAGCCTGAGCTACATCGGCGGTGGCGGTGCCGCCATGCCGCAGGCCGTGGCCCAGCGACTGCAGGACCAGTACGGCCTGCGCTATGCAGAGGGCTACGGGTTGACGGAAACCGCAGCGCCCTCGCATTCCAACCCGCCGGATCAGCCCAAGCAGCAGTGCCTGGGCATTCCGTTCATGAGCACCGATGCCCGCGTGATCGACCCCGACACGCTGCAGGAGGTGCCGGTGGGCGAACAGGGCGAGATCATCATCCACGGCCCCGAGGTGTTTGACGGCTACTGGAAGCGGCCCGATGCCACGGCGGCGGCGTTCATCGAGTTCGAAGGCAAGCGCTTCTTCCGCTCGGGCGACCTGGGGCGCATGGACGAGGACGGCTATTTCTTCCTGACCGACCGGCTCAAGCGCATGATCAACGCCAGCGGTTTCAAGGTGTGGCCGGCCGAGGTCGAGGCCCTGATGTTCCGCCACCCCGCCATTCAAGAGGCCTGCGTGATCTCGGCCACTGATGCCTACCGTGGAGAGACGGTGAAGGCGGTGGTGGTGCTGCGGGCCACGCACAAGGACACGACCGAGCAGCAGATCATCGACTGGTGCCGTGAAAACATGGCGGTGTACAAGGCGCCGCGCGTGGTGCAGTTTGTGAAGGCCTTGCCCAAGAGCGGCAGCGGCAAGGTGATGTGGCGGGCGCTGCAGGAGGCCGAAAAGGCCTGAGTAAAGCGGCAGCCTTGATGGCGGCCGGTCCCCGGGGTGTCAGGCCGAGGTCTGGGTCAGCTCGGCCAGATCGCGCTCCAGCAGGGCGGGGTCGCCCAGTTGTAGTTCGATCAGCCGGCGCAGGTGGGTGACGCTGTCCAGGTCGATGTTGCGGCACAGCAGGCCGGTGTGCCCGTCCTGGAGGTGCGCCACTTCGGCCGACATGGCGATGTGCGTGCCTGTTTCTGCCAGCGGTATGGTCAGCTGGCAAGGCATGCCTGTGGCGAGCTCGGCAACGGCAGGCGCGGTGAGCAGCGCGCCCTTGAGCGACACATCCACCACATGAACGCTGAACGCACCGCGTGCCGTCGTGAGCAGGGCAGGGGCGTCAAAACCGACGCGGACGAAGTGGCGGCGCTCATGCGGCATGGCTGACTCCAGTGGGTGGCGGGGAATGGTGGAAACCAGGGGCACATGCTACTCCAGCCCGCTGGCCATGCGTCGCTGTTCTGCGTCTGGCACTACATTGCGCGGCGCCTGTAGTCACGGCCCACGCCTACAGACGATATGCAACCGCGCGTGTACCGTGTGCAGACGTGTTACCAAGGACATCCGATGACTTCCAATCACTTTTGCATGGCTTGCACCATGCCTGCCGCGCTGATAGCCCACATCCGCCGGATCGCCGCGCTGGCCACGGCGGCCACGGTGGCCACATTGCTTGCGCTGGCAGGCGGTGCCGCGCACGCCCAGGCCTATGTCAATGCCACGGTGGGCGGCGAGCTTGCGCCCGGTGTCTATGGCCGCATCAACATTGGCAATGCACCGCCGCCACCGTTGCTGTATGCAGAGCCCATCATCATCGAGCGGCCCACCGTGGTGATGCCGCGTTCGCCGATCTATCTGTATGTGCCGCCCGGTCACGCCAAGAACTGGTCCAGGCATTGCTCGCGCTACAACGCCTGCGGTCAGCCGGTGTACTTTGTGCAGGAGCCACCGCGCGGTGGGTACAAGCATGACAAGTACGAAAAGCATGACAAGGGCCACAGGGGCGACAAGGGCCACAAGCACCGCGACGAGCGCCACTGGGACGGCGACGACCGTGGTCACGGCCACGGCAACGGGCGCGGTGAAGGCCGCGGCAAGGGCAATGGCCACCGCGACTGAGGTGCGCAAGGCCCCGGACCCCTGCAGCGCAGGCCGCTGCGGTTAAGCTCGGGCCACTATGGCCCACCCCAGTTTTGTTCCTCCGTTCACCACCCCGGCGGCCGTGGCCGAGCACCTGCGCACCACCGGATTTGCCGTGCTGGCGCCCTCCGACATGGCCCGCTGGATCGGTACCGACCTGCCCGCGCTGATGGCCCTCAACGCCGACTGGAACAGCCTCCCCCCGGATGAATTCCTCAAGGATGGCGGGCGCTACCGCAAGCGCCGCCATGCCTGCTTTGTGGTCGATGCAGGCCAGGTGCAGCAGGTGCCGCACCGGCCCCACTGGCAGCCGGTCGAATACAACGCGCTGCACGGCGGCATGGAGCGCTGGTTTGCGCCCATGGAGGCCGCCACCGTGGCACTCCCCGTCTGGCAGCAGCTCATGGCCGCCCTGGCGGGCCTGTCGGATGCCGTGTTTGCAGGCGCTCAGGCACCGGTGCCCTGGTTTGTAGAGGCTCACCAGTTCCGCATTGACACCACCGAAGGCATAGGCCGCCCCACGCCCGAAGGCGCGCACCGCGATGGCGTGGACCTGGTCGCCGTGTTCCTGGTGGGGCGTGAAGGTGTGAAGGGCGGCGAGACACGTGTGTTCGAGGCCAGCGGCCCGGCGGGGCAACGTTTCACGCTCACCGAACCCTGGTCGCTGCTGCTTCTGGACGACGCACGCATGATCCATGAGACGACTCCTATCCAGCCAGCAGCGCCCGGCGGGCATCGCGATACGCTGGTGGTGACCTGCCGGCGTGGCAGCTTTCAGGGGGCCGATGTGGTGGGGCAGCGCGCTGCGGTGGCTGCCGCCTGACTTCCGCCAGTCGAGCGGCGCCGGATCGCCATGGGATGGGTGGGGGCACCGCACATGCCTCCCTGGCGAATCTCCGGGATTTGATCCGGATCAAGGTGCGCGGTATGGTCGCGGTGGACACTCGTCGTCAAGGTTGGGCCACGAGCCTGGCCTCCACCTCACTCAAGGAGAAGCACCATGTTCAAGCACATTCTGGTTCCTGTCGACGGTTCGGAAACATCGCTGCTGGCAGTATCCAAGGCCGCCGGGCTGGCCAAGGCATTTGGCAGTGCCGTGACGGCGCTGTACGTTCTTGACCCCTATCCTTTCACCGGGGTGGGTGCCGATTTTGCGTACGGTCAGGCGCAGTACATCAACGCAGCCAAGGCTGAGGCCAACGCTGCCATGGAGGCCGTGCGCAAGGCCATGGGCGAGGCCGGTGTGGCCGTGACCACCGTGGTGGGCGAAGGCCACGCGGTACATGAAGGCATCGTGCGCGCCCTGGAAGGCACCGACATCGATCTGGTCGTGATGGGCTCGCACGGCCGCCGCGGGCTCGAAAAGCTGATGCTGGGCAGCGTGGCGCAAAAGGTGCTGGGTGTGGTGCGCGTGCCCGTGATGGTGGTTCGCGACTGAGCGCCGCAAAGGGCGTGAGTCCCCGGGCCGTGGTCCGTCAGAGGAGCAGCCTGCAAGGCTGCGCAGGACTCAGGCCCTCTCAGACTTTCTGGATGTACACGTACCGGCCCGCAATGGGCTGGTGTTCGTGAAAGCGGATGGGCGCATCCACCATTTGGCGCACCGCCAGCCCGTGGTTGCGCGCCAGCGATTGCAGGTAGTCTTCGCGGTGGGCGTAGCGCAGGCTGGGCAACAGCTGCACGCCCGGGCCCTGTGCAGCGTCTTCCACCGTGAAGGCCAGCCATCCACCCGGCTGCAGGCGCCGTGATGTCAGCGCAAATGCGCGCTCCAGCGGGCCCACATAGATGAACACATCGGCTGCAACGATCAGGTCGTATGGCGCACCGCCGTCGTCCAGGTGGTCGTGGATGTCGCGCACCAGCAATTCGTCGTACAGACCGCGCGCGCGGGCATTGTCGATCATGGCGGGTGACAGGTCCACGCCCGTCAGGTGACCGGCGCGGGGGCGCAGCAGCGGGCCGCACAGGCCGGTGCCACAGCCCAGGTCGAGCACCCGCGCGACGTAGCCCGGGCAGCCGGGCGGCAGCTGTTCGATCAGCACACGGTGGCCCTGGTACCCCAGATGGCCCACCAGGTGATCTTCAAAATCGTGGGCGTAGCTGTCAAACAGGGCCTGCACATAGGTACGCGGTGCCTCCACCAGAGCCGCTTCGGGCCGCAGGGCCGCAAGGTAATACTGGTGCAGGGCCGGGTCGGCCCCCAGGTCGAGGGCGCGCTGGTAGCAGTCGGCCGCACGGGCCAGATGGCCGCTTTCGCGCAGCACATCGCCCAGCGCGCTCCACGCTTCGACCAGGGTGTCGTCTGCCTCCAGCGCCTTTTCGTAGTGTTCGATCGCGGCGGTTCCCAGCCCCTGGCGCGAGAGGCTTTCCGCCAGCCGCAGGCGCAGCGCAGCAGAGTCGGCACCCAGCGCCAATGCGTGTGCATGGCTGCGTGACGAATCGGCCCAGCGCTCCAGCTGGTGGTGCGCCAGTGCCAGCGCACTCCAGGCATCGGCGGCATCGGGCAGGGCGGCTGTGGCGGCCTCCAGCAAGGGCAGGGCTGCGGCCGGCTGGCCCTGGTGCAGCCGCGTGACGCCCAGGTTCAGCACCACCGAAGGGCGCCCCGGCGACAGGGCCAGCGCGTGCGAGAAGGCCTGTGCGGCGTCATCAAACCGCTGCTCGGCGAACGCGGCCGTGCCCTGGAGGAATGCGGTTCGGGCTTGTTCGAGGGCGTTGGTGGTCATGGTTCGGGTGGCAGTGCAGGGCGGAGTCGGCACAAAAAAACGCCCCGGTGCACAGGCGCCGGGGCGTGGACGGAAGCGCGGTGTGCCGGGCAGATGGTACCCGGCAGCCGGGCGCTATTCGATCTTGGCGCCCGAGGCTTCGACAATGCCCTTCCACTTGGCGTAGTCGGCCCGCAGGAGGGTGCTGAACTGGGCGGGCGTCATGGCTTCAGGCTCGGCGCCCTGGGCCTGGATGGCAGCTTTCATGTCGGCGGTGGCCAGGAGCTTGTTGATTTCGGCGTTCACGGTGGTCACCACGGCGGCTGGTGTACCGGCGGGCGCGAACACGCCGTACCAGGTGCTCACGTCAAAGTCCTTGTAGCCGGATTCGGCCACGGTGGGCACATCAGGCAGCGACGAGCTGCGTTTGGCCGACGTGACCGCCAGCGGGCGCAGCTTGCCCGACTTGATCTGCGCCATGGCCGACGGCACCGACGACACCAGCAGATCCACATTGCCCGCCAGCGCATCCATCAGCGCAGGGCTGGAGCCCTTGTACGGGATGTGGCTGAGCTTGATGCCCGCCGCCTTCTCGAACAGATCGCCGGCCAGATGGATCGACGTGCCATTGCCTGGCGACCCATAAGTGACGGTGCCGGGGGCAGCCTTGGCGGCAGCGATCACGTCTGCCAGCGTCTTGTATTTGGAGCTGGCGCTGGTGGCGATGATGACGGGCGTGTAGGCCACATGGGCGATCGCGGTCAGGTCCTTGGTCGGGTCCCAGGGCAGGTTCTTGTACAGCCAGGGGCCGATGACCAGGTTGTCCTTCTGGCCCATGACCAGGTCATAGCCGGTGGGCGCGGCCTTGAC
>LNEG01000064.1 GCA_001464865.1 Burkholderiales bacterium Ga0074133
CTACGAAGCCGTGGTGGCCGGGTACGGGCGGTCACAAACGCACAAGGCCCTGGCCGGGGCCTTGGCAAAGCGGGTGGAGTTTGACCTGGCCGACGAGGCGGGCGTGGTCGATGCGTCGGTGCCAGCCTTCGGTACGTGCTTTCCCGAGCTGGCCCACTGCGCCGACCCGGCCGATGCATTGGCCGATGCCGCCTGCCGCCAGCGCTGGCTGGCCTGGGCCCGCGCGCTCGGGACTGAAACCAACAAGACACCGAAAAAGGCGGCCGACGCCATCATCGATGCGCTGGCCAGCACCGACCCCGCCCAGTGCCTGGCCATGCTGCGCAAGGCACTGTTTGTGGCCAAGGAAGACCGGCTCACCAAACACCTCGAAAAGTACGTGGCTGCGCAGGAGGCCGAACCCGAGCTGCAGCGCCTGCTGGCTGCGCGGCACCAGCATGCGGCGTGGCAGCACCAGCAGCGCATGGCCCGCCTTGCGCGCTGCCTCATTGCGCAATTTGCGGCCGTCAAGCACCAGCACGGCTGGGTGGACATGAACGACGTGGAGCGCATGGCGCTGGTGATGCTGGCCGACCCGGTGCTCAGTGGCTGGGTGCAGGAGCGCCTGGATGCCCGTGTGCGCCACCTGCTGGTGGACGAGTTTCAGGACACCAACCCGCTGCAGTGGCAGGCGCTGCATGCCTGGCTGTCGGGCTACGCGGGCTCGGGCGGCGGCGCCACCGCGCCCAGCGTGTTCATCGTGGGCGATCCCAAGCAGAGCATCTACCGCTTCCGGCGCGCCGAGCCGCAGGTCTTCATCGCGGCCCAGGCGTTTGTGCGCAATGGCCTGGGCGGTGATCTGCTGAGCTGCGACCACACGCGCCGCAACGCCACGGGCGTGATCGCAGCCGTCAATGCGGTGATGGGCACTGCGCAGGCGCAGGGCGAAACCAGCGGATTCCGGCCGCACACGACCGAGTCCCGGGATGTGGGTGTGGTGCTGCGCCTGCCGGCCATCGGGCCGGATACCGACACGGCGCAGGCTGCGGCAGACCCTGGTGCGGTGGGCACCGATGGTGCTGCGGCCGTACGTCTGGCCAGGTCCAGCCCGATGCAATGGCGCGACAGCCTGACCGAGCCGCGCCACGAGCCCGAAGAAACCCAGCGCATGCGCGAATGCAACCAGGCGGCTGCGTGGGTGGCTGCGCAGATAGCGCAGGGTGTGCCGCCCAAGGAGGTGCTGGTGCTGGCCCGCAAGCGTGACCGCCTGGCCACCATGCAGGATGCACTGCGCGCGCTGCACTTGCCCTGCGTGCAGCCCGAAAAGGCCGACCTGTTCGACGCGCCCGAGGTGCAGGACATCATCGCGCTGCTCGATGCGCTGGTCTCGACCCGCCACGACCTCTCGCTGGCTCGGGCCCTGCGTTCGCCATTGTTCGGGCTGGATGACGACGCCCTGGTGACCCTGGCGGTGCTGCGCCGCGCCCCGGAACACGCCGCGTGCAGCTGGTTTGATCTGCTACAAAAAGAGGAGCTAAGGGGGCATGATTTTCCTGGGCTTGGGGCCAATCTGACCCAATACAAGGCGTGGGTGGACACTCTGCCGCCCCACGACGCCCTGCATGCCATCTACGAACATGCCGACGTGCTGGCCCGGTTTTCCGCGGCGGCCCCGGCGTCGCAGCGTGCCGCCGTGCAGGCCAACCTGCGTGCGCTGCTGTCGGCGGCGCTGCAACATGACGGAGGGCGCTACCTCACGCCGTACGCCTTTGTGCGGGCGATGAAAAAGGGCGGCGTCCGTGCGCCGGGCCGGGTGGACCTGCAGGCTGTGCGGTTGCTCACGGTGCATGGCGCCAAGGGGCTGGAGGCGCATTCGGTACTGCTGCTGGACACCGATACCCGCCCCCAGAAGGCCGAAACCATGGGTGTGCTGGTGGACTGGCCTGGCGAGCAGGCCGTGCCCGCCGCCTTCGTGTTCATGGCCAGTGAATCCAGCCCGCCGCCCAGCGCCACGCAGGCGGTGGCGGCCGAGCAGCAGGCGCGCCAGCGCGAAGAGCTGAACATGCTCTATGTGGCCATGACGCGCGCCAAGCACTGCCTGGCGCTGTCGTCCGTGCAGCCGTCCCACTCGGCCCCCGGCAGCTGGTGGAACCGGCTCGCGTCTGTGGCCGAGGATGCCGTGCCCGCCAGTGGCCCGGCAGATGTTCCACGGCACGCTGACCCGCAAATCGGCGATCCAACTGCGGTCACACAAGAAGTGTTCTCGGTGGCAGAGCTTCCTGCGCTGCCAGCGCACAGGCAGAAGCTGTCTGCGAACCTGCCGCCGACAGGCCCGGCCGGGCTCGGTGCGGGCGTTGCGGAACCCGCAGAAGGCCCCAGCTCGACTCCGCAATCGCGCCTGGGTGAAGCCATGCACCAGTTGCTGGAGCAGGCTGGCGTGGCGGGTGTCTCACTCGAAGATTTGCGCGAGCACGGCTTTTCTGCAGTACGTAAGGCGCGGTTGGCGCAGGATTTCGACATCACCTTCGCTGCTGCCAGCCAGGCCTGTGAGACGGCGTGTCGAATTCTGGCGGGTGAGGGGGCCTGGGCTTGGGACCCGGGTTGCGTCGATACCGCCATCAACGAAGCCCCGTTGCGCTACCGTGGCCAGAGCCTGCGCATCGACCGCCTCGTGCACTGCTACGAGCCTGCCGCCCGAGCCGGCTGGTGGGTGCTCGACTACAAAAGCGCCCACCAGCCCGAGCGGCAGCCTGCGCTGGTTGCACAAATGGCGCTGTACCGACAGGCGGTGCAAAGCCAGACCCCCGGCGAGCGCGTGTTTGCCGCGTTCCTGACGGGTGATGGGCGGCTGGCGCTGGTGGCCGATGGCGCGGACGGCGTGGTGGCGGCACCGGCGTCGGCGGATCTGGGCGAGCGGCCGTCCCCCGGCGGACCGGCGGGCTCCGGAGTCGGAGCTGCTCCGTTGGGGCATACTCCGGCCCCCGCGCGGCCTGCTGCACCATCGGTTTCTGCGCAACCTCCTGCTCCATCCGATCACGGTCAGGGCTCCCTGTTCTGACCGGGGCCTGCGATCCGACGCGCATACATTCTTTCTTCTCCCTTGCTACCGAGAACCACATCCATGCAACCCACCACCGACCTGGTTCCCGACATGCCCGCCAGCGAGCCTGTGCAAGCCCAGCGCATCGCGTGCGATGTGGCCGTGGTGGGCGGCGGCCCCGCGGGACTGATGGCCGCCGAGGTGCTGGCGCGGGCAGGCGTTGCCGTGCATCTGTTTGATTCGATGCCATCGGTGGGCCGCAAATTCCTGCTGGCGGGCAAGGGCGGTCTCAACCTCACCCATTCGGAAGATCACGCCCGGTTTGCCACCCGTTTCGAAGGACGCGAGGCACAGGTAGGGCCGTTGATTGCAGGCTTTGGCGCGCAGCAGGTGCGCGACTGGGCCAAGGATCTGGGGGTGGACACTTTCGTGGGTACCTCCGGGCGGGTGTTCCCCACCGACATGAAGGCGGCTCCCCTGTTGCGCGCGTGGCTGCACCGGCTGCGCGGCCAGGGGGTCAAATTCCACATGCGCCATCGCTGGGTGGGCTGGGCGGGCGATGGTGCCCTGCAGTTCTCCACCCCATCGGGCCCTGGCGTGGTCGAGGCGCGTGCCGTGGTCCTTGCGCTGGGCGGGGCCAGCTGGTCGCGCCTGGGCTCCGACGGCCAATGGGTGCCGCTGGTGGCCGCCCGCGGCATGGACGTGGCGCCGCTGCGCCCCGCCAACTGCGGTTTCGATGTACTGCGAGCCGGCGCGTCGGCAGGCGAAACCCGGCGCGAGTTCCTGCAGGAGCTCGCGGGCCGAACCCCCGCCAGCACCGTGGGGTGGACGCCCCACTTCGCTGAGCGTTTTGGAGGCCAGCCCTTCAAGACCGTGGCCCTCACTTTCACGGACAGCCAGGGCCGCAGCTTCAGCCGCAAGGGCGAATTCGTAGCCACTGCCACGGGCGTGGAAGGCAGCCTGGTGTACGCGGCTTCCCACCTGCTGCGGGATGAAATCGAAGCCCACGGCCATGCCACCTTCCATCTCGACCTGCTGCCCGACCATTCCCCCGAGCGCGTGCTGGTGGAGGTGCGCCATCCGCGCGGCTCGCGATCGCTTTCCAGCCATCTCAAGAGCCGCCTGGGCCTGGACGGCATCAAGGCGGGCATCCTCTACGAGCACCTGGGCAAGGACGGCGTGAACGATGCCGTGGCGCTCGCCCGCGCCATCAAGGCCGTGCCCATCACCGTGGTCGCTCCACGCCCCATCGATGAAGCCATCAGCACCGCGGGTGGCGTGCGCTTTGACGCGCTGGACCCGGACCTGATGGCCCGTGCTGTGCCTGGCGTCTTCTGTGCTGGCGAAATGCTCGACTGGGAGGCCCCCACGGGGGGCTATCTGCTGACGGCCAGCATGGCCAGCGGCCGCACGGCTGCGCAGGGCGTGCTGCGCTGGCTGGGTGAGGCAGGGGATTGACGGGGTACGAGGCGCCCGGGCTTGCACTGTCAATCCGGTGCAGCAAGGGAATCTTCGGCGGGGTGTGGCAGAGCGCCACCGTTGACAGCGCGACGGGCAAACGCCCAACGGCAGAAGAAAGAAGTTGACGAGCCTTACCGCCGCCATGGCGCGGGTAAATATCAATAAAATCAACAACTTACGGAGGTGTGGAAGACCTCAAGTGATACACCGATGTGTCACAGGAACCTCAGTCTATCGCGGTAGCTTGATGATTGCGAGGGCGAGATGGTCACACCTATCAGGCTTGTATTTGGTCGGAAGGCCCTTGATGCTTCGTTTGCGCCGCTCTTGGCGTGACCACTTGGACCATCATGATTCTGACCACCACCCGCTCCACCTTCGAGCTGTCGCTGGGATCCATGTTCATCAGCCGCCCCAGCTTTGAACTTCACTTCCAGGCACGTAGCGAACGGCCCCTCATGGCCTTCGACAAGCGCCGCGAGGGTGCCGACTTGGAGCTTTGGGGCTTCGGGCTTTATATGGTCATCAGCCGCAAGGTGTGACGTGAAGGGGGCCGAAAGTTTTGCTATAGAAATCCGAGAGTCCCCTCGATCCAGACCGGCGAAGAAGTTTCCCCTCCGGGGGGGGGCGAGTGCCCCGCTCAGCCCTATGTGTGCCGTCTAGGAAACCCTCAGGGGTTGCGCGTGTCGGCAAAGCTCGCGACACCCTTTGGCCCGTGCACTCCGATCAACAGCTCGATCTCGGGCAAGTCGCGGCTAGAAATGTCGCCTCAGAATATCTTGTTGAAGCGTATCGGAAGGGACGAGACCAGCGCTTGGCAGTTCATGGTGGATGACGAACCAGCCCCCGAGGATGTTGAACGGGTGATGTAAGCAACTAGGCCGGTGCCAGTAAAACTTGCGGAAATTTGCACGTTGCATTGGTTGAACATGAGTTGCCCAGAAAGGCTTGCGTTGCTTCCGCTGATGGTCCCTTGGAGAAGTTGCCAAACGTTCACCTGCCGAGGCATGACAGAACCAATCTCAGACGTGAATACGATTCCAGAGGCCGGCAAAATTTCGTACGAGGTAGCGATTACACGGTCGCCGTTGGTGTGCACTGATATATAGCTGTTCGGGGCTGCTGCATCTGCATAGATTCCATCGTACGGACCTGCGGCCATGGCGTGACCACACGCTGCGAGAGCCAAGGCAAAAAGCGTCTTCTTCATCGTTGCTCCTGTTTTAACTAGAAACATCATAGGCGGCACACCCCACCCGGCCAAAGACAAAGTGCGCACACTGGGTGTACGGAATCGACCGTCTACGGACACCCTTGTTTCATCCTGTCCACAAATTAGCTTGACAGGTTTTTGGGCATACTCGATGATTCGTACATCGTTTACGTACATCCTGAGGTCTTCACCATGTCCCGTGTCTTCGCTTACTGCCGTGTCTCCACTTCTGACCAGACCACCGAGAACCAGACCCGCGAGATAACCGGGGCGGGCTTCGCTGTGGAGCCCCGTAGGGTTCACGCTGAGACCATCAGCGGGTCCGTTGAGGCTGCCCAGCGGCCTGTCTTTGCATCCCTCCTAGCGAAGCTCGATGAGGGGGACGTGCTGGTGGTCACGAAGATGGACCGCTTGGGGCGCAACGCGATGGACGTGCGGGCCACGGTGGACAAGCTGGCGGGTATGGGTGTCAGGGTTCACTGTCTGGCCTTGGGTGGTATGGACCTCACCAGCCCAGCGGGCAAGATGACCATGGGGGTTATCAATGCCGTGGCTGAGTTTGAACGGGACTTGCTGGTAGAGCGCACCCAGGCGGGGCTCTCCCGTGCGAAGGCCGAAGGGAAGACGCTAGGCCGCCCTCAGAGCATCCAAGGGGGCACCATTGAGACCATCCGAGGGCGCCTTGCTGCTGGTGAGTCGGTGGCATCCCTGGCACGGGAGTACAGCACCAGCCGCCAGACCATCATGCGTATCAGGGACTCGGCCACGCCGATGCCTGCCTGATTTGAGAGAGCCCCAGGGAGGCCGCCCAGGAATGCAGGAAGGCCCTCCATGGGGCGGTGATAGCCCTGCCGTGTGTCGTGCGCTCCAGGCCCCGCTGGTGGGGCTTTGCGAGGTGGAGGGTTAAAGGTAGCCATTAGGAGAACTCCGTCACCCACTGCCCATGGTCCGCGCCAGCCGGGGTTCTGCGAGGTGGAGGGTTAAAGGTGGCCATTAGGAGAACCCCGCCTAGCCGGTACGGTTGCCGCCGCTGGTGCGCCCGGGCTTAGTCATGGGTAAAACGTACCCATTAGGAGAACCGCACTCCTGGCAGCCCTAGGCCCGCCCAGGACCCTTCGAAGGGATGCCCTGCAAGCCGCGCCAGTGCTTGCTTTGCTCAGTCACGAATAAAAGGTTGCCATATAGGAAGAGAGCCAGTCGAGGCTCGCCCCGTCGCTCGCTTCTCAGCGCCAGCCCCATCAGCCCCCTTGCTTCACGGCACGGGGGTTTTCTTTTGCCCGCTCACCTTTCAACACCCATGCTTACCACCCACCCACCGACACCCCAGGCAGCCCCGTGCGGGGAAGACCACAGCGCCGCCCCGGCCCACCAGGAGGCCCCCAAGCGGGGCAGAGGGCGGCCCGCTAAGAGCCACGACAACCGCCGTGTGGCGGAGTTCATCGAAGCTACGTTCATCGCAGACCCGCCCGCAGAGCTTTCACCCTACGCAGGTCCGCCGCCTTGGGCGCGACCTCTTGAGAGCATCCTCACGGGGGTCGCTTGGCTGCAACCCTTGTGTCTGGCTACAACGTCCAGATGCGGCACCGGATCATCACCCGCTGGTTGGAGCTTGAGGAGGTCAGCAAGGCCCCCCAAGTGTCCACCGACGGAAGCCACCAGCTTCAGGGCCTCCCTGTGAGCCTTGAACCATCACCCGAAGTAGTCGCTAGGCTTGCTCTTGCGCAGCCTCATGGAGGGCCATAGCGAGTCCTTGCCGGTGGCCTTGATGGTCTCCACGTACTCTAGGCACCCCAGGCGCAATAGCTCGCTGTGAATCGGCACGGTCCGGTGACCCGCTTCGCTCTTGATGCTTTGGTCCTCTCCGTCATCCGTCAGCACCAGCACTGGAAGGCCACTCACCGTCTGAACATCTACCGTGCGTAGCTGGCAAAGCTCGCCCAGGCGGGCACCCGTGAAGAGCCCCAGGAGTGGCACCCAGTAGGCCGCCTGACCGCCTGCCATCGGATGGTCGGGGAGGGTGCCACGCTGGTGCAGCGGCGTACCAAAGAGCGTCACCAGTTCCTCAGTGGTCCAGGGGCGGCGCTTGTTGGTGGTGGTGGCCTTGATTTCCATGCCCCGCCACGGCTGCTTAGGGAGCCACTCCAGGGTCTCCGTGGCGAACTTCAGCAGGGACTTGATGGCCGTGAGGCGGTCCCGTGCGGTCTTTGGTGTCTTGCATGTCGCCACCAGCCAAGCCCGGTAGGCGTCCCCAAGGTCACCATTGAATGACTCGAGGGGGAAGGCAGGGTGTTGCCCCTCAAACTGGGCCACAGCCCGCCCTATGGCCGCTATGTAGTCGGCAGAGCGTGCGGTAGCCCCTGACACCTTCCAGCGGTCGTACACGTCCCGAAGGGTTCGGGCTTTGCTCTTGGCGGCTGCCGTAGGTGACAGTGGGGCGGGTGGGGTCACGGGAGTAGGGACGGCTTTCCCCGAGTCCCTTGCCTGGACCTCTTGCCATGCCTCACTGAAGGCCGCAAGACACACGGGGAGGGCCTCACGAATACCAGGGGTTTCGGTAGTGATCGCTAGCCCAAGCTCTCGCGCTTCGCGCTGTACCAGGGGGAAGACCACGGACAGCTTGCGACGGGCAACGGCGGCGGCCGCACGCTTTGCAAAGCCCGCGTTCATGTGGGTCAGGGCTGCGTACTCGCTTTCTGTCAGGCCGCTCAGGGCATCCCGTGGGGGCAGGGAATCAACCGGGGCGAAGATGCGAGACGCGGACGTGTGAAGGGCCAGCGCATGGGCTACCTCACTCAGCAGACGGTGGTCTTGCCTTACCGAGTCGTCATCCAGGAGGACACGGGCGCGAACCCTGAGGGCCAGATGCTGGGCAAGCTCGGGTGTCACCGCGTCCACGGTAGCCGGGGAAGCTCCCGGCGCTTGGTCTCGAACGTAGCCAGCCAGTGGGCACGCTTGAGGGTGGCTTGAAGGGTCGCCTCTCGGCGGTCAGACGTGCCTAGGGAGAGGTCCAGGCGGGACCTGCCGAAGGCTGCTTGAAGGTCCTTGGGGACCAGGATTCGGACGTACCAGCGGGAGCCCCGAAGGTGCATCCCTTCGACCTTTGCCATGTCGTTTCCCTGCTCAAAGTGTTGGGAAGATGACACAGCGAAGTGATACAGCTAGAGGTCTGTAAGTGCCTGTCAGACCGTAAGTTTTTGATCTGCAAGCGCTTTTTGCAAAGAAGTTGACGAGCCTTACCCCCGGCACTGACTCCACAGTTAGGGCTGCTTGGTTCCCCACCTGACCCGGTTGGCCGCTTCACCATGCGGGGAGGCCCGTCAACGCTGATTGTACGCTGGATGAAAGGCCTGTCTGCTGCAATGCCGCACGGCGGGCCGGGTTGACGCGTGCGGTGGTCCGGTCGCGGTCAGCACAGCATTCGGGGTGCTTCCGGCTTGTAGCCGGCCCACGCGGCGCCTCCCCTTGAGGGGGTCCGGCGCTGCACACGGCGGGCCGGAGCCATCACCTGCCCGCACACCACGCCGGGCTTGCCCCACCCCGTAGAATCTGGCGAATGTCCTACCTCGTGCTCGCCCGCAAGTACCGCCCCCGCAATTTCACCGAGATGGTGGGGCAGGAGCACGTGGTGCAGGCGCTGACCAACGCGCTGACCCAGCAGCGCCTCCACCACGCCTACCTGTTTACCGGAACCCGCGGGGTGGGCAAGACCACCGTCTCGCGCATCCTGGCCAAGTCGCTCAATTGCCAGGGGACGGACGGGCAGGGCGGCATCACGGCAACGCCCTGCGGCGTATGCCAGGCCTGTACCGATATCGACAGCGGCCGTTTTGTCGATTACACCGAGCTTGACGCCGCCTCCAACCGCGGGGTGGACGAGGTTCAGAGCCTGCTGGAACAGGCGGTCTACAAGCCTGTCCAGGGCCGCTTCAAGGTCTTCATGATCGACGAAGTGCACATGCTGACGAATACGGCCTTCAACGCCATGCTCAAGACGCTGGAGGAGCCGCCCGAGTACCTCAAGTTCGTGCTCGCCACGACTGACCCGCAGAAAGTCCCCGTCACTGTGCTGAGTCGCTGCCTGCAGTTCAACCTGCGGCCGATGGCGCCGGAAACCGTGCTCACCCACCTGACGCAGGTCCTTGCGTCCGAGAACGTTCCGGCAGAGGCGCCAGCGCTGCGCCTGCTGGCCCGTGCGGCGCGCGGCTCCATGCGCGATGCCCTGTCGCTGACCGATCAGGCTATCGCCTTCGGCAGCGGCCAGTTGCAGGAAGCCGGTGTGCGGCAGATGCTGGGCGCCGTGGACCGCTCTTACGTGTTTCGCCTCATCGATGCGCTGGCGGCAGGGGATGGGCGGACTGTGGTGGAAACCACCGATGTGTTGCGCCTGAATGGCTTGTCGGCGGCTTCCACGCTGGAGGAGATGAGCGCCGTGCTTCAGCGCATGGCCGTTTTCCAGGCCGTTCCGCAGATGGCCGCTGCCATCGATCAGGACGACCCGGAGGCGGCCGAAACCGCGCGCCTTGCCGGCCAGATGCCCGCTGACGAGACACAACTGCTGTACAGCATGTGCCTGCATGGGCGGGGTGAGCTGGGGCTGGCACCGGACGAGTACGCGGCGCTGACCATGGTGCTATTGCGCCTGCTGGCCTTCAAGCCCCGCAGCGAACCGGCTGAAAAAAAAACTCTGACGCGGCCTGACGCCGCAGTCGCACCCGCTGTGGCCGAGGCGCAGGCGTGGCACTCAGCCCAAGGTGTTGCGGCGGTGCCTGTGGCCGCTCCAGAAGCGCCTTCGGTGGATCTCGGCGCTTTGGCGCTGGTACCAGGCGTACGAGTCCCGGCGCCCCCCGGAGGCGACAGTGCCAGCCGACCGGTCGATCCCCATGTGACTCAGCCGAAGGCATCGGCTGCCGACGCCGCTGTACGAGCGCCTGCCTTGAGCGCAAGCCGCGCTGCCACGGCGTTGCCGGTACGCAGCCCTGAAGATTTTGACCGCGCCGCGCCGCCTGAGCGCACGCCTGGTCCCCAGGGGGCTGCCGATGTGATGTCCATTCCGGTGCGCGTGGCACCGGAGCCCGGTGCACGCCTGCAACCGACGCCCCATTCCACGCCGGCGCCTGCATCTGCGCGCTACACACCCACCGAGGAGGGCGATGTGTGGCATGCCACCGTGCAACAGATGGTGGCGGCCGAAACGATCACGGCGTTGGTGCGCGAACTGGCGCTGCAGTCGCAGCTGGTGGCCCGTGATGGCTCTCACTGGCTGCTGCGTGTGGAGCGCGAATCCCTGAACCAGCCCACGGCGCGCGAACGCCTGAGAGCCGCGCTGGAGGCTGCGGGTCATGCCAGCCAGATTTCTGTAGAACTGGGCGTGGTGATCGACAGTCCGGCTCGGCGCAACGCGGCGGCGGCTGCGGAGCGGCAGCGCCGGGCAGAAGAAATCGTGAACAACGATCCGTATGTGCAGACGCTCATGCGTGACTACGGGGCCAAAATCGTGCCTGGCAGCATAAAGCCCGTGTAAGGCAGCAAGGATTGGCGATGTACCGCGCCGGTAGCCTATGCGCCATGCAGGCAGCGGCGTACATCCTGATTCCGGGCAATGACTTCCCCGCATTGCCCGCCCCAGGCAACATTTAATCTTTCATCAAAGGAAACTTCCATGTTCAACAAAGGACAACTCGCCGGCCTCATGAAGCAGGCCCAGGCCATGCAGGACAACCTCAAGAAGGCTCAGGACGAACTCGCGTTCATCGAGGTCGAGGGCGAGTCGGGTGCCGGGCTGGTCAAGGTCCTGATGACCTGCAAGCACGACGTGAAGCGCGTCACCATTGACCCCAGTCTGCTGGCAGATGACAAGGACATGCTGGAAGATCTTGTGGCTGCGGCCTTCAACGCCGCCGTGCGCAAGGCGGAAGAGACTTCGGCTGAAAAAATGGGCAAGCTCACCGCAGGAATGCCAGGACTCCCCGGCGGCATGAAATTCCCTTTCTGAGGCGGGCTACCGAGCGGGTCATCCGCGTCGTGGGGCGGTGCTCGGAATCCTCACGTACAGGAAGTACGTTCCGGTTCCTGCGCTCCGTCCGCCTAGCAGCTGATCCCGCTCGCTACGCCCTTGAGGGCGGGCTGTGAAGGCAGGGGAGCAGACTTCTGCTGTTGCTCCCGCCCCGCGCGTGCTGAGCTTTTTGACGCTGGCTCCGTCGCCCCTGTACCGTCATCCGTATCTCCTCCTGAACATTCATGTCCTCCACCAACGCCCTTGATGTCTTGATCCAGGCGCTGCGCCGTCTGCCGGGGGTGGGTGTTAAGTCGGCACAGCGCATGGCGTTTCACATGCTGCAGCACGACAGGGCGGGGGCAGAGGCGTTGTCGCGTGCGCTGCACGAGGCGGTGGGGGCGGTGCACCACTGCGCGCGCTGCCATACGTTCACTGAAGCCGAGGTGTGCAGCACCTGCCTGGACCCCGCTCGGGACCCGAGCCGCCTATGTGTGGTCGAGACTCCTGCGGACCAGGCCGCGATGGAGCGGACCGGCGCTTTCAAGGGACTTTACTTTGTGCTGATGGGGCGGCTGAGCCCGCTGGACGGAATCGGCCCCAAGGAAATTGGCCTGCAAAAGCTGCTCGAGCGCGCGGCCGACGGCCTCGTGCAGGAGGTGATCCTGGCGACCAATTTCAATGCCGAGGGCGAAGCCACGGCGCATGTGATCAGCGACGTGCTCAAGGGCCGCGGAATGCACGTCACGCGCCTTGCACGGGGCGTGCCGGTGGGCAGCGAGCTCGAATATGTAGACCTGGGCACCATTGCGCACGCACTGGTGGACCGTCGCTAGCCAGATGCCAGTGCCCGGATCAGGGCGCAACTGGCGGTTTCACCACCCTCACTCCGAGTCAGCCGAGTGCAAGGGCTGCACGTAATACCGGGTGACTGCAGGATGCCGTGTCGCCTGTGTCATAGGGGGCGGATCGCCGGCCCGGCAGACTCCGGAGTCGGGCGCTAGAATACTCACAAATCAATAGCTAGACATGCTTTACAGACAAGCGCTAGCGTGCAAAAAGGCTGATAAAAATGAATACAACGATGCATGTGGCACGCTTTACCGTGGCGTACTGGTGTGTGCTCATTGCTGCACTGCTGCCGATTGCCTGCGCATGGCTGGCCAAAAGCGGCAGTTTTGGCAAACCACGCAAGCATGGAGGCTACGACAACAACGAACCCAGGGCCTGGCTGGCCCGTCAGACGGACTGGCGTGCCCGTGCCAACGCGGCGCAGGCCAACAGTTTCGAAGCGCTCCCGTTCTTCATCGGCGCCGTCATCATTGCGCACACGCTGGGCGCCGGACAGACGCTGCTCGACATCCTGGCGTTTGCCTATGTGATGCTGCGCATCTTCTACATCCTGATGTACGTGTCTGACATGGCGATGGCGCGCAGTGCAGTGTGGGCGGGTGCGTTTCTGGTGAACATCGCAATCCTTTTCATCGGGTATCGCTGAGGTTTGCAGGGCTCCTCGTTCGCCGGTGGCGCGGCCCGAGGCTGCTTGCGCCGTTTTGTCGCCTGCGAGACCCACCTACGTAGAACTCCGCAGGGGCTCACCCTGATGTGGTGCCGCTGTGGCTGGGGCACGATTGTTGCAATGCAGCATTGCCTTCTTTCCCTTCCATGAAACCCTTTTCTCCCAGCCGACGCGCCTTTGGCGCCGCATCTGCCCTTTCGGCGGTTGCGGCTGCCTCGGTGTTCGCGCCCCGGCTGCAAGCGCAGGGTTCGGGCACAAGCCCTTCGCGCGTGACGGTGGCGGTGGGTGGTCAGGGCGTGCTGTACCACTTGCCGCTGGCCTTGGCCGACTTGCTGGGGTATTTCAGGGCCGAGGGGATCGAGGTCACGATCCGTGACCATGCAGCGGGCGCACTCGCGCTGGAGGCTGTCGACCGGGGACAGGCCGACGTGTGCGCGGGTGCGTTTGAGCACACCTTGCGCCGCCTGGCTTTGGGGCAAAACTACCAGGCCATGGTCACGATGGGGCGAGCACCACAACTGGCGCTGGGCGTATCTTTGCGGTCCATGCCGGGTTACCGGGAACCTGGCCAGCTGGCCGGCAAGCGCATCGGCGTTTCGTCTGTCGGTTCGTCCACACACCTGGCGGCCACGCTGCTCCTGGCGCGCGAAGGCGTGGACATGCGGCGCGTGTCGTTTGTCAATGTCGGCACGGGCATGGCCGCCTTCAGTGCGCTCCGGTCCGGCCAGATCCATGCGCTCTGCCACGCTGACCCCATCATGACGGTGCTCGAGCAAAAGGAAGGGTTGCGCATCATCGGAGATGTGCGCTCGCTCAAGTCAGGGCAGGACCTGTTCGGGGGCACCATGCCGGCTGGCTGCCTGTATGCCAAGCAAAGCTATGTGCAGAAAAACGCCGCTCAGATGCAGGCACTGGTCAGCGCAATCGTGCACGCGCTCAAATGGCTGCAGACGGCTGGACCGGCTGACCTCGTTAAAGTGGTTCCCGAGGGCTACCTGCTGGGCGACCGGAGCGCCTACCTGGCAGCCTTTGGCCGGGTGCGCGAAACCTATTCCACCCACGGTGCGATGCCCGACGACGGGATTGCCACCGCGCTGCGGGTGCTGACGCGCGTGCAGCCAGAAATTGCCGGTATGAAACTCGATCCTTCACGCACATTCACATCTGAATTCGTTCGCAAGGCACGCGCCAAATATGGCGTCTGATCGGCGGCTCATCGTGCCTCTTTGTCCCGAAGTGCTTGGCCGTTGACGTGACGACGCGGCCGCCGCCTACCCTGCCAGGCACTTCACCAGCGTGATCCTGCTGTCGCATGAAGTAGATTCCAGGGCAGCACGGCATTGGCGCATCGACCGCGCGCTGTTGCCATACATCAGGGGGCCGCGAACAGCCGGAAACGCTGATCCGTGCCGTGCTGAAAATCGGTCACTCAAAGGAAAAAAACATGACACTCACGCTTAGCGTAGGCCCTCTTATCTCGCTGATTGCCGGCATCCTGATTCTGGTCATGCCGCGGCTGCTCAGCACCATCGTGGCCATCTACCTCATCGTGATGGGGGTGCTCGGCTTGCTGGGGATGCACTCGCTCCGGTTCTAGGCCGCGAGGGCTGCACCCATTGCGGCGCCATGCGGGGCGCCCCCGGCCTGGTCAGCGGCGTTTTTGCTTTGAGGGTGTCCCGCCACGGGCGGCGCCACTCGACTTCTTGGGCGCTGCGCCCCGTTGGGACGCCTTCGTGCGATCGTTGCCTGAGCCGCTCACGCTCCTGGCTGCGGCGGATGCGGCAGCCCTGACCGGCAGGTACACGACCACTTTTTCGCCAGCCTTGAAAGCTGCGTTGGCGCGCACGTCATTCCAGTCGGCCACCATGGCGGGCGCCAACTTGTAGCGCCGGGCAATGCTCGCCACGGTCTCGCCCTTACCTGCGCGCACGGTGGTGCGACGCGTCACGATTTCGGGCGTGAAGAACACCTGGCCGTTGTCGGCCAGGTGGGATGACACATCCTGCCGTGTGGCAGCGGTGCGCGGCACCATCAGGGCCGAGCCGGCGCGGATCAGCATGCGCGGAGGAATGTTGTTGAGCGTGCGCAGATCCTGCTCGCTCATACCCGTGCGCTGGGCCGCATCGGCCACCGTCATGGTCGAGGGGGCAGTCCATACCGTCCAGCTGGCGTACTGGCCTTCGCGCCGTGCCTGCAGGTTGCGTTCAAAGACCTTGGCGTTGTCCCAGGGCAGCAAGATTTGCGGCGTGCCGGCCGCCATGATCACCGGCTTGTTGAACGAAGGGTTCAGGGCCCTGAAGTCTTCTTCGCGAATGCCCGCGAGGCTGGCTACCAGCGAGACGTCGATGTCGTTGGTGATGTCCACCGTCTGGAAATACGGGTGGTTTTCGATCAGCGGCAGCTCGGCGCGAAAGGCCGCCGGATTCGCCACGATGTTCTTCACAGCCTGCAGCTTGGGCACGTACATGCGGGTTTCGGCCGGCATGCTCAGCTCTGTGTAGCTGGTACCCAGGCCCTGCCTCTGGTTGCGGGCAATGGCTCGGCCCACGCTGCCTTCGCCCCAGTTGTAGGCAGCCAGGGCCAGGTGCCAGTCGCCGAACATGCCGTACAGCTTTTGCAGGTAGTCGAGGGCGGCGCGGGTCGATGCCAGCACATCGCGCCGGTCGTCGCGAAACGCGTTCTGCTTGAGGTCGAAATAGCTGCCCGTTGCAGGCATGAACTGCCACATGCCCGCGGCCTTGGCACTCGAAACCGCCTGCGGGTTGAAGGCGCTTTCGATGTAGGGCAGCAGTGCCAGTTCGGTTGGCATGCCGCGGCGCTCCAGCTCTTCGACAATGTGGAAAAGGTACTTGCTGGATCGCTCGGTCATCCGCTGGATGTAGTCGGGCCGCGCGGCGTACCACTGTTCGCGGTCCTGCACCAGGTCGTGCTGCAGGTCGGGCATGGCAAAGCCGCGCCGGATGCGCTCCCACAGGTCGGCAGGCGCAGCGAGGGAGGCGACCTCGGCACTGCTGGCCGAGGCCAGCGGAATCGGGCGCAACGGGCCGCTGGGGAACAGGGCCACATGCGGGGATGTACGTCCGGCAGATTCAACAGCAGTCGTCGCGCCCGCCTTCTCCACTGGTGGACTGCTGGTGGTGCCTGTGGTGGCACAACCCGTGAGCCACACCACAGCAGACAGAAGGGCAATGTGCAGGAGTTTCATCGGAAGTTGTTTTTCCATTCGCGCAGCGCGGCCAACACCGCCACTGCGTCTTCTTCATCAGATATCTGAGGCTCGTGCTCCCGCGCGGACTGGGCCACGGCGGGCACGCGAACGCGCAGGAAGGGGTTGATCTCGCGTTCAAGCGCAATGCTCGAAGGCAGGGTGGGCTGGTCACTGGCACGCAGCGCTTCGCACCGATCCTGGTAGCCGATCAATGCGGCGTTGGCAGGTTCCACTGCCCGCGCAAACCGGAGGTTGGAGAGTGTGTACTCGTGTGTGCAGCACACGCGGGTGTTGCCCGGTAAGGCCGCCAGGCTTTCCAGGGATTGAAGCATTTGCGCGGGCGTGCCCTCGAAAAGCCGCCCGCAGCCACCCGAAAACAGCGTGTCGCCACAGAACAGCAACGGCGCTGCATCCATGTCGGCGCAAAAGAATGCAATGTGGCCGGCCGTATGGCCCGGCACATCCATCACGTCGAACCGAAGCCCCAGTGCCGTCACTGTGTCGCCGTGCGCAAGGGGCACCGCCGGTTGCGGAATCCGCTCGCGTGCGGGCCCATGGACGGTGGCGCCTGTGGCGTTGCGCAGTGCATCGACGCCACCTACGTGATCGCCGTGGTGGTGCGTGACTAGAATGGCCTGCAATTGCAGCCCCAGCTGCTGCAACACCCGCATGACGGGTGGGGCTTCCCCCGGATCAACGACGATGGCCTGGTGCCCGTCGTGCAGCATCCAGATGTAGTTGTCGGTCAACGCGGGCAGTGGCAGCAGGTTCATGAGCGATCAAATTATAGGTTTGCACCACTGGTTCGAGTCCCCGCCTGGCCAGTACCTGCTGGCCTGGGAGCAGGCGCGCTTTGATGAAGCGGTGGCTGACATCTTCGGTTACCACAGCCTGCAGCTGGGCCTGCCGATGGTCGATGGGCTGCGCGCCAACCGCATGCCACACCAGTGGCTCGCGCAGGGACACGAAGGCGTGGCGCGCGTATGGGCTGGCCATGCCGGCCACAGGCCCGATTCCGCGTCGCCGCCCGGGCCTGGTTCAGGCGGACCGCCTGGCTTGCCCGAAGCTGGCCCGGCCACCGGCGACCGCTTTGCAGATCTGCTCGCCGAATCCGTAGCCCTCCCGTTCCCCGAGGCCAGCGTCGATCTGCTGGTGTTGCCGCACACCCTGGAGCTGAGCATTGACCCCCACGCCACCCTGCGCGAAGTCGAGCGCGTCCTGGTGCCCGAAGGGCGCGTGGTGATCAGCGGACTGAACCCCGCCAGCCTGTGGGGGTTGCGCCAGCGGCGTGCGCGGCTGGTCCGGCATCTGGGCAAAGGCTCGCTTTACCTGCCCGACGGAGGCGAATTCATCGGCTACCGGCGGCTTCGGGACTGGCTGCGGCTTCTGAGCTTCGAGGTCGAATCGGCCCAGTTTGGCTGTTATCGTCCAGCGGTGCGTACGGCGGGCTGGCTGGAGCGTTTTGGCTGGATGGACACCCTGGGCGAGAAATGGTGGCCCATCTTCGGCTCGGCGTACTTTCTGGTGGCGGTCAAACGCGTGCACGGCATGCGGCTCATGGAGCCAGCATGGCGTACCGCACGGCAACGAGGCACGGCCACGGTGCCCATTGCCAACAGGGCCGGTGTCACAACGGCACCCGCTCCGGCACAGCCACACAACAGCCACCGTGGCAGCGCCTTGCAACCGCGCGCACGGGGCAAGAACCATCACAGGGATACGGTTTGAATCAGGTCGAGATATACACAGATGGCGCCTGCAAGGGCAACCCCGGCCCCGGTGGCTGGGGGGTGGTGCTGCGGGCTGGCAGCACTGAAAAGGAACTGTTCGGGGGCGAGCTCGGCACCACCAACAACCGCATGGAGCTGATGGCCGTGATCGAGGCGCTGTCGGCCCTCAAGCGGCCGTGCGCGGTCACGCTCTACCTGGACAGCGAGTACGTGCGCAAGGGCATTACCGAGTGGATTCATGGATGGAAGGCGCGCGGCTGGCGCACGGCGTCCAAGCAGCCGGTGAAGAACGTCGAGCTGTGGCAGCGGCTGGACGCGCTGGTGAGTACGGGCGGCCACCGCATTGACTGGCGCTGGGTGCGCGGGCATTCAGGCGATCCGGGTAACGAACGTGCCGACGGGCTGGCCAACCGCGGGGTGGAAAAGGCGCTCGGGCGCGGTTGAGTACCGCATGCCTGACCACTGCCTCAGGTGCGGGCGCGCGGCAGAGGTCTGGTGTAAAGCCCGTGTAAATCCCACGTAAAGACAGCTCCTGGGCCTTGGGGTCAACGCTGTGGCATCAGCACGGCATGACACGCGCTGATACATTGGCCGGCTGCGTTGCTTCACTCGGCTGGTTCATACATGGCGTCAAAGTACAGATACATCGTTCTCGCGGTCCTTGGCATCGCGGCTGCATCGGGCGCTGCCTGGTGGTTGCAGCGGCCAGCCCAGGCGCCACGCGCCGAACCCGCGGCAACCGCTCTGGGCGCCAGTCCTGCAGGTGGCAGCACCAGTGGCGGTGCGACGGGCACCAGCCGCGGCGGGCAGCCCGGCGGGCCGGCCCGGCCGGTGGCGGTGGAGACCGTGCCGGTCCGCCAGATGGCCCTGCGCGATGATGCCGAGGCCGTGGGCAGCCTGAAGTCTCGCCAGAGCGTGGTGCTGCGCCCCGAAGTCAGCGGGCGCATCACCCAGCTGAATTTCCGCGATGGAGAGCGTGTGCGCAAGGGTCAGCTGCTCGTGCAGTTTGACGACCAGCTGCAGCGCGCCCAGATCCAGCAAAGCAAGGCCGAGATGTCGATTGCGCAGGCCAACCACAAGCGCAACCAGGAACTCGTGGCGCAAGGCTTCATCAGCCAGCGCTCGGTGGATGAAAGCGCCGCCAACCTGGAGGTCGCACAGGCCAAGCTGGCCCTGGCCCAGGCCACTGCAGCACGCCTGAAGATCGTGGCGCCCTTCGATGGCGTGGCCGGCATCCGAGGTGCGAACGTGGGCGACTACCTCAAGGACGGAGCCGACATCGTCAACGTGGAAGACCTGGACACCCTGTACGTGGATTTCCGCCTGCCCGAGCGCCTGCAGGCCAAGGTGCGCCGGGGCCAGACGGCGCAGGTGTCCTTTGACGCCTTGCCGGGCGTCATCTACCCGGCGCTGGTGCAGGCCATCAACCCGCAGATTGACGCCGATGGCCGCTCGATTGCCGTGCGCGGGTGCATCGACAACCGTCGGCTTCAGCT
Organism: Burkholderiales bacterium Ga0074133; assembly: GCA_001464865.1. Taxonomy (GTDB): domain Bacteria; phylum Pseudomonadota; class Gammaproteobacteria; order Burkholderiales; family Burkholderiaceae_C; genus Acidovorax. The sequence goes on from LNEG01000064.1 coordinate 19,639, forward strand.
GCGCCCCGGCATGTTTGCACGGGTGACGGCTGTTTTTTCCGAGCGTGCCGACGCGCTGGTGATCCCCGAGGAGGCGGTGGTGCCCGACGGCGTGAGCCCCTACGTGTTCAAGATCGTCGAGGGCAAGGAGCCAGGCTCCCGCGCGGCCCGCCGGACACCCGTCACGCTGGGCGCCCGTGCGCCTGGGCTGGTCGAGGTGGTGAGCGGGCTGGCAGCGGGCGACACGGTGGTCTCGGCCGGGCAGCAGCGCCTGCAGCGCGACGGTATGCAGGTGCGCGTGGTAGACCTTGCAGCTGGGGCAGCGCAGCGCGGCGCTGGCAAGGCCCCGGCTGCAGCGGCTTCTGCGCAGGCCTCCGGCGCCCAGGTGTCGGACGACAAGCCAGCGGCACGCCCCGCGCAGGCCGCGCCAGCGGATGCGCCCTCTGCTGGGCCCGCTCGTGCCGATGCTCCCGGCAACACAGCCGCGGCAGGTGCACGCAACGCCAGCAAACCTGCCACGCTGATTGCGGCGCTGCCTGGTGCCAGCCCTTGCCAGTCGGGCCCCGTGGCCCAGCGTTGACGCCGCCACGACCATGCCGCGAGCCCCCGCCCTGACCAGCACTGTCAGGCCTCGGCTCCCCTGAACCCGACACGCACCACGAAATACCCCCAGCCATGCAACTCGCCGAAATCTCCATACGCCGGCCGGTGTTTGCCACCGTGCTGTCGCTGCTGGTTCTGCTCATCGGTGCAGTCAGCTTCACGCAGTTGTCGGTGCGCGAGTACCCCAAGATCGATGAGCCGGTGGTCACGGTCACCGTGCGCTATGCCGGTGCGTCGGCCGAGGTGATTGAGTCGCAGGTGACCAAGCCGCTGGAAGACTCCATCGCGGGTATCGATGCGGTCGACGTGATCACGTCCATCAGCCGCGCAGAGCAAAGCCAGATCAGCGTGCGCTTCAGGCTGGAGAAAGACGCTGACAACGCTGCTGCAGAGGTGCGCGACCGTACCGCCCGCGTGCGCAACCGCCTGCCCAACGCCGTCGATGAACCCGTGATCGCCAAGGTGGAGGCCGATGCGTCGCCCGTGATGTGGCTGGCCTTCAGCAGCGAAACCCGCAGCCCGCTGGAGATCAACGACCTGGTCAACCGCATCGTCAAGCCGCGCCTGCAGACCGTGACGGGCGTGGCCGATGTGCCGATCTACGGCGAGCGCAAGTACGCCATGCGCGTGTGGCTGGACCCTGAGCGTCTGGCTGGCTACCGACTCACCACGCAGGACGTGGAAGACGCGATCCGCCGCAACAACCTGGAGCTGCCCGCAGGCCGCATCGAGTCGCAGCAGCGCGAATTCAGCGTGACCTCGCAGACCGACCTGACGACGGCCAGCCAGTTTGCCAACGTGGTGATTCGCACGGTCAACGGGTTTCCCGTTCGCATCCGCGACGTGGCGCGGGTGGAAGAGGGCGCGGCCAGCGACCGCAGCCGCGTGCGTCTGAACGGGCGTGAAGCCATTTCGGTCGGCGTGATCCGCCAGGCCACCGCCAATCCGCTGGAGCTGTCCAAGGGCGTGCGCGCCATGCTGCCCACGCTCAAGGCAGACCTGCCGGCGGACATCGGCATCGACATCGCTAACGACAACTCGTTGTTCATCGACCGATCCATCAAGAGCGTGTACACCACCATCGCGGAAGCCGTGGTGCTCGTGGCCCTGGTGATCTTCGTCTTCCTGCGCACCTTCCGCGCTTCGATCATTCCCATCATCACCATCCCCGTGAGCCTGGTGGGCAGCTTTGCGCTGATGTCGCTGGCTGGCTTCTCCATCAACACCCTCACACTGCTGGCGCTGGTGCTGGCCATCGGGCTGGTGGTGGACGATGCCATCGTGATGCTGGAGAACATCTATCGGCACATCGAGGAAGGGCTCGATCCGTTCTCTGCCGCCATCAAGGGCGCGCGCGAAATCGGTTTTGCCATCGTGGCCATGACGCTCACGCTGGTGGCGGTGTATGCCCCGCTGGCCTTCACGCCGGGCCGTACCGGGCGCCTGTTTGTGGAGTTTGCGCTGGCGCTGGCGGGGGCAGTGGTGGTTTCGGGCTTTGTGGCGCTCACGCTGTCGCCCATGATGTGTTCGCTGCTGCTCAAGCACAACCCCAAGCCCAACTGGTTTGACCGTTCAATGGAGCGCTGGCTGACCGCGCTTTCCAACGGCTACGGCAGGCTTCTGCGCTGGGTGGTGACGGCGCGCTGGGGCGCTGGCAAGGAGGGCAGCGGTGGCGGTCTGCGCGGCGCGGTCTTCCAGGCGCGCTGGCTGGTCGTGGCCGTCATGGTGGCCAGCGGTGCGGCCCTGGTGGTCGTGTACCCCGGCATGCGCCAGGAACTCTCGCCCATCGAAGACCGGGGCACCATTTTGGCCAGCGTGACCGCGCCTGACGGCGCGACGCTCGACTACACCAACCGCTATGCGCTGGAGCTGGAAAAGATCGGCCAGACCTACCCCGAGTTCGACCGTGTGTTCGCCAATATCGGCAACCCCACGGTGGCGCAGGGCAGCGTCATCTACCGCACCGTGGACTGGGAAGACCGCACGCGTACCACGCTGGAGCTGGCCCGTGAACTGCAGCCCAAGGTGGCCGGGTTGCCCGGCGTCAGCGCGTTCCTGATCACACCGCCGTCGTTGGGGCAGGGCTTCCGGTCGCGTCCGCTCACCTACGTCATCCAGACTTCCGACAGCTACGAGAACCTGAGCAAGGTGGCGCAGGCCTTCATGGCCGAGATGGCGCAGAACCCCGGCATCATCGGGCCCGACGTAGATCTGCGCCTGAACAAGCCCGAACTGCGCATCGAGGTCAACCGCGAACGTGCGGCCGACCTTGGTGTGAGCGTGGAAGTGGTGGCCAAGGCCATCGAGACCATGCTGGGCGGCCGTACCGTCACGCGCTACAAGCGCGATGCCGAGCAGTACGACGTGATCGTGCAGACCGAGGCGCGCGGCCGGACCACTCCCGAGAACATCGACACCATCTACGTGCGCGGCCGCAACGAGGCCATGATCCCGCTGTCCAGCCTGGTCAACGTGAAGGAAAGCGTGAGCCCGCGCGAGCTCAACCACTTCGGCCAGCGCCGCTCGGCCACCATCACCGCCAACCTGTCGCCCGACTACTCGCTGGGCGAGGCACTGAACTTCATGGATGCCACGGCGGCCAAGGTGCTCAAGCCGGGCTACACCACCGATCTGAATGGCACCTCGCGTGAGTTCAAGAGCTCGCAGGGCGCCCTGGGCATTGTCTTCGTGCTGGCGCTGGTGTTCATCTTCCTGGTGCTGGCGGCGCAGTTCGAGAGCTTCATCGACCCGCTGGTGATCATGGTGTCCGTGCCGCTGTCCATGATCGGCGCGCTGCTGGCGCTCAAGTGGAGCGGGGGCTCCATGAACGTGTATTCGCAGATCGGCCTGATCACGCTGGTGGGCCTGATCACCAAACACGGCATCCTGATCGTGGAGTTCACCAACCAGCTGCGCGAGCAGGGCATGGAAATGGTCGACGCGCTGGTCAAGGCTTCGGCCCAGCGCCTGCGGCCCATCTTGATGACGACCGGTGCCATGGTGCTGGGTGCCATCCCGCTGGCGCTGGCCACCGGTGCCGGGGCAGAGACGCGCACGCAGATCGGCTGGGTGATTGTGGGCGGCATGTCGCTGGGCACGCTGCTCACCATCTTTGTGGTGCCCACCATGTACACGCTGTTCGCGCGCAAGTCGGTGCCCGGCGCGAACACGGCCACTGCGGTGGAGCAGCCGGCGCACCCGGTGCTTCCGCCGGGGCACGACTACGTGGCCAAGTAACCCCAAGGCTGCCGCCAGGGACGGCTGGCGCGCTATGGGGTCGGGCGCGGTCAGGCGCCGGTTCTGTTCAGCGCAGCCAGTGCGTCGATGATCTCGCTGGTGGCCTGCGGTCGCACCAGCCGTCCTGTTTCCGCACCGTCTTTCAGGAACACCAGCGTAGGCCAGAGCTTCACCCCAAAACTACGGCCAAGGCGCTGGCCACGGCCGTCTTCCACTTTGACGTGCGCCACGCCAGACTGGGCGCCCAGCGCCTGCTCGATCAGCGGTTGCGCTCGCTGGCAGTGGCCGCACCATGGTGTGCCGAACTCGACCACCGTGGCGCCGGGCATCCGGTCCACGTCGTCGCGAGATGGAGGTTGGGCGAGGTGGCTGGCGGCGTAAGGCATGGTGGCGTGTCGGGTTGCAATGGAGCCAACATTGTGTGGCGTGTTGACACAGGTGTTTGCAACCGGTCGCAACGCGCGCAGGGCCGGCAGTGACGGTGAGCACGCGCCGCCCCGTAGCAAAGGCGCACTCCCTGGGGAGCGAAAGCGCAAGTCGGCTCCGGGGGGCGTCAGATCACGCCGTCAAACACCATCACGTCCACCGCATCGCCCACGGCCACGTTGCCCTGGTTGTGGTGCAGCACGATGAGGCCATTGGCCTGCACCATGGAGCTGAGCACGCCGGAGCCCTGGTTGCCGGTGGTGCGCACCTGCAGCGTACCGTCGGCTGCGGTAGTGACGGTGCCGCGCTGGTACTCGGTGCGGCCTGGCTTCTTGCGCATGGCCTCGGTGCTGATGGCGCGCAGCAGCGGCGGGGCAGGGCGGGTGCTGCCCATCATGCGCAGCAGTGCCGGGCGTACAAAGGCCAGAAACGTCACCATGACGGCCACAGGGTTCCCGGGCAAGCCGAACAGAACTGCCCCCTTGAGTGGCGATGTGCTATTATTTTGATAGCTATCAGGCATTATTTCGCCTTGACTGCAGCCCGTTTCGGCTTCAAAAGACGCTGCGCCGATGCGGCCCACGGCCATCGGACGGCCGGGGCGCATCGCGATGCGCCAGAAGGCCACATCACCCAGCTTTTTCATCATGGTGCGGGTGTGGTCTGCCTCGCCCACGCTCACGCCGCCGCTGGTGATGATCGCGTCGGCCCGGCCCGCCGCTTCGCGGAAGGCGGCTTCCAGCAGGGCTGGCTCGTCGCGCACCACGCCCATGTCGATCACCTCCACGCCCATGCGTGTGAGCAGGCCGAACACGGTGTAGCGGTTGCTGTCGTACACAGCCCCTTCACGCGGTGCTTCGCCCAGGCTCAGGATTTCATCGCCCGTGGAAAAGTACGCCACGCGCAGGCGGCGGTAGACGGTGACGCTCGCAAGGCCCAGGCTGGCCAGCAGGCCCAGCGCAGCGGGCGTGAGCTGCTCGCCGCGCGCCAGCGCCACGCCGCCTTCCATCAGGTCTTCGCCCTTGAAGCGCCGATTGTCACCGGTGCGCACCACATCGACCGCCAGCGTGACCTCGGTGCCGCCTGCGCCTGGGGTGGTGAACTCCTGCGGCACCACGGTGTCGAGCCCCGCGGGCATGATGGCCCCGGTCATGATCTTCACGCATTCACCGGGGCCGACCTGCCCGGCCCAGGCCTTGCCCGCCAGCGCCGTGCCCACCACGCGCAGCGTGAGCGGCTGGCCGGGCACCAGCTGTGCGCCCGCCAGCGCATAGCCGTCCATGGCCGAGTTGTCGTGCGGCGGCACGCTGATGGGGGAGATCACATCGCGCGCCACCACGCGTCCCAGGGCCTCGAAGATGCGCAGTTCTTCCGTCTCGGCCACCGGCTCCACCAGGCGGTCCAGGAATGCGTTGACATCGGCTGCCCGCAGGGCCTGCGGGTCGTAGCCCTGGAGTTCGGCGGCGATCTGGGCGATGGTTTTCATGGCGATGCGAAACGTGGGGTCGTGTGGATGGCGAGCATGGCCCGGCGCTGGGCGCGTGCCTAGGGTGCGGGCTGCTGATTGTGCCCATCCAGGCCGGTCGGCGAGGTTAACAAACGCCGCATGTGCAGTTTGTCGTACCCCACGCCGTCCACGACGATGGCGCACGGCAGCAGGCCCCAGGCGCGAAAGCCGGCCTGCTCGTAGAGGCGCACCACATGCGTGTTGGATGCGGTGACCGTGAGCAGCAGCTGCGTGAGGCCTGGCACCTGGCGGGCTGCATCGATGCACGCTGCCACCAGTTGCTGGCCGATACCCCGCCGCTGTGCCCTGGGCGCCACCATCATGCTGACGACGTGCGCGCAATGGCGCTGCTGCAGTCGGGCCTCGCGCTCGCAGCCTACGCAGCCGAGCAGGTGGTTGGCATCGTCAAACGCACCGAGAAAGAAGTTGCCCGTGGCGGGCTCGCCAAAGCGGCCTGCGTATTCGCTGGCATCCCGCCCCACGGTCGATGCCCAGTCGGACGTGAAGGCCTCGGGCGCGGTGCGCAGCGATTCATCGCGCAGCGCCTTGTAGGCGGGTGCATCCGAAGCGGTCAGGGTGCGGAGATGGATGGGCATGAGTTGCGGCGCAGGGTGTGATCAGTGCTCCGTCTGTGGGCAGCGCAGGCCGGTGCGGGGTTGTCTGTTGGCGTTGCGGGCAGGAACCCAACGGGGCTCCACTGCCACGCTTCACTGGCCTTCCAGCGCCTGCAGTTCCGCCAGGGTGTTGGCGTTGAAAAACGCCTTGGGGTCATCGCCCGGCTGGTCAAAGGACACGATGGCGCAGTGGTGCTGCCCGGTCCACGCGTCGATCTTGCGACCACCGGCCTGCGTGAAGGCGACCAGGCTTTCCAGCAGGTCCACGCGCAGCAGGCAGAACACCGGCTGGGGGCGCACCGTGAGGTGGCCCGTGCCGTCATCCTCGGGTGCCGCTGCCATGGCGATATCGGCGCCTTGCGCATCAGCCGCAGCGGCCAGGCGCTGCGCAAGGTCCAGCGGGAACAGTGGCGTGTCGCAGGGCACTGTCAGCAGCCACGGCGTTTCGCAGCGCTCCAGCCCGGTCAGAAAGCCCGCCAGCGGCCCGGCGTAGTCGGTCAGTACATCGGGCCACACCGGCGCGCCAAACGCCTCGTAGGCCGCAAGGTTGCGATTGGCATTGACCATGCTGGCGCCCGTCTGCATTTGCAGCCGCATCAGCGTGTGCAATGCCAGCGGCAGGCCGCGAAAGTTCTGCAGGCCTTTGTCCACACCCCCCATGCGGGAGCCGCGGCCACCCGCGAGTACGAGGCCTGTGATGTCCTGGGTTTCAATCATGTGTGCAATCGAGGTGGCCGTGGCTGGATAGGGGGACGCGGTGCGGGCTAAGACGGTGGAACTGCGGTGGCTGTTCAGCATGCGGTCGGATGTGGAATCCGTTTAATGACGCAAAGCGGTTGATCAAGCGCTGCCCAAGCGCGGGCGAGCGAGCAAGGGCCGCCCCGCAGCGAGGGCCGCGTCCCCCTCCCGCGCAGCGAGAGAGGGGGAAGGCGCCGAAGGCGACTCAGGGGGAGCTTCATGTTATCCACCGATATAGCTCATCTCCACCCGCCGCGCGCCGCCTGGGCTGGTATCGGCGGGCAGGCTGCTGCGCAACTCGGAGTAGCGGTCCGTGCGCTGTTGCCAGATGGGCGCAATCGCCGATGCGATGTCTGCATCGCTGGCGCCGCCCCGCAGCAGACTGCGCAGGTCGTGCCCCTGGCTGGCAAACAGGCACAGGTATAGCTTGCCCTCGGTGGAAAGGCGCGCGCGGTTGCAGTCGTGGCAGAAGGCCTGGGTCACGCTGCTGATGACGCCCACCTCGCCCAGGGCGGGGTCGTGCCGGCCGGTGGCGTCGGCATAGCCCCAGCGCTCGGCGGTCTCGCCGGGGCTGCTCGGGTCCAGCTGCACCAGCGGCAGTTCGGCGCGCAGGCGCTCGATCAGCTCGGCAGAAGGCAGCACCTCGTCCATGCGCCAGCCGTTGGTGGCGCCCACGTCCATGTATTCGATGAAGCGCAGCGTGGTGCCTGTGCCGCGAAAGTGGCGCGCCATGGGCAGAATTTCGTGGTCGTTGGTGCCGCGCTTGACCACCATGTTGACCTTGATGTGCGACAGGCCTGCCGCGTGGGCTGCTTCAATGCCCGCCAGCACATCCGCCACCGGAAAGTCCACGTCGTTCATGCGGCGGAACACCGCATCATCCAGGCCATCGAGGCTCACAGTCACGCGGTTCAGGCCTGCGTCCTTCAGCGCCTTCGCCTTACGGGCCAGCAGCGACCCATTGGTGGTGAGCGTGAGGTCGGGAGCCTCCCCATCCACCGTGCGCAGTTGCGCCAGCTGGACGACCAGTTCTTCCAGGCCCTTGCGCAGCAGGGGCTCGCCGCCGGTCAGACGGATCTTGCGCACCCCGTGAGCGAGGAACAGGCGCGCCAGGCGCGTGATTTCTTCGAAGCTCAGCAGCGCGCTGTGCGGCAGGTAGGGGTAGTCCTTGTCGAAGACTTCCTTGGGCATACAGTAGTTGCAGCGGAAGTTGCACCGGTCGGTCACGCTGATGCGCAGGTCGCGCAGCGGGCGTCCGCGCGTGTCGGTCAGCAGCCCCGTAGGCGCAACAGCTTGAGCGGGTACCCTGGCAGGCACAGAGGCCAGGCGCTCGTCCACCAGGGGGATGACGCGTTCAGCCATGGCGGGGCTCGATGAGGGGCGCGGTGGGTTGCATGCGGGCCATTTTCTCACTCCAGCCAGCGAACGTTCTCCAGGATTTCATCGAAGAAGCTGCGCAGCGTCGCCGTGCTCATGCTGTAGGGGTCGAAGGCGGCGCTGCTGGAATACTTCAGGAACAGCTGGCGGTTGGCCTCCACCGAGCCCAGCAGCCCCATCGACCAGCCCGTGAAACGCCGGTGCGGGATCTCGCAAAAATCGAGCACGGCGGTGTCGCGGTGGCGCGAATCCTTGAGCAGGCGGTGATACAGCGTGTTCACCGCAGCGCGGTCACCTTCAAGCTGCTGCAGGAAGATGCCATTGTTCAGGCACAGCGCACCAGTGACGCCCGCGGCAGCGTTGTTGCGCTGCGATGCCGACAGGATGTCCTTGATGTCGGCAGGGCCAAGGATGCGGGAGGCGCGGCTCGCGTAAGTCAGTTGGATCAGCATGGGGGGCTCCTGTGCCGCGCAGTGTGTCAGCTTTGGAGCGGACGGGCAGGGGCGGGATGCAATGCCCCTTCGCCCACGCCTGGCCCGGCAGGCGCCTGCACCAGGCAGCTCCGTGCCGCCCCGATGGACCGGTACGCGGCAACCCGGGCTGTTCCCGTGGCGTGTGGCTACACGCAGCGCGCCCCGTCCACCTCGATGCACACGCCGCTGATGAAGGCCGCCTCGTCGCTGGCCAGGTACAGGGCGGCATTGGCCACATCCAGCGCAGTGGAGAAGCGCCCCAGCGGAATGCTGGCGAGAAACTTCGCGCGGCGCGCCTCGTCCACGGGGCCGCCTGCAAACTCGGCGGCCAGGCCGGTGTCGGGGTTGAACACGGGGTTGATGCAGTTCACGCGGATGTTGTCGGGGCCCAGCTCTGCCGCCATCGACTTGCTGGTGATGATGACCGCACCCTTGGAGCCGTTGTACCAGGTGAGGCCGGGGCGGGGGCGCAGCCCGGCGGTGGATGCGATGTTGATGAAGCTGCCGCCACCCGCCTGGCGCATCGCTGGAACGGCGTGAATGGCCGACAGGTAGATGCTTTTCATGTTGATGGCGTAGACCTTGTCGAACTCGTCTTCGCTCACTTCCAGCATGGGGCGGTTTCGGTGCGTCCAGCCGGCGTTGTTGACCACCACGTCCAGCTGGCCGTACAGGCGCACGGCTTCATCCACCATGGCTTTTACTTCGGCCGATTTCGTAACGTCGGCCTTGAAGAACGCTGCCGTGCCGCCCGCGGCTGTGATCTCGGCCACCACGCGCTGACCACCGGCTTCGTTGATGTCATTGACCAGCACCTTGCCGCCCTCGGCCGCCAGCCGCTTGGCGACGCCTTCGCCAATGCCGTTGCCAGCGCCGGTGACGATGATGGATTTGTTGTGCACGCGCATGCGGGTCTCCGGTGGGGGTGAGGGGTGAATAATCAAAAATGATAGCTACACAGGCATATGAATCAAGCGCTGGAGGCCAGTTTGGCTTGAATTTCGTCCTGGGAAGGCTGCTGGGGGCTGCTGGCGGCGGGCCCGGGCGGCTGCGCAGCTGCAGCAGGCACCCGGCCATAAAACTGCGGGAAGTACTCTTTCACGCCTGGGCCGTTGAAGTCCCAGCCGGTGCACTGGCCCAGGTGGCGCGGCGGTTCGTCGGGGTTGGCCGACGAAAACACGGCGGGCACCGACTGGAAGGCGGCGGTGGCCAGGTTGAACAGCAGCTCGCGCACATGGGTGCAACTGGCGACGCCGCCCAGGTGCTTCTGGATGGCCTGGCGCCAGCCGCGCGCCATGCTGCAGCCCACCATGTGCTGCAGTGCGCTTTGTGCCTCGCGGCAGCCTTTGAGTGGGTGGGCATCCATCTGCACTTCGATGGTCTGCACCACCAGTTGCCGGTTGACGGTCACGCGCAGCCACATGTGGTGGATGGGGTCGCCAGCGTGGCGGATGCGGCTCGGCTCGCGGAACGAGGGGCCGTCGTAGGCCTTGCTGTCGTGCAGCTCGCCTTCGATGTCCCACAGGCCGTCTTCGCGTTCAAAGCCCTGGTACTGGACCCGGCGGACGTGCTTCAAGGTGCGGGGGGCGGGAGGGCTCAGGGGCATGGGATGGGAAAGACGTGGTGCAGAAGGCTTAAAGGTTAGCGCTGCAAAAGCGCCGCGTCGTGCAAAGGCGCGACAGGGCTGGCCACGGTGGCTGCCTGCGCCGTCAGCCGTACTTGATGGCCACCGTCTTGAGTGTGGTGAAGCCGTACAGCGCCTCGAAGCCCTTCTCGCGCCCGTAGCCGCTCGATTTGACGCCGCCAAACGGCAGCTCCACGCCGCCCGCGGCCCCGTAGTTGTTGATGAACACCTGGCCGCTGTGCACGCGTTTGGCCATGCGGAACTGGCGGGCGCCGTCGCGCGTCCAGATGCCGGCCACCAGGCCGAACTGCGTGGCGTTGGCCAGCTCCACCGCGTGGTCCTCGTCCTGGAATGCCATGGCGCACAGCACGGGGCCGAACACCTCTTCCTGCGCCAGGCGATGGTTCACCGGCACATCGCGCAGCAGCGTGGGGGCCTGGTAGTAGCCTGTCTCGGGGGCTTCGTCCACCACCACGCCCTGGGCCACCATGGGGATGCCGGCCACTTGCGCGTCCGACAGAAAGTCCCACACGCGCTGCTGCTGGGTCTGACGGATCAGCGGGCCCACGTCGAGGTCCATCGCCGCGGGGCCCACGCGCAGCTTTGCAAAGGCCTTGCCCAGGCGCTCCAGCATGGGCTCGTAGATGAGCGAGTCGATCAGCACGCGCGAGCCGGCCGAGCAGGTCTGCCCGGCGTTCTGCACGATGGCGTTGATGACGACCGGGACGGCGGCATCGAGGTCGGCGTCGGCAAAGATGATCTGCGGGCTTTTGCCACCCAGCTCCAGCGTCACGGGGCAGTGGCGTTCGGCGGCGACCTGCTGGATGAGGGTGCCGATCCTGGGGCTGCCGGTGAAGCTGATGTGGTCGATGCCCGGGTGGCGCGCCAGCGCGTCGCCCACCTCATGGCCGTAGCCGGTGACGATGTTGAGCGCACCGGCGGGGAACCCCACCTCGGCCGCCAGCTGTGCCACGCGGATCAGCGACAGGCAGGCGTCTTCGGCCGGCTTGACCACGCACACGTTGCCCGCTGCCAGCGCACCGCCCACGCTGCGCCCGAAGATCTGCATGGGGTAGTTCCACGGAATCACATGGCCGGTGACGCCATGCGGTTCGCGCCAGGTCAGCACGCTGTAGCCGTCGGGGTAGGGGATGGTCTCGCCGTGGAACTTGTCGCACGCCCCGGCGTAGAACTCGAAGTAGCGCGCCAGCGCAATGGCGTCGGCCCGCGCCTGCTTGGTGGGCTTGCCGCAGTCGCGCTGCTCCAGCGCCGTCAGCTCATCGGCATGCTCGAGGATCTTGGCCGAGAGCTTTTGCAAAAGCCTGCCGCGCTCCACCGGTGCCAGCTTTTGCCACACCGCGTTGTAGCACTGGCGCGCTGCATGCACCGCCGCATCGATGTCGTCGGCATTGCTGCGCTGGATCTCGTCGAACGGCTGGCCGTCGGACGGGTCGATCACGGGGATCGTGCGGCCTGAAGAAGACGGCACCGGGGCGTTGGCGATGTAGTTCAGTTGCATGGTCGCCATTTTGCCCGGAAATGGAATGTGTGCTTAGTATTTGGATGAAATAGGCCTGAGGCCCAGCTATTGTTTGCACTGATTGCTATTAAAATAATAGCAATCAGTGGCAAAACGCCCGCAGTGCTGGCAGGTCCAGGATTTCGACTTCGCCCCGCTGCACGCGCACCAGCTGCCGCGCCTGCAAGTCCTTCAGGATCTGGTTGGTGGTCTGGCGCGTAATCGCCAGCATCAGCGACAGCTGCTCCTGCGAGATGTCGATGACACGGCGCGAGCGGCCCTGCGCCGTCCACTGGCCGTAGCCCTCGGCCATCATCACCAGACGGCGTGCCAGCCGCTGCGGCGCGGGCAACAGGGCCAGGTCTTCCATGGCGACAAAGGCCGCACGCAGCTTGTCGGTGAGCAGCAGCGCCAGCGCGTGCCAGTGCTCCGGGTGCGCCTGCAGCCAGGCCTGCAGTTTTTCATGCGGGATGTGCACCAGCGTGGTGGGCTCGGTGGCGTGCGCATCGTGCGTGCGTGCCGAGTGATCGAACACCGAGATCTCGCCAAACCAGTGCGGTGGCTCCAGGCGGATGAGCAGCGCAGCGCGCACCTCGTCGGCCTTGCCGCCCGTGCCCGAAATGCTGATGGCGCCGCGCACCACGGCGTACAGCCCGCAGGGGGCATTTCCGCGCAAAAACAGCACCTCGCCCGTCTGCAGGTGGCGAATGTGGGCCATGGCGACCAGGGCCTGCGCAAATGCAGGGGGCAGTTGCGCAAACCAGCGGCCGGATTCAAGGATGGGCTGGTACGAGTCGGGACTGGTCATGGAGTGGGTGTGGTGGCAGGGGCACGGCGAGTGCGTGAGACCGCGGGGAGAAAGTGTGATCGCTCCATCGGCCGCGCAGGGAATTGTCGTGTGCCTGACAGACGCTGGCACCGCAGCACAGTGACCATTGATCCTGCTCAAAACAGGCCCTGGAGACACCCATGAAAACCCTGATCGACCACCTCGCGCAGTACGCCGACTACCACCGCGATCCGCGCAACATCCACACCCATTTTGTCGGCGTGCCGATGATCATGTTTGCCGTGGTGATCCTGCTGTCGCGCCCGACCTGGCTGCTTGGCGAGATGCCGCTGAGCCCTGCGCTGGCGGGGGCCCTGGCCAGCTGTGTCTTTTACTTCCGGCTGGACACACGCTTTGGCCTGGCCATGGCGGCCATTCTGGCGGCCATGCTGACCGGCGGGCAGTGGCTGGCGGCGCAGGGTACCGCGCTGTGGCTGGGCGCCGGCGTGGGGCTGTTTGTGGTGGGCTGGGTGATCCAGTTCGTGGGCCACTACTACGAGGGCCGCAAGCCCGCGTTTGTGGACGACCTGGCAGGCCTTATCGTGGGGCCGCTCTTTGTGGTGGCCGAGTGGGCCTTTGCGCTGGGCCTGCGCAAGGAAGTGCAGGCAGCGGTGGAGCTGCGCAGCGGCCCGGTGCGCCAGCGTGGGGAGCGTGCAGCGGTCTGAAAGCCCGACCCGGGCCGGGGCGTGGGCAGCGCGGCGGGTACTGCGGTGATGGTCCGCCATTGCAGGCGGTGGCACGGCGGCCCATCCGCCCGGGCACGTTACCTGCAACCACCGGGTGGCTGGGTGGCGGGCCCGGCGCGAAGGGAGCGGACTCAGCGCGCTCCCACAGGCACGTAACTGTCGCTGTGCTCGGCCAGCCAGCGCTCCGATCGGTCGGTGCCGTGCTGGCTCGGGTGGAAGTCGCGGCGCAGGTACTGGCGCCAGGGGCCCCAGCTTTCGCGGACCAGGCCGCCCTTGCCGAACAGGGTGCGTGCGGCGCTGGCCCAGGTGCTCCATTTCCAGAGCGTGCCGTCGTGGCGCAGGTTCAGCACCGTCTGGCGCAAGGCGTCGCCCACGAACACCAGCGTGATGCGCCGGAACCAGGTGATGCGCCAGTCGTGGTTGCCGCCCAGCGCCTGGTAGATGTCAAATGCCGTGTTCTTGTGCTCGGACTCTTCAGCGCAATGCCACTGCCACATCGTTGCCAGGCGGGGCTCTGCGCCCTGCAGCGTCTCGGGGTGCGCCAGCAGCCATTCGGCCAGCAGGGCGGTGAAGTGCTCGTTGGCAGCCGTCACGGCCAGCGCGTGGCGCGGGTCGGAGCCCGCAAACAGCTTCATCCGCTCCTGTGCGCGCGGCGCCCAGTCGTTGACGAGGCCCTGCCTTTCCAGGTGGCTGTTGAAGAGGCTGTGGATGCGCCGGTGCGTGGCCTCCTGTCCGATGAACCCGCGCACCTCGTCGGCAAACTGCGCTGCCTGTTCGGCGGGCATGGCCTTGTGCCCGTCGCGCACCGCATCGATGAAAAACTGCTCGCCCACCGGAAAGCTCATCGACAGCGCGTTGAAGAACGCAGTGCGGAATGCATCGCCCCCGCACCAGTGGCGCTCGAACGGGGCTTCCAGGTCGATCAGGAGGCGGCGGACAACAAGTTCGGTCATGGCGGCGTGCAGCAGGTGATGGGGTGGTACGTGGTGGTACCGTGGTGTTGTGCATCATGGGATGTGTGTGTGGTACTGTCAAGTACCCCATCGATCCACCAGCCTGTGCAAGGATTTATGACCGCTGCCGACGCCCCCGTTGCCAACGCCACCGAACATCGTGCCCGCCTGCTGGAGGGCATGGCCCGGGCCGTGGCCGACAAGGGCTACGCAGACACCACCATCGCCGACATCGTGCGCGAAGCCAGCGTATCGCGGCGCACCTTCTACGAGAACTTTCCTGACAAGTCGGGCTGCCTGATTGCGCTGTATGAGGCCGCCAGCGGCAACGCGCTGGCCGTGCTGCGCCGAGCCATCGACCCCGCCAGCGACTGGAAGACGCAGGTGGAGCAGGCGCTGTCAGCGTACCTCGGGGTGCTGGCCCGCAATCCGGTGCTGCTGCGCACCTTGTTTGTGGAAATCCTGGGCCTGGGCAGCCCCGGCCTGGCAGCACGTCGCCGCGCCACGCGGGCGCTTGCCGACCTGATGATTGATGTAGTGAACACCCGCACGGGCGAGCGGCCCCGCCAGACTCCCCTTGATCCGATCATTGCCGTCGCCGTGGTCGGCGGCATCAATGAAATGGTGCTGGATGCCATCGAGCAGGGCCGCGCGGGGGAGCTGCAGGCGCTGGTCAGGCCTGCGGCGGCCCTGCTGCAGGCAGCGGTGGCCGCGGACTCCTAGGAAGCCTCTGCGCGAATCAGCGCCCCGGGTGCATCTGCGGCCTCGGGTGGTCTGCCGCGCAAGCAAATACCCGCAATGGCTCGGCCATTGCTGCGTTTTGCGCCTCGCAGCCCGTCCCGATCCGCAGCGCTCACTTGCCGCTTGATTCGTGCAAGGCTCCCTGGCGTTGCGCCACGCAGCGGCAAACCGCGGCCCGGCCACATGCCCGCGGGCTCGCGAAGCCCGGCCGCCGGGCGTCCGCCATCGGCTCAGGCCGGCGGCGCTGGCGCGCCCGTCGCGGTCGGTGGCAACTGCGCCAGCAGTGCGTCAACCACTGCAAGGGCGCCCACAAAGTCGAAGGCCTCGATGGCCTGATCCAGCGCTTGCGCGTCCGTGGGAAAGCGTTGCTCCACCGCAGCCTGCATGTCGGCATATGCGGCTCCGGCATCGATATCGTCGCTGGCGACCAGTGTCCGCAGGTCTTGCAGCGACCGCCGCATGCCCGCGGTGTCCAGTGCGGGCCCGGCCGCGGGCTTGCCGGGCGACAGAAAGACAAGCGCCCGCGCAAGCTGCGCCAGCGCCGTGTCCACGCGCAGCAGGGGCCCTGAGGTGTCTGCTTCCGGCTGGGTCTGTGAGGTGTGCACGGCGGCCTCTGCCTGCTGGGCCAGGGTTTGCAGCGGCTGCAGGCCGGCCGTGCCAGCCAGGCCCTTGATGGTGTGCAATACACGTTGTGCATCGGCCAGGCTTCCGGCCTGCAGCAGTGCCAGCGCCTGCTGGGCGTCCAGCCGGTGTTGCACGCTGATGCGGTACAGCAGCTTCGCCAGCGATGCCAGGTTGCCGCCCACCGAGCGCAGGCCCTGGTCCACGTCCAGACCGTCCACCGCGTCCAGTTGTTCCCGCAGCCCGGCCGGGTTGGCCAGCAGCTCGGGCAACGGCGCGGGCGAAGGCAGGCTGCCGTGCAAGCCTGAGCGCTCTGCGCGGGGCAGCAGTCGCGCCAGGACGCGGGTGAGCTGGTCGGGGTCCACAGGCTTGGCCAGGTGGTCATTCATGCCCGCGTTCAGTGCGGCGGCGCGGTCTTCGGCAAAGGCATTGGCCGTCATGGCCACGATGGGCGTGTGCGCATGGCCTGGGAGGGCGCGCACCTGCCGGGCGGCCTGCAGGCCATCCAGCCGGGGCATCTGGATGTCCATCAGGATGAGGTCATAGTGCCGCACACGGGCTTGTGCCACCGCAGCCAGCCCGTCGTTGGCCACGTCCACCGTAAAGCCCATGGCGCGCAGCAGCTCGCAGGCCACTTCCTGGTTGAGCTCGTTGTCTTCGGCCAGCAGCAGGTGCATGCCGGGCGCAAACACCGGGGCTGGCGGCGGTGCATCCGGCACATTGCCAGGTGTGCGCACTTCGTTCCACGCACGCGACACCGTCTCCTGCAGCAGCCGGGGCAGCACCGGCTTGGGCAGGAAGGCCGCAAACGGCCCCGCATCCATCTCGTCGGCCGGGCAGTTGAGGCTTCCGCTCACCAGGATGCACAGGGGCCGGTGGTGCAGAGGCAGGGTGCAGATCTGTTGCCACATCTGCGTACCGTTCATGCCGGGCATCAGCCAGTCGGTCAGGATGAGTTGGTATGGGTCGCCCGTCGCATCGGCCTGAGCGACAGCGGCCAGTGCCCTGGCACCCGAATCGACGGCATCGGCGCGTGCGCCCATGTGCGTGAGCATGTCGGCCAGCAGCTCGCGTGCCTCTTCCATGTCATCCACCACCAGCACGCGGGTCCGTGGGGGCAGGGGCAGGTCGTGGCGCTGCGCTGGCGTGGCATGGGCGCTCACGCCAAACGGGGCCTCAAACCAGAAAGTGCTGCCTTTGGCGGGCTCGCTGCGCACGCCCACCTTGCCACCCATCAGGTCGGCCAGCCGGCGCGATATGGCGAGCCCGAGGCCTGTGCCGCCGTGGGTGCGGGTGGTCGATACATCGGCCTGCTGGAAAGCCGTGAACAGCTTCGCCTGCTGCTCTGCGGTCAGGCCGATACCGGTATCCCTGACCTCAAAGCGCAGCATGACCACATCGCCATCGCGGTGTGTGACCGATGCACGCAGCGCCACGCTGCCGCGCTCCGTGAACTTGACCGCATTGCCCATGAAATTGGTCAGGATCTGGCCCAGACGCACGCCATCGCCGTGCAGTCGGGGAGGGACGCTCGACAGCTCTGCCATCACTTCCAGGCCCTTGGCCTCGGCCTTGTCGCCGGTGATGGTGAACACGTTGGACACGACTGTCTCCAGTTCGAAGTCGGTGGGGTCCAAGGTCATCTTGCCTGCTTCGATCTTCGAAAAGTCAAGAATGTCGTTGATCACCGCCAGCAGGTGCATGGCGGCGCCCGACACCTTGTCGAGCTGCTGGCGCTGGCGCTCTTCGGTGGCATCGCGCCGTATCAGGTGGGTGAGCCCGATGATGGCGTTCATGGGGGTGCGGATCTCGTGGCTCATGTTGGCCAGGAAGGCGCTCTTGGCCTGGTTGGCTTCATCAGCCATGGCCTTGGCGCTGCGAAGCTGCTCGTTGGTGTGCTGCAACTCCAGGGTCTGCTGGGCCAGCGCGCGGCCGGTTTTTTCCAGGTCGAGCGTGCGTTCCTGCACCAGCGTTTCCAGCTCGTCGCGGTAGCGGGTGAGTTCGCGCTCCGCCTCCTTGCGGTTGGTCACATCCATCCAGATGGCCGTCATGCAGTCGCGGTCCTGCAGATGCAAGGGGCGCATGGACACCCAGAAGTCCAGCATGCGGCCCTGCTTGTGGCGGCGCCGGGTCTCAAAGTCGAGGCCTCCCTGCTCGATGACCTTGCGCACCCCGGAGTCCAGCTCATCGCGCGTCCGCACGACCTGGAGGTCATACAGGCTCAGCGAGGCGAACTCATCGCGTGAATACCCCAGTGCCTCAAATGCTGCGTCGTTGAAACTCATGAACCGCAGCGTCTGCGTGTCGATGACCACGATGCCTACAGGCGCCTGGCTAATGATGTTGGCATGCAGCTCCTCCCGGTCGTGCAGGTCCGACAGCGCGGTGCGCCGCTCGTCCTGCGCGCGCTGGAATGCCAGCACCGCCGTCGCCATGTCACCGATCAGGGTACCCTGCTTTGCCGACATGGCCTTGATGCGGGAATAGTTTTGATAGTTGCGCAGCCCGTCTTCGCCGCGGGACAGCTTTTGCAGGATGCTGCTGAGGTGGTCGAGCTGGCGGGAGACGCTGAGCGACAGCGCAAACCACAACCCGATGAAAACCGCCAGTGCCATGCCGCGGTACGCGCGCATGTCGGCACTGAAAACGTCGAGTTCCAGGCGCGTGTCCTCGGCGTTTTGCCGAGCCCGTTCCATGAATCTCTTGCTGATCTCGCCCATGTTGAGCGCGAATGCGGCGTAAAAACCCGTAGCGCGGCCCAGGTGCTCGCCCGCGAGCTCCTGGTTGATCGTCATCTGGTCGGTGCTCATCAGCGCGAACTTGCGAAAATCGCTGAACGCATTCATGGCGCCTGGATAGGCTGCCTGCACCTTGTCGAAATCATGCGCGGTAGCCAGTGCCGTCATGCCGGCTTCCAGGGATGCAAGTTCGTTGACGATTGCGCTGTGCAGCCTGTAGGCGCCCGCTTCATCAATCTGTTTCGCCTTGCTGGCGGTGAGTGCCTGCGACAGGCGCAGCTTGATGGCAAGAAGCTGCTGGTTGAGGGCTTCGGCCTGCATCGCTACCCGGATGTCCTGTTCCTGCGCCTCGAAAGCGATCTTGTGCACCGACTCGTAGTGGCGTTCCACGCCGTAGTCGAACACCCCGCCGAGCAGCAGTGCAAGCACGACCGGCAGAAAGAACCGCAGGAAAAATCGTTGGCGTTTGAGCAGGCGAAACATGGATCGGGCAAGTTGCGGAATTGGGGGGCTTGCCGGGCTTCGTTTCAGGGGAGCAGGGTGCTCCACAGCGGCGGCGGGATGCTGCCCAGGTACTCAAACTGTGACGCCCCCAGCGGACGGAATACCGCGAAGGTACCTTCCGGCTTCACGAAATAGCCCATGAGGTCCGCCAGGTTCGGGGCGTGCGCAATGATCACGCGGTTGCTGCCCGGTGCCACGGGCCTCGAGAGCAGCTCGCGCACAGCCGCCAGCAAGGGTTTTTTTTGCTCGGATGGGAGATTGGCGCTGTACGCCAGCAGGGGTTCCTGCTGCAGCAGTTCGGGTTGGCCAGCAAATGCGAGTTGCGCGGTTTCCCGCGCCCGGCAATACGGGCTGTGGATGACTTCGCCCACGGGTATGCGGGCGCGCAACAGATTCTGTCCCAGTGTGCTCGCCTGTTTGCGGCCATCATCGCTCAGCGGGCGTTGCGTGCTGCAGTCGGTCAGGTCTACGGTGGGGGCACGGTCGGGGCGGGTGCTGTCGCTGGTGGAATGCCGCATGTACAGCACAAGGCCTCCACTGCGCAGTTGCGCCATCAGGGCCTGGTCCGCCAGCTTTTCACGGAACGCCGCTGGCTGTGCATTCGCTTCGTTGCATGCGAAGGCCGCCGCAAAGACGGCGGTGGCCAGCACGATGCGCATCAGGGGCGGTCTGGCAAAGGGCATGTTCATACCTTGTCGGGTGGGGCTGCTGCGCGGTCGCTGAAGCGTTCCGCTATGGCCTTGAACTGCGGCACCAGCGCCAGAAAGGCGTCGGCAATGTCGGGGTCGAAGTGCCTGCCCCGTCCCTCGCGGATGATATTCACGGCGTCCTCCGTCTCGAAGGCGCGCTTGTAGTGCCGCCGCGAAATCAGTGCATCAAACACATCGGCAATGGCCATCAGTCGCGCAGGCAGGGGGATGTCGTCGCCAGCCAGACCGGCCGGATAGCCAGATCCGTCCCATTTTTCGTGATGACCGGCGGCGATCTGCCGCGCGGTTTCCAGGAAGTCCAGCGCGAGTTCACCGTGTGCTGACAGTGCTCCCCGGCCACTGGCACTCCCGATCTGAAGCACGCTTTGCATGGCTTCTTCAATCGCATCCGCGCCGATGCGGGCGTGCGTTTTCATCACCTCGAATTCTTCGGGGGTGAGCTTGCCGGGTTTGAGCAGGATGGCGTCCGGGATACCGACCTTGCCGATGTCGTGCAACGGAGCTGCCTTGGCAATCCGCTGGCGCTGGTGGGGTTGGCCAAGCGCTGCCCTGAATCGCGGCTGCTCCTTGAGGAAGTCCATCAGCGTTTCGATGTAGGCCTGGGTACGGTGCAGGTGGTTGCCTGTTTCGTTGTCCCGCTTTTCGGCAAGCGTTGCCAGGGCATGCAGGCTGAAATCCTTGATCAGCTCGTTTTCGGCCATGCGCCGCTGTACTTCGGCGTCCAGGTAGGCGTTCTGGTCGGCCAGCCAGTCGCGTGCAGCCTTCAGTTCAAGGTGTGTGCGTACACGGGCCAGCAACACGGCAGGCTTGATCGGCTTGGCCACATAGTCGACAGCACCGGCCATCAGCCCGCGCTCCTCGTCGGCCACCGAATCCAGGGCGGTCAAAAAGATGACCGGGATGGCGCGCGTCTGCGGCGATTGCCTGAGCGCATCGAGGACAGCGTACCCGTCCATCTCCGGCATCATCACCTCAGCAGGATGATGTCGGGTACCGGGTCGGTCAGCACCACTTGCAGTGCGCGCGGGCCTGAGTTGGCCACCCGGACGTGGTAGTGGGCACGCAGTAGCTGCCCTATCACCGTGAGGTTTTCACGTGTGTCGTCCACGACCAGTACGGTCTTGAGCAAAGCCTTGTCGGCAGGGGGCGGCAGCATGGGCGGATCACTTTTCGCCGTATTTCTGCGCGGCGAGTTACACCATGTTACCCGCTCACTGCCGGCCCAGTCGGTTTGACGGTTTTGGGAGTGCCTGCCTGATCTGTTTGCATGGCTTGTTGCGCGTGCCCCGCGCGGCCGGATCAGTCCTCGCGATGATGCCCACGGTGTTCCGTGGCGTCTGGGGGCGTGCCGGTGGGTGCACCTCGCTCGCGCGCGCCTGCTGGTGGGCTGATGAGCTGCCACGCAACGAACGCCACCACGCAGCCAAGCAGCAATGCGGCCAGCCACCGGCGGTGGGACTGGACGAGATCCGGGCCTGGCCCTTCCACCCGCCCGGTCAGCATGGGCAGTGCCTGGTTTTTGCGGCGAAGGGCGCTCAGCCCTGCGATCCGCGCGATATGGACCAGTGCCACTGCCAGCATGGCGTTGCCCATCCATTCATGCAGTTCTTCCACGGCCTCACCGCCCCAGCCATTTGCCCATTCGTCGTGGATGGCGTACCCGCTGAGCGTCAGTGGCAACACTGCCAGGAGCAACAGCGCCACTGCGGCGGACATCAACAGGTTTTGGCCCTGGCGCCAGTTGACACCTTGTGGTGTGGGGGCTCGCCAGGCGGAGCGCACCCAGTGCAGGGCACCGGTGAGCTTGCGAACCAGCACGCCCAGTGCGCTGCTGCGCGGGCCCACCACTCCGTACAGCAGACGGAATCCGAGCAGCCCTGCCAATGTGTACCCCAGCGTGACATGCACGAGGCGCCAGTGATCGCTGTCGGCTGTGGCGTACGCGCCTGCAAAGCTCAGCGCGAACAGCCAGTGGAACATCCGCATGGGTGCATCGATCACGAGCCGCCGGTTGGCGAGCATTGCATCGCGTGGGGCCCCCGTTGGTTCAGGCGCGAGGGATGTGGGTGGCGACGGTGTCTGCATGGCGTGCATTTGCTGGCTGTGTGGATAGGGACAGGACGCACAAGGCTTGGCCTGTGTGGCGTTCTTGGCGGGCCTGTGTCGCTGGTTGCGTATCAGTCGCGGTACGCCGTTCGCGCTGCGGGTGATGAGCCTGCCTGCAGGCGCAGTTCGTTGTCGCTGAACTGGCCCCTTGTCGGCGGTATGGCACTCGGCGCACGGTGACGGCGTCTTGAATCGGCGCGGTAGTGGCTTTCTAGGCGGCTGATCACGCGC
Source organism: Burkholderiales bacterium Ga0074133 (assembly GCA_001464865.1). Classification (GTDB taxonomy): domain Bacteria; phylum Pseudomonadota; class Gammaproteobacteria; order Burkholderiales; family Burkholderiaceae_C; genus Acidovorax. Next base: position 41,855 of record LNEG01000064.1, read on the forward strand.
ACCCAGGAGGCGGCTGCCAAAAGACCGGGCAGGCGATGTGACAGGCCGAACATTCCTGCACGCCAGCTTTCGCGCCGGGTGCGCAGTCGTGCTGCAGCGCTTCTGAGCCGTTGCGCCTGAAAGGTATTGGGGTCGGCTTTCATGAGTGACCTGATTGTTGGAAATGCTCCCTGAACGGCGGGTGAAGCTGCTGTTCATCCTGTGTTCAGCTTCGCAGCAGACAATCGGCCCATGAACCGGCCTTTCCAGTGCGTGCTGTTGTCCGCAGACGAGAAGCTGCTGCGGCCATCGGTGGTGTGCTTTTTGCTGCTTTTCGCGCTGGCTTGTCCAAGCGCCCATGCCGGGAGCGACCGCAATGACCACGACCGTGCCCGCCAGGCGGTGACGGCCGGGTTGGTGTTGCCCTTGCCCGTGGTGCTGGAGCGGCTGCAAAAGGAAACACCCGGCCAGGTGCTCGAAGTCGAGCTGGAACGTGAACGAGAGTTGTGGATCTACGAGATCAAGTTGCTGACGCCCGCCGGACAGTTGAGCAAGATCAAGGTGGATGCGCGCACCGGTGCGCTCATGGAGCCGCGCAGGCGCGACGATAGGCCTTTGCGCCGCGCCGAAGGAACTGCCGAGCGACCCTGACGCACGGGCTTCCTGGCCTGCCCTGACCTGACCCGAACTTTTCCATGCGTATCCTTCTGGTTGAAGATGACACCCTGCTGCGTGGGCAATTGCGCAGTGCCCTGCAGGAAGCCGGCTATTCAGTGGATGAGGCAGGCAATGGCCGCGATGCGCAGTTCATGGGCGAGACAGAACCTTTTGACGCCGTGGTGCTGGACCTGGGGCTGCCCGAGGTGGACGGAATCACGGTGCTTCGCCGCTGGCGTGAGGCGGGCCGCAACATGCCCGTACTGATACTCACGGCGCGCGATAACTGGCACGAGAAGGTGGCCGGTATCGACGCCGGTGCAGACGACTACCTCACCAAGCCCTTCCATCTGGAGGAGTTGCTGGCGCGCCTGCGTGCGCTGATCCGACGCGCCAGCGGGCAGGCCAGCGCGGTGCTGCAATGCGGTGAACTCAGTCTGGATACCCGTACGGCGCGTGTCGCCTGCAAAGGCCAGGCGGTCCTGCTCACGGCCCATGAGTACAAGGTGCTCGCGTATCTCATGCACAGGCCCGGCCAGTTGGTATCGCGTGCCGAACTTACCGAGCACATCTATGCGCAGGACTTTGACCGGGACTCCAACACCATTGAGGTTTTTGTGGGGCGCCTGCGCAGGAAACTGCCCGGCAACGCCCAGGGCGATGGCGTTGGTGTGGCCGGTTGTCCGCGCATCGAGACGCTTCGCGGCTTGGGCTACCGGCTTGTGCCGCCATGATGCAGGCACCCTGGACTGGGCCGCGCCACACTGGCCCTTGGTCGCTGCGGTGGCGACTGCTGGCGGCCACGGTGGCTGGGATTGCAGTGGCGTTGGTGCTGGCGGGTGTTGTGCTGAACGGCCTGTTCGAGCGGCACGTGCAGCAGCAGTTTGAACAGACGCTGACGCACCAGCTTGACCAGGTCATGGCCCGGTTCGAGCTGGATGCGCGGGGGCAGCCTGCGATGAGCGAGCAGGCACTGTCGGACCCGCGCTGGAAAAAGCCCTATTCGGGCCTGTACTGGCAGGTGGATGCCATGGCCACCGATGGCCAGGGGCGCACTGGCGTTTTGCGGTCTCGGTCTTTATGGGACACCACACTGTCTCTGCAGCCCGATGCGCTGGACGACGGTGCGGTGCATGTGCACCATGTGGCGGGCCCGCTCGGCGCGCCTTTGCTGGTGCTGGAGCGGCGCGTCACCACTGCGGGTGAGTCGGCGCGCTGGCGGATCGCCGTGGCCGCGGACGAGACCGCAATGCAGGCTGCGATGGTGCAGTTCAGCCGCGTGCTGGCAGGCTCGCTGGCGGTACTGCTGGTCTTGCTGGCAGCGGCGGCCTGGGCGCAGGTGGCGGTAGGTCTTCGGCCCTTGAAGGTGCTGGAGACGGCCCTGCAAGACGTGGAGCAGGGACGTGCACACCAGCTGCTGGGTACCTTCCCGGCAGAGCTGCAGCCGGTTACGGATGGCTTCAACAAGGTGCTGACCCGCAACACCCAGGTGGTGGAGCGCGCGCGTGCGCAGGCTGCCAACCTGGCCCATGCGCTCAAGAACCCGCTCACGGTGCTGGAGCAGGCAGCCCGCGCGGCGCCGCCCTTGGCAAGCAATGAGCCCTACGCGTTGGCACCGCTGGTGCAGGAACAGGTCCAGGTCGCGCGGCGCCACATTGACTGGCATCTGGCGCGCGCCCGCATGGCAGGCGGCGCGCCCGTGCCGGGCCAGCGCGCCGAACTGGGGCCGGCCTTGCGGGGGCTCGTGCGCGTCATGGACAAGGTGCACGCCAGCCGGGCCTTGACGCTGCGGGTGGACCTGCCGGATCAGCCGATCTTTTTTGCCGGGGAAGAACAGGACCTGCAGGAGATGGTGGGAAACCTGCTCGACAACGCCTGCAAATGGGCCCGGTCGACGGTGCATGTTTTCGTACAGGTATGGCCTGTCGACCCGGCCATGCCGCAGCTGCGGGTGGAGATCGAAGACGATGGCCCAGGCATTGGTGCCGATCAGCGGGCGCGCGCCTTGGGGCGCGGCGTACGGCTGGATGAGTCAGTGGCTGGCTCGGGCCTGGGGCTGGCGATCGTGCATGACCTGGCGGGCCTTTATGGCGGGCACCTGGAACTCACGCCGGCGGCACGCGGGGGGCTGTGCGCGGCGCTGGTGCTTCCGATGGCAGCCCGAGGTGTTGCCTGACACCAGGGGCTCCATGCGGGCTGCGTTCTCCTTGGAGGCGGTCAGCTGTGGAACTTGACCACCAGCGGCACGATGAGCAGCGCCACGATGTTGATGATCTTGATCAGCGGGTTGATGGCCGGGCCTGCGGTGTCCTTGTAGGGGTCACCCACCGTGTCGCCCGTGACGGCGGCCTTGTGGGCCTCGCTGCCCTTGCCGCCGTGGTGGCCGTCTTCGATGTACTTTTTGGCGTTGTCCCACGCACCGCCACCGGTGCACATGCTGATGGCCACAAAAAGTCCGGTCACGATCGTTCCCATCAATAAGCCGCCGAGTGCCTTGGGCCCCAGAGCCAGGCCCACCACGATCGGCACCACCACAGGGAGCAGGCTCGGGATCACCATTTCCCTGATGGCAGCGCTGGTCAGCATGTCCACTGCCTTGCCGTACTCCGGCTTGGCCGTGCCTTCCATGATGCCGGGAATGTCGCGGAACTGCCGGCGCACTTCGACCACCACGGCACCGGCAGCGCGGCCCACGGCTTCCATTGCCATGGCACCAAACAGGTAGGGGATCAGACCCCCGATGAACAGGCCAATGATCACCATCGGATCGCTCAGATCGAAGGTGATGGCCCAGCCATAGCTTTCGAGCTTGTGCGTGTAGTCGGCAAACAGGACCAGTGCTGCCAGGCCGGCCGAACCGATGGCATAGCCCTTGGTGACCGCTTTGGTGGTGTTGCCCACAGCGTCCAGCGGGTCGGTGATTTCGCGCACGCTGCTCGGCATTTCGGCCATCTCGGCAATGCCGCCCGCGTTGTCGGTGATGGGGCCATAGGCGTCCAGTGCCACCACGATACCGGCCATGCTCAGCATCGACATGGCAGCCACCGCGATGCCGTAGAGCCCGGCCAGCTGGTAGGCCGACAGGATGGCCATGCACACAAAGATCACAGGCCAGGCGGTAGACCGCATCGACACGCCCAGACCGGCAATGATGTTGGTGCCGTGCCCGGTGGTCGATGCCTGTGCGATGTGCTGCACCGGCGAATACTGCGTGCCGGTATAGAACTCGGTGATCCAGACCAGCGCGGCCGTGAGCACCAGGCCCGTGGCGCAGGCGCCAAAAAGGCGCAGCTGACTGCCGCTGGCCGTGATGGCGTTGTCCGGAATGATCCACAGCGTGACGAAGTAGAACGCCACCAGCGACAGCCCGCCCGCAATGGCAAGCCCCTTGTAGAGCGCGGGCATCACGTTCTTCATGCCAGGCGATGCCTTGACAAAAAAGCAGCCGATGATGGATGCAATGATCGACACGGCGCCCAGTGCCAGCGGATACACCACCGCATTGACCGGAGCAGATGCCACGAGCAGGGCACCCAGCACCATCGTGGCGATCAGCGTGACGGCATAAGTTTCGAACAGGTCGGCGGCCATGCCGGCGCAGTCGCCCACGTTGTCACCCACGTTGTCTGCAATCACGGCAGGGTTGCGCGGGTCGTCCTCGGGGATGCCGGCCTCCACCTTGCCCACCAGATCGGCGCCCACATCGGCCCCCTTGGTGAAGATGCCGCCACCCAGGCGGGCAAAGATCGAAATCAGCGAGGACCCGAATGCAAAGCCAATGAGAGGGTTGAGCAGCGTGGCCAGGTTGCTGTTCGGGTTGAGGTTTCCGTTGCCCACCAGGAACCAGTAAAACGCCGTGACGCCCAGCAGTCCGAGGCCGACCACCAGCATGCCGGTGATCGCGCCGCCCCGGAACGCGACGTCCAGTGCGGGGCCGATGCCCTGGGTTGCCGCCTGGGCGGTGCGCACGTTGGCCCGCACCGACACGTTCATGCCGATGAAGCCGCACGCACCAGAAAGCACTGCGCCCACGATGAAGCCCACGGCGGTGGTGCCATCCAGGAACACGCCGATCAGGATGGCCAGGACGACGCCCACGATGGCTATGGTCTTGTACTGCCGGGCCAGGTAAGCCGCCGCGCCGGCCTGAATGGCTGCGGCGATCTCCTGCATGCGGGCGTTGCCCGGGTCTTTGGAAAGTATCCAGCTCCTGGTCCAGAGGCCATAGGCCACGGCGAGCAGGCCGCACACGAGTGCGAGGATGAGAGGGGATGTCAGTGCTGAGCTTGCAGCCATTCATTTCTCCTTGGGTGTTGCACGAAGGGGGCCAACGCATCGGTCATGTCCCCGCTGCGTTGCTTCCTCGTGCCCTGACCTGCAGAGCCGATTGGCCAACAGGCCCAATTTACAGCCAAACGGTGCGGTGCAAGCGGGGCGAAAGGAGCGAGGCTCTAAAATCAGGGTTAATCCCGACGCCGCCGGTTCCGGCGCGGGCGGCGCCCGAGGCAACATGGGGCGCCCGCATCGCGGATTTCCGTTTTCCCAAAACCACTCTCCAAAGACATGTCCCTCAACAACGTAGCCCCCGGCAAGAACGCTCCCGAGACCTTCAACGTCGTCATCGAGATCCCGATGAACGCCGACCCGATCAAGTACGAAGTGGACAAGGAATCCGGTGCGATCTTTGTGGACCGTTTCATGACCACGGCCATGCACTACCCCACAAACTACGGCTATGTACCGCAGACCCTGTCGGGTGACGGTGACCCGGTGGACGTGCTGGTGATCACGCCTTACCCCCTGCACCCTGGCGTGGTGGTGACTTGCCGCCCCCTGGGCATCCTGATGATGGAAGACGAGGCTGGCGTCGATGGCAAGGTGATTGCAGTGCCAACATCAAAGATCCTGCCCATGTACGACCACTGGAGCAGCATTGACGACGTGAACCCGATGCGCCGCAACGCCATCGCCCACTTTTTTGAACACTACAAGGACCTCGAAAAGGGCAAGTGGGTGAAAGTCCTGGGCTGGGAAGGCCTGGAGGCAGCCAAGAAGGAAGTGGCCGACGGTATCGAAAGCTTCAAGAAGGGCGCGTAAGCGTCTCCGGGATGCCGCCCGCGCAGTGCGGGCCCCGGGTGTCTTCCGGGTCCTGAACAACAGCCTGCCGGCCCACGCCAGCAGGCTGTTCTTGTTGGTAGGTATGAAGCATGGAGCGCAGTGGGGACGCTGTCTCCTGATTGTCTCGAGGGTGCGATTCGACTGCTAGACTGCAGCAGCATATCGTTACACGCGTGCCGTCTTTGGCACGACCAATCTGGCCGCACGCAATGCCGCTTCCTGGGGACACATCATGAAAATTTCCGATCTGCGCATCGGCACCAGGCTGGGGGCCGGCTTTCTGGCAGTGGTGCTGCTGACCGCCTTGCTGGGTGCCATCGCCCTGGTGCAGATGACCCGCATCTACAACAACGCGGAACAGATTTCCAGCAACCTGTTGCCCAGCGTGGCGAAATCCGGTGACCTGCGCGTGCTCTACAACCGCATGCGCCGGTCGGAGGCGGGCATGGTGACCTCGCGCAACGTGGCGGAGGTGAAGGCGTTTTCGGAGCAGGTCGCCCTCCGTTCCAAGGACATTGCTCAACTCGAAACGTTGTACGAGCCCTTGGTGGATACCGATGCCGAGCGCGAAATCTTTGCGTCGTACAAGACGCGCAAGGCCGCATATGGCGTGCTCCAGGCCAAGCTGGTGGAGATTGCCGGCAGCGTGGACTTCAGCACGGCCGAAACGCTGGAACTCACGGGCGAGGCACTGCTGATGGTGTACTCCGGAGAGTCTGAAGCGGCGTTTGCCGCCGTCGTGGAGGCGCTGGGCGAATTGCAGAAGCTCAATGCCGACCATTCGGCCCTGGCCCAGGAAGAAATCAACAAGGTGTACACCAGCGCCCGCATCGCACTGCTCGTGACGCTGGTCGTATGTTGCCTGATCGCTGCCTTGCTGGGTGTGGCCATCACCCGCGCGGTAACGCGCCCCGCCAGTCAGGCCCTTCAGGCAGCCCAGGCGATTGCGCAGGGCGATCTGGGCGCCGAAGTGCCGCGCGGCGGCAAAGACGAGATGGGCCAGTTGCTCAATGCCCTGGCAGACATGCGCAACAGCCTTGCCAGTACCGTGAGCCTGGTGCGCCAGAACGCCGAAGGGGTGGCATCGGCCAGCTCGCAGATTGCCTCGGGCAACAACGACCTGTCGGCCCGAACGGAGCAGCAG
>LNEG01000065.1 GCA_001464865.1 Burkholderiales bacterium Ga0074133
CTCTTGCGAGCAACTCATAATTAAGAATTGAAGTGAACTTCACTTCTCTCTCATGAGCGTTTGTAGTGCTAAGCACTAGTTCCAAAGAACTTGGCACTCGCTATCAAACGCCCACGCTTATCGGCTGTATGTTTTTAATGAACCGGATCACACGTCAGACCGAAGTCTTTCTTTATTTTCCCGACTTAGCTGCGATCAGCTGAGCCTTGAATTCTAGCACGGTTTTTAAAGCACCGTCAAAACTTTTTTCTTTCTCTTCAGATTTCTGACTTTGCCGCAAGTCGCCGTAGCAACCACCAACAACACCAAACATCCGCCGAGCGAAGCCTTGAATTATATACCGGTTTTTATCCCGCTTGCAACTCAGTGCGACTTCTTTTTTGCACCACCGTCAGACACAAGGACCAACTTCAGCACAACCACCAAACACGCCCCAGAACCAAACCCAAGAGCATCTTCAGCAACCCCGCCATCTCAAGTCACTTTTGCAAGCAGCTCTCAGTAGCGAAGCCCTCGACTGTAGCACGGAAATCATCCCCGTGGCAGCGCACCACCTCTTTTTTTCGAGACGTTAAGTAGCGCTCCAGACGGTCTGAGGTGTGCCCCTTGACAAGGGTACGGGGTCGCCCAGCACAGCCTCCACGATAATGACCCATGGCAATCATCACATTGAACAACGCGCAACTTGCTTTCGGGCACGTAGCGCTTCTAGACCGCGCCGGCTTTTCTATAGAAAGCGGAGAGAGGGTTGGCTTGATAGGGCGGAACGGCGCAGGGAAGTCTTCACTGCTGAAGATACTGGGCGGCCTGGCTAAGCCCGATGATGGCTCCCTCCAGATCCAGCAAGGAACGCGGATCGCATTTGTAGCCCAAGAGCCAGTCCTGGATTCCAACGCAACGGTATTTGCTGCGGCCGCGAAGGGCCTTGAGCGTGTCATCTCTATACGCGATCTCTACCTATCTGGTGCAGACGGGCTCGACTTGGACGCCCTGCAATCCGAGATCGAGGCATACGATGCTTGGAATTGGGAGCAGCGCGTAGAAGAGACGCTGCAGCGCTTGCATTTGTCACCTGATGCGCTGGTTGGAGATTTGTCGGGCGGAACGAGAAAGCGCGTGGCACTTGCGCAAGCTCTGGTGGCGCGACCCGACGTGTTGCTCCTCGATGAGCCAACCAACCACCTTGACCTCGACTCGATCGAATGGCTCGAGGATCTTTTGCTCGACTTCACCGGCAGCGTGGTCACCATTACCCACGACCGTTCTTTTCTGGATCGTGTGGCGACGCGAATTGTCGAGCTGGATCGGGGACAGTTGAGGTCTTATCCGGGTAACTTCGCCCAATACCTGCTCCAGAAAGAAGAGCAGCTTGCACAAGAGGCAATCATCGCCGCCAAGGCAGACAAGCTGCTGGCCCAAGAGGAAATTTGGATCCGACGAGGTGTTGAAGCTAGGCGCACACGTAGCCAAAGCCGAATTAGCAGACTCGAGCAGTTGCGGGCGCGACGGGAGGCAAGACGTGAGGTGGTTGGGAGTGTCCGCATGGATGTGGCCTCGGGGGGATCGAATGGATACCAAGGCAAGATCGTCGCGGAACTCGAGGCCGTCACCAAGGTATTCGGAGAAAAGACGATTGTTCGAGGGTTTACCAGCACGATCCTTCGCGGGGACAAGGTGGGATTGATTGGCCCGAACGGTGCAGGTAAGTCCACGCTTCTTAAGATGATTTTGGGCGAACTCGAACCAGACGCGGGCACCATCAGGCAAGGCGCGAACCTGCAAGTGGCGTACTTTGACCAAATGCGGCATGCGTTGGATCTGGACGCAACTCTTGAAGACTTCATCAGCCCCGGCAGCGAATGGATCGAGATCGGAAACCAGCGAAAGCATGTCAAAAGCTACTTGGCTGATTTCCTGTTCTCCCCGGCCCGAGCCCACTCGCCCGTCCGATCTCTTTCAGGCGGTGAACGAAACCGCTTGCTCTTGGCTCGCCTCTTCGCGCGCCCTGCCAATGTACTGGTACTTGACGAACCGACAAACGATCTCGACATCGACACCCTTGACCTGCTAGAAGAGTTGCTGGAGTGTTATGAAGGAACGGTGTTTCTGGTGAGCCACGACCGCACTTTCCTCGACAACGTCGTGACTAGCACCATTGCCGCTGAAGGTGATGGACTATGGAGAGAATACGAGGGGGGTGTACAGGACTGGATTATTCAGTCAAAGCGAAGTCGGGCATTGCAGGCAGCAGAGAGCAATCAACGGCCTAGCCAAGCCGCTGCAGGGTCGATCGGAGACAAATCGGCTTCGGAAACCACCGCAACGAAAACGACGGCGATGTCACCCGTCGGGACCAGAAGAAAACTGACCTACAGAGAGCAGAGAGAACTCGACGAATTGCCTTTGCAAATCGCCACCCTGGAGTCAGAACAGAAGGCATTGCACGAGAAGCTTGCCGATGGAGCGCTTTATAGCCGTGATCCAAGCGCAGCAACAGCCATGACAGTTCGAGCTGCTGAAATCGAAGAAGCGCTTATGACAGCCTTGGAGCGATGGAGCGCTCTTTCCAGCTAAGCGGCCCACAACTGCAATACGCTCCGCATGACCCCGAGGAGACGAGCGCAGTCGGACCTCAGGAAACCGCTTTCGTAGCGTATTCGCACTCTCAGATCAGATGCGATGGTGCAGACGATCTGTTGCACCTCGAAGTCGGGAGATCAGCGCAGGGGCGATCTGTCCCAGCGGGAGAACTTCGTCCGCTGCACCATGCGCAATCGCCTCGCGCGGCATACCGAAGACAATACAGGTAGCCTCGTCCTGGACATAGTTGTAGCTACCCGCATCCTTCATTTCGCGCATCGCGGCAGCACCGTCGTTGCCCATTCCGGTGAGCATGATCCCAAAAGCATTCCGCCCTACCACTGCGGCGGCGGATTTGAACAGTACTTCGACGGATGGCTTATGCCGGTTCACTGGTGGACCATCATCGACAACCGCGACATAGTTAGCGCCGCTGCGAGCAACATGGAACTGCGTCCCGCCCGGAGCAATATAAGCATGGCCAGGAATGATTCGCTCGCCATTGCTAGCCTCCTTCACCGTGATTTGACAGAGTCCATTCAACCGCGCAGCGAAGCTTGTCGTGAATCCCGGTGGCATATGCTGGGTGATCACGATGGCTGGCGAATCCGCTGGCATTTGCACCAGGACTTCCTTGATGGCCTCTGTACCGCCTGTCGAAGCACCGATACAAATCAGCTTTTCGGTAGACAGTCTGCCTAGCAACGCATGTGATGCAGTTGTGATGGGTATCGCCACTCCACCCCCGGCATCCGCCGGCTGCGACTCGCGCGTGGGGGCGCGGCGTACTTGGGCCACTGCAGCCACACGTATTTTTTCAACGATTTGTGACGCGAGGTCATTGAGCCCGCTGGCAAGACCCACACGCGGCTTGGCCACAAAATCAACAGCGCCGAGCTCCAGCGCCCGCATCGTAACCTCGGCACCTCGCTCGGTGAGCGTGGAGATCATGACCACCGGCATCGGCCTCAGACGCATCAGGCGCCCAAGAAAATCGATGCCATCCATTCGCGGCATTTCAACGTCCAGCGTAATGACGTCCGGATCAAGCTCACGAATCATCTCGCGGGCTACCAGCGGGTCATTCGCCGTACCGACGCACTGCATATCGCGCTGGCGGTTGATGATCTCGGACAACAAACTGCGCACCAGCGCTGAGTCATCCACCACCACAACGCGGATTTTCCTGCTCATCAACTAAACCTTTTAAAACAGATCGACGGAACCGCCGGACGTCGACTTGGCGACGGTGGCTGCATTGCCGCGCACTTCCTGCGCGACCAGCGCTTCCGGGTGGGCATGGGCCAACCGCTTCACCATGGCTTTACCTGTGATCGGGAAGAAAACGACCTTTCGCGGATAGATGTCCAGTACGTCGTCGGAAACGATCGGAATTCTTTCCGTGTGCAGGTAGTTCAACACAAAATTGGTATTGCGCTCACCCACGTTCATCGTCGTGAAATTCGCCATTACCTGGGCACCGCCAAAAATCTTGGCCTGCATGGTTTCTCGACGCGCACCCAGTTTCAGCATTTCATTGATCAACAACTCCATCGCATACGATCCGTACCGACCGGACGCGTCTGCTAGATCACCGTCAGGCAGCATGAAGTGGTTCATCCCCCCCACTCGCGCACGGCTATCCCACAAACAAGCGGCAATGCATGACCCGAGCACGGTCATGATCACCAAGTTTTCGTCCGACACGAAATACTCCCCCGGTAACACCTTGACGGCGTTGTGCTGAAAGTGGTGATCCAAGTAGAAAAATGAAGCCTCACCTGGTTTTCGGGTGCGCGCCTTCAGCTCCTGCAAAGAGGACTCCCGCGCCGGTCCGCTGCCGGCTGAATAGACGTCCGCGCTGAGAGGAGCGATGCGTGGAGCCCTTCGCCGCTCGCTGGTGCCCACACTGACAGAACTGGGCGCCGAAGATATACCGGTTGGAGTGGTGGTCATGAGAATAACAAGCAGAGCGTCAGAGACAGTGCTCAACGGCGTTCATACACCGTCTTGCCTCGCAGAGTGAACAAGTCCTTGGACTCGCTGAAGTTCTCGGCATGGCCCACAAAAAGCATCCCACCCGGCTTGAGAACGCGATGGATCCGCTCAAGAACACGACGCTGCGTGGGCGCATCGAAATAAATCATCACGTTCCGACAGAAAACGACATCAAATGGCTCCTTGAACGGCCAATCGTCCCTTATGAGGTTGACGCTCATAAACTCGATCGCACGGCGCAACTCTGGTTTGGCGCGCGCCATTCCCGCATTCGACCCTTTCCCCTTCAGGAAAAACTTCTGCATACGATCAGGGGTCAACCCCTTCAGGTTATCCAGACGATAGACGCCGTTCGCAGCAGTCGCCAGTACCCGCGAGTCGATATCGCTGGCAGTGAGCTTGAATGATGCGTTTTGACCCAACGCCTCGATCGCGGTCATCACAATCGAATACGGCTCCTCTCCGGTCGAGGCAGCGTTGCACCACACTCGCCAGCTGTGCGAAGGTTTGGTACGCAGATGCGAGGCAAATATCTCGAAGTGGTGCTGCTCGCGAAAAAAGGCCGTCAAATTAGTCGTGAGAGCATTGACGAACTCTTGCCATTCAGGGCCATCGTGATTTTCAAGCCATGCTAGGTAATCATGAAAGCTGGAATAGCCCGTTTCGCGCAACCGTCGTGACAGACGGCTGTACACCATTGCATGCTTGCCATCATGCAGGCTGATTCCGGCTCTCTGATAAATCAGGGCCTGCACGCGTGCGAAGTCAGCATTGGTCCAGACAAACTCACGACCTTGAGCCAATGGGCCAGAAGTTGCTTGTGCCACGGATGCTTCAGCTCTGGCCGGGGCAGGTCGTCCTGCAGATGTGACACTGGTGGTCGAGGCCATATTGATCATCCAGAAAGGGGCCGTTACTTCAAAGATATGGCTACTGAGATGCCCATTGACGAATGCCCTGAGCCGCCACGCCCCGGCAGGTACCCGATCTACTCGCTGGTCGATGCCAACCCCATGTCCAGCCCAGACATCAGCTTCTCAATGTCCAGAAGGATCAACATGCGCTCTCCCACCGACCCAAGTCCCAGGATGCAACTGTTGTCAATGGCGCTTTCAATGTCAGGAGCCGAACGGATACTGTCGGGATTTAGCTCCATCACATCGCTGACCGAATCCACGACCACACCAACAACACGACTGCGGAGGTTGAGGATGATCACAACAGTAAAACTGTTGTAGTCCGCCTGCGCACAATTGAACTTCAGACGCATATCCACGATGGGAACGATCGTGCCGCGTAGATTGACCACCCCTTTGATGAAATTGGGAGCGTTCGCTATCCGAGTCGGCGGTTCGTAACCGCGGATTTCCTGAACCTTCAATATGTCGATCCCGTACTCTTCCTGGTCGAGTCGGAAGGTCAGATACTCACGGGCTCCTGCAGTTGTTGAATCTGCAGACTTCGCTACCACACTCATGGTGACTCCTTTCGTAGCGGCGCCGCTAAACAGCCGCCGCTTAGTTCTTCAATGGCGGGCGCGACGAACGAGTCCGCCTGTGTCAAGGATGAGTGCCACAGTCCCGTCACCGAGGATGGTGGCGCCAGAGACATTGGGTACCTTGCGGTAGTTGGTTTCCAGGTTTTTAACCACGACCTGGTGCTGGCCCAGCAATTCGTCCACCAGCAGCGCAACCCGGCTTCCGTCCGCCTCGACCACAACCATGATGTTGCTAGACTTGTCCAGATCGAACCGCGGCACCTGGAAGATCTTTTCAAGGGCGATCACCGGCATGTACTCATCGCGCACCTTGACCAGTTGAGATCCTTGCGCGACCGTACTCACGTCACTGGAGTTGACCTGGAAGGACTCAACGACGGAGGACAGCGGCAAGATATACACCTCTTCACCCACGCCAACAGACATTCCGTCCATGATGGCCAACGTCAAAGGAAGGCGCACCGACACCTTCATCCCATAGCCCTCCGCCGAGTCGATTTCCACGGAACCGTTCAGCGCGGCAATGTTTCGCTTGACCACATCCATGCCAACTCCACGGCCGGACACATCAGTAACTTCGTCTGCGGTGGAAAAGCCTGGAGCGAAGATCAGCTGCCAAACCTCTGCATCGCTCATCTGCTCGGAGACGTCCAGCCCACGCTCCAGGGCTTTGCTCAGAATCTTCTCGCGCGACAAACCCTTTCCGTCGTCACGCACCTCTATCACGATCGATCCGCCTTGGTGGGAGGCTGATAGCGTGATGGTGCCGTGTTCCGATTTACCTTTGGCAAGCCGGTCGGCAGGCATTTCGATACCGTGATCACAGCTATTTCGGACCAGATGCGTGAGCGGATCAGTGATCTTCTCGACAAGGCCTTTGTCCAGCTCCGTTGCTTCCCCAAGCGTGACCAGTTCCACCTTCTTACCCAGTTTGTTCGCCAAATCTCGCAACATACGGGGGAAGCGGCTGAAAACAATCGACATCGGAATCATCCGGATCGACATCACAGATTCCTGGAGATCCCGGGTATTGCGGTCAAGGTCTGCCAGCCCTGCAAGCAACTGCTGATACGCGCCCGCATCAAGCCCGCGGCTGTTTTGCGCAAGCATTGCCTGAGTGATGACAAGCTCGCCGACCAGATTGATCAACTGATCGACCTTTTTAACGTCCACACGGATCGTCGTCGACTCCATCTGTGCCTGTCCACCCCCTTTGGATTCCGCCGCCGGCCTTGCCGCCACGGTGGTTTTTGCTACACCAGTGGACTGGTTGATCGAGCTCGGTGCAGGCATGTCCAGATGTGGTGCACCCGGCGCGCCGTCGAAGAAACCATAGGGCGTTCCATCTCCGCCCGCTTCGCCTCCGGCCTCTGAGGCGGACTGCTCCGCCGCACTCGCAGCAGCCGCACCAGCCTCACGAATGCGAACCCTGTCCTTGGACACATGGAACGCGAACAGGTCCATCAAATCATCGTTGGTCGACGTCGTTTCGACCGAGAACAGGCGCATGTCCGCCGAGGTCGTAGGAACGTCCCGTACCGCGCCGAGCCCGGGAATATCGCGGAACAACTCCTTAATGGCGTCAGCCTGCTCGGGTCGCTCCAAGGGGCCAATCTCGATTTCAAGCTGCCGAACGCCGCCTGGCGCCGCCGGCGTCGGCGCCGGCACTGCACGCGCAGCAGGGGCGGGGGGAGGCGGTGGTGCTACTGGCGCCGCTGCAACAGGCACCTGTCCGGCCGCAAGCTCGCTGATCCGGCGCACAAGGGCAGACGTCGAAACGGCCTCCCCCTGCCCACCCGCCTGGTGACGCGCCAAAAGGCTTCTCGATGCGTCAGCAGATTCAAGCAGCACATCGACCATTTCAGGAATTGGCTGAAGCTCGTGCCTGCGCAAACGGTCCAGCAACGACTCCATTTGATGCGTGAGCTCGGCGACGTCGGCAAAGCCAAATGTTGCCGCACCACCTTTGATGGAGTGCGCGCACCGAAAGATGCCGTTGAGCTCTTCGTCGTTTGCACTACTCAGATCCAGATCGAGCAACATTTGCTCCATCAGGTCGAGATTCTCACCCGCTTCTTCGAAAAAGATCTGGTAGAACTGACTGAGATCGAAGTCAGCGCCCCCGCCCGATGGTTCTTGGTACGTGTCCGCCATGGTGGCTCCTGTATGGTGGTGATCGTTGCTGGGACTAACGAATCACTTTCTGGATCACTTCGATCAGACGATTCGGATCAAATGGCTTTACCAACCAGCCCGTGGCCCCCGCGGTACGTCCCGCCTGCTTCATCTGGTCACTGGACTCAGTGGTGAGGATCAGGATCGGAATCGTCTTGAACTTCGGATGCTCACGCAGCTTGCGCGTCAGCCCGATGCCATCGAGCCGCGGCATATTCTGATCTGCCAGAACGAGGTCGATGTTGTGGGTCTCAGCCTTTTCGAGCGCGTCCTGCCCATCCACCGCCTCCACCACGTGATAGCCCGCCCCGGTGAGGGTAAAGGCCACCATTTTTCGCATGGACGGTGAATCATCAACGGCAAGGATCGATTGCATGTGTGGCTCCAACTGACTTGAATATATAGGTTAACCGGTGGTATGAACGTCAAAACAGGTCTACAGATCCCGCATCCATCTCGCTCTGCGTCACGGGGTTGGGCCTGTCGGGCGCCATCTCTGCAAATGGTGCGGCGTCTTCCCCCTCCTCGTGCCCCATGGCCTCTGATGCGAGTCGGAACGCACAGCCCTGCAGGACTTTCGTGGTGTGCCAGATCAGCTGGGACGCCATGTCCTGGAACTGGAGTTCAGTCACTGCACTGCGAAGGGCGGCCCGGGCAGCGACCAACTCAGGCGCGTCTTCAACGACCGCATCCGTCAGTGCTGCATTGGCCTCACCAAAGCGCTCGAGAAGATTGTCCGTAGCATGGCTCAGCAAGCCCTCAAGGCGATGCAGATCGTGCATCACGACCAGCAGCGAATCCTGTAGCTCTGCCGCCACCATGACGGGCACCTGCACCGCAGGCTCCCCGGATGTTGTTAGCGTTGATTGCATCGTTTCTCCATCGCAGCATCATCAGCAAGTCACGCGAAAATACAGCGCTATGGCGTTGTACACGCCCCACGCCCGCCGATTGCGCAGTGAGCCACTGTCGCTAGCATTTGACGGCCGCAGCACGGCTACCCCAACCGGAAAAACACGTCTTGTTTGTTCCAATTTGTATCCTATGATAGCGCCCTCATGGTCCAGAAATCATCCGACCGACTTCTTGCGATCTTGCACCTTGAGGACTCGGAAGCGGATCACGGACTCATGACACTCGCTCTCAAGCGCGGAGGGCTTTCGTTCAGGGCGCTTCGTGTCGACACACTGGAGGAATTTCAGGAGCAAATCGACAGAGGCTGTTTCGACATTGTTCTGGCAGATTACCGCCTGCCGGGCTTTACTGCCCTTGATGCTTGGTCGTATGTGGCGCAAAAGCCGCAGTCGCCACCATTCATTCTTGTCTCTGGAGCGATTGGAGAAACCGCGGCTGTGGATGCCATCCGCATGGGAATGGCGGATTACCTCCTGAAGGACGACCTGCAGCGACTTCCCCATGTGGTGGAAAGGGCTATCGAAGTCCATGAAGCTCGGAATGCGCGGGAGCAGGCCGTCAGTGAGCTTGCCGTTTCCGAACGGAGACTTTCAGAGCTTGCCGAGCACCTTCAGTTGTCGATCGAGCGCGAGCGCGCATCTATTGCACGAGAGATCCATGATGACATTGGAGGAGCCCTCACCGCCGTGCGTTTTGACGTTTCCTGGATCGCACGCCATAGCGATAACGAGGCCATGCGCAAACACGCGATCTCGGCAGCTGAAATGCTTCACCACGCTATCGGAGCAAGCCAGCGGATCATGATGAACCTGCGCCCACCCGTGCTGGAACAGGGCCTGGTTGCCGCGGTACAGTGGCTAGCGACGGGGTTTGAGCAGCGCACCGGCACACCTGTCCAGTTCACAAGCAGCAGGGACACCATTCCAGCGTCGAATGACATCCAGCTGGTCGCCTATCGCACAGCACAAGAAGCGCTCACCAACATCTCCAAGCATGCAAACCCCAGTAAAGTCACCATTGACCTGTCCGATCAGGAGGGCGTGCTGACGATTGAAGTGTCGGATGATGGCGTTGGCATTGAACCCGAGATGTTAAGCAAGCCGAGAGCTTTCGGTCTGAGGGGGCTACAGGAAAGGGCTCGTACCGTAGGCGGCTGGATCGACATCAGCAGCAGGCCGGGCCAGGGGACATCCGTGATACTTTCAGTTCCCCTAACAGCTGCCGGCAGTTCCGTCGCTCAAGGAGCCCATCAGTGATCCGCGTAGTGCTTTGCGATGACCATGCTGTGCTGCGGCGCGGCATAAGGGACACCCTTTGTGAGGCACCCGATATCAGCGTGACGGCGGAAGCCGGAGGATACGCAGAGCTGCGGGAGGTGCTTCGCACCGACCTGTGCGATATCCTTTTGTTGGACTTGAACATGCCAGGACGGAGCGGACTCGAGGTCCTGGCCAGCGTGCGCGAAACCCACCCTGGCATCAAGGTGCTGATCGTTTCGATGTACCCCGAGGACCAGTATGCACTGCGCTGCCTGAAAGCCGGTGCCCACGGGTATGCCAACAAGGCAGGCGATCCAGTGCAGTTGATCGAGGCCGTGCGGACTGTGAACCAAGGGCGCAAATACCTCACACCCGACGTGGCACAGATGCTGGCGGATAGCCTGGCCCAGCCCACGCCAGAACTGCCGCATGCCACTCTTTCCGAGCGCGAGTTGCAGACACTGGTCAAGATCGCATCAGGACGACGACTCTCCGACATTGCAGAGGAACTGATGCTGAGCCCGAAAACCGTCAGCGTCTACCGTTCAAGAGTGCTTGAAAAGCTCAAGCTGACAAACAACGCGGAACTGACTGTTTACGCCATTCGCAACCAGCTCGTCTGAGTCGACGCGCCCCCGTTGCGCCTGTTAAGGATCCTCGGCACGAATCAAGCGGTAAGTGAGCGCTGCGGGTCCGGATGGGCTACAAGGCGCAAAACGCTGCAATAGCCGCAGCTATTGCGAGTCTTTGCGCGTGCGGCAGACCGCCCGAGACCGCAGATGCACACACCGCGCTGATTCGTGCAAAGGGCAACTTATCGCTGGGTCGCAAAAAAGTCGATCGCCTGCCGCATGAGTGCAAGCACAGGCTGCTCCAGCATGGGTAGCGTGGCTGCAATCCCCAGCATGCCCACGGTGAGGGTGACGGGAAACCCGACCGCATAGATGTTCATCTGCGGCGCCACGCGGGAAATGATACCCAGCGTCAGGTTCACAAACATCAACAAGGCAATCATGGGTAAAGCGATCCAGAGAGCACTTGAAAACAGCGAAGCCCCGATCTCGTGTAAACGCATCTGGGCGAGCGATTGCAAGAAGTTTCCGTTGACGGGAAATCGGTCAAAGCTCTTGATGACGGCCATCAGTATCAGCAGATGCCCGTTGATCACCACAAACAAAAGCACCGCCATGTGGCCAAAGAACCTGGCTACGGCGCTAACCTGGGCATTCGATGTCGGGTCAAAGAACGATGCGAAGTTCAGCCCCATCTGCAAGCCAATGATTTCGCCCGCAAGTTCCACCGCGGCAAAAACCAGCCTCACCGTGAATCCGATGGCCAGACCAATCGCCACCTGTTGGGCAACTGCTGCCAGTGCATCAGGGCCGTTGACGCTGATGACGGGCTGATCCACCAGCACGGCCTGGGCGCAAAGAGCCACCAGAAACGCGAGCCCGATCTTGACCCGCATCGGTACCGCGCGCATCGAGAACACGGGTGCCACGGAGAAGACCGCCAGCACGCGGAGAAACGGCCAGAGTATGGGGGAGAGCCAGCCCATGATCTGCGCCTCGCTGAACGTGATCACGGAAAGTCTCCAGCGCGGAGGTTGGGCGATGCGAGGCCCAGACTCCCGGCCAGCTGCATACGCCCCCGTGGGGCACAGACCAGGCAGGAGGACTGCATGCGTCTATCCGATCACCGAAGGGATCGACTCGATGGTGCGGCGAATGTAGTCCACCAGTGAGCTGAGCATCCAGGGCCCGGCAATCGCAAACACCACCATGGCCGCTATCAGCTTGGGCACGAAAGCAAGTGTGGCCTCGTGAATTTGCGTCACCGCCTGAAAAATGCTCACGATCAGCCCCACAGCCATGACAACGCCCAGAACAGGCATCGAGATCATCAGCAACAACGTCAATGCGTCGTGCCCGATCGTGAGCACCATTTGCGGGTTCATCCACGCACTCCTTCAGGGAACGAAGCTCGCTGCTAACGAGCCAATCAGAAGATTCCAGCCGTCGGCCAGCACGAACAGCATCAACTTGAAGGGCAATGCGACCAGCACTGGCGACAGCATCATCATCCCCAGAGACATCAGAATGCTCGACACCACCATGTCGATCACCAGAAACGGGATGAAGATCATGAACCCTATCTGAAAAGCGGACTTCAACTCACTGGTCACAAACGCGGGTACAAGAACACGCAGTGGCGCAGTTTCAGCCGTCACTTGAGGGTCAAGCCGTGCGAGCCTGGAAAACAACGCGAAGTCCGACTGCCGGGTCTGCTTGAGCATGAAGGTCCGCATGGGTGCCTCAGCCCGTTCAAGTGCCTGTTCGAACGTGATCGTGTTCTTGGTATACGGCACGTAGGCGTCTTCGTAGACGCGGTCCAGAGTTGGACCCATGACGAAAAAAGTCAGGAACAGGGACAGCCCGATGATGACCTGGTTGGGCGGAGCCGACTGCGTGCCGAGGGCCTGGCGCAGCAGCGACAACACAATCACGATCCGGGTGAATCCCGTCATCATGAGCAGAACCGCTGGAAGAAACGACAGGGCCGTGAAGAACAGCAGCGTCTGGATCGGAACGGAGTAGCTGTTGCCCCCTGGTCCGGTCCCGACCACCAACGGCAGCGACCCTGCTGCAGGCTGCGCCAAAGCAGGTACATGAAAAGCAAGAGCCGAAAGGGCAACCAGTGCCCACAGCGGCGCCGATTGCCGGATAACTCCACAACGGCGCTCAGGCATGACCAGCCTTCTGTGCCGAATGCCCAGCCATCGCCATTTCCTTTTCGAAGGACGGCACCGCGGCCGTGCCCGCCGATGGCGATGTCCCTGCGCTGATTGGCAACACATGGAGACAAGTGATCTGCTGGGGCGTGACGCCCAACACGAGGCAGGTGCGCGCATGATCCGGCCCCACCTCGACCGTCACGACCTTTTGCTGCGGGCCCACGGCTACCGCAGAAACCACCTTCGAAGGTGCCCCCACTGCGAGTCCGCTGGACGCGTGCCTCTGCTGCAGACGACGAACGAGCCACGGTAGCGTGGCCATGGCGCCCACAAAGAGCACCACGACCAGCAGGGTCTGCGTCATGCTGCCGGTGCTACCCACGGCTCACCCGACGCAGGCGTTCCGACGGCGTCACCACATCGGTGAGGCGGATACCAAACTTGTCATTCACCACGACCACCTCGCCCTGGGCAATGAGGTAGCCGTTGACGAGCACGTCCATCGGCTCGCCTGCGAGCGCATCGAGCTCTACGACAGAGCCCTGTGCAAGCTGCAGGATGTACTTGATAGGCACCTTGGTCCGGCCCAGCTCCACAGAAAGCTGCACCGGGATATCGAGCACCATGTTGATATCGTTGACCGAACCATCTGCAGTTCCCGAAAACGGCCGCACTGGCTCGCCCGACAAGGGGCCGCCCTGCTCCCCGTCAGCGGGTTTGTCGTCGGTTCGCTTCTGCTCTTCCAGCGCCTCGGCCCAGCCAGCGAACGGATCGTCCGCGGCTGCGTCCTTGTTGTCTTCTTCAGTTGACATTCTTCTCTCCCAGCCAGCTCATATCGGAAGTGCGCAGGCATTCTTCGATACGGATGGCGTACTTCGAATTGTGTGTGCCGTACTGGCATTCAAAAATGGGGACCCCGCCGATCGAGGCGCGGATGCGCGGCTCGCGATCGAGCTCGATGAAATCACCCGGCTTCATGGCCAGCAACTGCTCCACCGTCGCGTCAGCCTTGGCCAGCTCGGCAACCAGGGTCACCTCAGCAGCCTGAATCTCCCGCGTCAAAACGCGGACCCACCGCCGGTCAACCTCGATCGAGTCACCCTGTGTGGACGAGTACAGCACGTCCCGGATAGGTTCCAGCGTCGCGTAAGGCATGCAGATATGAATGGCGCCTGACAGGTCTCCGATCTCCAGCTGAAACGCCGTCGACACCACAATTTCGCTCGGTGTCGCAATGTTGGCAAATTGCGGCTGCATTTCAGACCGCTGGTATTCGAGCTCCAGCGGATAGATTCCCTGCCACGCCTTCTTGTATTCGGCGCAAATGACGTCGACAAGCCGGTTGATCACGCGTTGCTCAGTCGGGGAAAAATCGCGGCCCTCGATGCGCGTCTGGAACTTCCCCACACCACCGTACAGGGTGTCGATGATCCCGAAGACCAGCGAAGGCTCGCAAACGATGAGCCCGCTACCGCGCAAGGGCCTGATGGCCAATATGTTGAAGTTGGTAGGTACGGCCAGCTCCCTCAGGAACGCGCTGTAACGCTGCACAGAGACTGTGCCTACCGAGATCTCGGGGCTGCGGCGGATGAAGTTGAAAAGACCGATGCGGAAGTTGCGGGCAAAGCGTTCGTTGACGATCTCCATCGTCGGCATGCGACCGCGGACGATGCGCTCCTGGCTGGAAATGTCATACGTGCGTACCGACCCCGCCTCGGCTACCTCCTCGACAGATTTCTGGCTTTCTCCAGTAACCCCCTCAAGGAGGGCATCCACTTCTTCTTGCGAAAGGAAGGAATCACTCATGACTGGTCCTCGCCCGTGTCACTGGATGATGAAGTTGGAGAAAAGCACGCGCTGCACAGGATTGCGTTCCACGCGTTTGCGGGCGGCTGGGCGATCCTCATCTTCCTCGTCCGCTTGCGCTGCAGCCGCACGTGCTCGCTCACGCTCGGTTGGAACCTTGTATCCCAGCGGGCGCGACACCTCGCGCAGGATGTCGGTGGCGAGCTTCTCCTTGCCCTCGCGCTGCAAAAGCTCCGCAGACGTCCGTTGCGACACCAGCAGCAGGATGCCGCTGCGAATGCTCGGCAGGTATTGCTTGACCTGCTCGGCCGTCTTCGCGTCCTCCAGCTCGAGCGTGATGCCGATCTGCGCAAAACGATCCCCTCCCGGGTCGGCGAGGTTCACCACCATGTTTTCAAGCGGAAGAAATGTCGGGGCCACCTTGGGCGCTTCTTTGGCGGGTTTTGCGCTGGCACCGCCCTCCTCATCGCCTTGGGAGCGGGTCATGAACCACGCGGCTGCTCCGCCGCCGGCCAGCACTACAAGCAGTACAACGCCGATGATGATCACCAGCATTTTTTTGCTTTTGACCGGGGCCGCTGCGGGTGGGTTAGCTGACACGATGCGGTTTCCTTGCTAGAAGAGCTGCCAGGCGCCTGCATTTGATCCATGCCAGTGCCGCCTGAGATGCCCCATTATGGGATGACGATGCAACCCATAATAGCCAGAATAAATGCCTAAAACCACGGCATTCAACAACCTATGCAGGGTTGCTGAACGTGTCGCCCGTCCGGGCCCAGGCGGGCATTGTGGCTAGGCTCGCAGCCACGCCAGCATTGCAGCCTCGGCGCCGCTCACACAAATACATCGACGGAACGGTCTGACACGCGGCCCGTACCCGCAAGCCCGGCGCCAGCCGAGGGCACGGCGCTCACCTGTGCCTGCCGGGCATCGTCGCGACGGCGCTTCTGGTCAGATCCCCCACCTCCTCCATCCGAGTTCCTGGCGGACGAAGTCCCCACGGACATGCCTGAGAGCACAAGCCCTTCGCCACGAAGCAGATCACTCAACTGCAGCATGCTGCGGTCCAGGATCTCGCGGGTCTGCTCCTGATCACTTCGGAAAGTGACGTGGGCCTCGTTGCCCGACAACGTGACGGACACCTCCACCGGTTGCCCGTCGCGGGTGACTGTCAGTTCAGCGTTCTGCGTCTCCTGATTGACCCAGTACGCCACCTGTTCAGCCAATTGGTCCTCCACGCTCGCCTGTGCCGGGTCTCCCGGGGCAACCGCACCGTCCAGGGTCTCGAAGACAGGGCCACCACCGGGCTCCGTCAGCGCTCCCCCGCCGTAACCCGGGTCGCGCGGACCGGCATCGCCGCCAGACGCTCGCGCACTGCCTTCTTGTCCGGCACCGGTGCCAACGCCCACCAGTTCGCCCGGCATCCCTGCCAGCTCTGCAGCCAACGGGACACTGCCCACAAAACGTTCAACCGACGCGCCAAATCTCCCCAGACCCGTTGCCAGTGCCTCCATTGGAACTGCTGCCACCAGTGGGCCCAATGGCTGAGCCTGCACCCGGTCTGATGCCGCAGCCATCCGCGATGCCATCACGTCCGCGGCCGGGTCGGGCCGTTGCGCCCCGGCACCGTTGGGTCGCGCGAATGCGCGCCCATGGCCAGCGCCGGAACCAAGGGTAGGACCTGCACGCATATCGGCAGACGCATCCAGCAAAATGGTTTCAGCCACCAGCCCCTGGGCGCGGCTACCCGTCTTCGAAAGCAGAACATCCTGAATACCGGCCCCGCCGAATTCACCGCCAGCATCGGAGCGTCCCCGCATGAGGCCCAAGGCTGACGAAGATCGGTCCTCAGGGACCAGCAACCCTTGCCAGGCAGCCAGGGTTGCGGCGTCTGCGTTCTGCGTGTCCGCCTCGCCCGGAACCGCATCGGGCACCAATGCGTCACCCGCAGCTTGCGTTGCGGCGCCCGCTCCCTGCGCATCGGTCAAGCCGGCCAGCAGAGCCAGAAAATCGCCGGGGTTCGCGCTCGTCATTGCGTTCGCCGTACCAGGTGCGCCGCCCTTGGCCTTCTGGGCGTGTGCAGCGGCTTGTGCGGATGGCTGGGAGGCCGGTCCGGGCTGTGAGGCGTGGGCGCGTGTTGCTTCCATGATCAATGCTCCTGGTTGGCCGAGCGGTACTGCAATGCAGCGCGTTCGTCCGTCTGTTTCTGATCGCGGCGCATGTCCTTGAGCTCAAGGTCTGCGCGGCGCTTGGCGACCACCTTGCAAAGGCTGGCGAGGCGTAGCTCTGCCTCCAGAAGCGCGCGCCTGGCGCCCGCCACCCTACTCTCGTGATCTCCCACCACGGTGGTCTGCAGGCCCGCGGCATGGCCCAGCCGGTCCATGAAGTGATAGTGGTGGTGCATCACTTCGGGCTTCATTTCCGTATCTGCCCGCATGCCCCAACGGGCCTCGGTTTCCCGGGCGTAGTCCTGCAGTTGCTCCAGCTGCGAATGCGCAGCCTGCTGTGCCGCCAGCGTGGCCTGCAGGGCGCGTCGGGCATCGTCACGTTTGCGCGTGGCCACATCGACTGCAACGTGAAGTGAAGTGAGGCTGGACATCGTGAGTCACCCGGTCGTGAAAATGGCGGGCGCCGTCAGTGGCCCACCACGGCCGCCATGCCGACAACGCTCTGCTCCAGCGAAGCGGCTTCAAACATGTCCTGCTGCAGGAATCCGGCCATCTGGGGCTGCAGTCGAATGGCTTCATCCAGCGCGGGGTCCGACCCGCTCATGTACGCGCCCACCTGGACCAGATCGCGGCTCTTCTGGTAGCGGGAATACGTCGCGCGAAAGCGCCGCGCAAGGTCGAAGTGCTCGCGATCGACAACGTTGTGCATCACACGGGAGGCAGACTGCTCGATATCGATGGCCGGAAAGTGGCCTGTTTCGGCCAGTGCACGTGACAGCACGATATGGCCATCCAGAATGGCACGCGCAGCATCGGCAATCGGGTCCTGCTGGTCATCCCCCTCGGACAGGACCGTATAGAAGGCCGTGATCGAACCGACGCCATGCAGCCCGTTACCGCTGCGTTCCACCAGTTGGGGCAGCTTGGCAAAACATGAGGGTGGGTACCCCTTGGTGGCAGGCGGCTCACCAATGGCCAGCGCGATTTCCCGCTGCGCCATGGCATAGCGGGTCAGCGAATCCATGAGCAAAAGCACATGGCGACCCTTGTCCCTAAAGTGCTCGGCCACCGCGGTGGCATAGGCGGCACCCTGCATGCGCAGCAGCGGAGGCGCATCCGCTGGCGCGGCCACCACCACCGACCGTGCCCGACCTTCTGGCCCCAGGATGTCCTCGATGAATTCCTTGACCTCACGGCCCCGCTCACCGATAAGCCCGACCACGATGACATCCGCCTGCGTGTACCGGGCCATCATGCCCAGGAGCACGCTTTTTCCCACACCCGAGCCTGCAAACAGACCCAGGCGCTGGCCTCGCCCCACGGTCAGCAGCGCATTGATGGCGCGCACTCCCGTATCGAGCGTTTCGCGCACGGGCGACCGGTCCATGGCATTGATCTGACGCCGGCCCATGGGCTCAGCCACCACATTGATGACAGGCCCCTGGTGATCCAGAGGAATTCCCTGCGCATCCACCACCCGGCCCAGCAGTCCGTCGCCCATGGGCAATCGCAGCACGCCGGCGCGCTGAACTGCCGCGGCAGGTTCGCCAAGGCGTGGCGTGGGGACATACGGTGCAGCAGGAACTACGCTGGCCCCACTGGAAAGCCCATGGATGTCTCCCGCAGGCATGAGGAACGCGCGATCGCCCGAAAAGCCGACCACCTCGGCGAGCATCGGAGCGTGCCCAGGCATCTGGACCATGCACTGCGAGCCCACAGGTACGCGGATCCCGGCCGCTTCAAGGACGAGCCCCGTCAGACGCGTCAGCGTTCCGCGCGACTCCAGATCCACGGTATCAGCGGCACGCGCGCGCGCCTCAGCGATGAACTGCATCCACGAAGCAGCAGTTTCAACGGCCATCAGGGCGCCCCTTCCTGCCACGCGGATTCCAGCCCCAGTGCGGACACTGCGCGCTCCCAGCGCTTGCCCAGCGTGGCGTCGATCACGGTACCCGAGGATTCGACCAGGCATCCTCCTGGCAGCACGGTCGCATCCGCAACCCAGCGCATGCCTGGCCCGCCCGCATCTTCGCTCAGGGCGTCGCCCACAGACTCCATATCGACCGGATTGAGCCTGACCACTGCCGGCCGTCCCTCGGTCACCAGCATGCCGATCGCCTCACGCACCACCGGCTGCAGGACATTCGGATTGACCGAGATTTCCTGGCGGACGACCTGGCGTGCGATGTCGCAGGCCAGTGCCAACACCTGCCGGGCCATCTCCTGCTGCATCTCGCCCAGGCTCGCATCCAGGGCCTGCATCACCCCCTGCAGCCGCTGCGCCGCTTCCCGGCCCTGGTTGTCGATGTATTCATCCATGCGGCGTTGCCACTCCAGCGCTGTCTGCGCCTGCCCCTGGGCAAAGCCTTCTGCAAAGGCATCATCGCAAGCCTGCTGCACAAGCGCTTGCTGCGTGGCCTCGTCAGGTTCAGCGGGGAGTTCCACCGCAGGGATCTCATCATCTTCGGGCTCCTGGATACCGGAGCCATCCACGGCACCGAACCTCCATTGCGTGACGAGGCCGACCTCCTCGCTCGGGATGAAGCGCGAATAGGCGCGATGGCTAGACGAAGGCATCGTCACCACCTGCAGCAATCACGATCTGGCCTTCGTCGGACAGGCGGCGTACCGTCTTGAGGATTTCCTTTTGCTGCGCTTCGACTTCGGACAGGCGCATGGGGCCACGCGACTCCAGGTCCTCGCGCAAGGCTTCGGCTGCGCGGGAAGACATGTTGGACAGGAATTTTTCGCGCAGCTCGGGTACCGCGCCCTTGAGTGCCACGATGAGCGTCTCGGAAGCCACTTCCTTGAGAACCGTCTGGATGGACTTGTCGTCGAGCTTGAGGATGTCCTCGAACACGAACATCTTGTCCATGATCTTCTGGGCCAGATCCGGGTCGTACCCGCGGATGGACTCCAGCACCACGGCGTCCATGTTGCCGCCCAGGAGGTTGATGATTTCGGCTGCAGCCTTGACCCCGCCCAGCGAACTCTTGCGGATCTTGTCGCCGCCGGCAAGCACCTTGAAAAGCACTTCGTTGAGGTCCTTGAGCGCGGTCGGCTGGATCCCTTCCAGCGTGGCTACGCGCAACAGGATTTCGCTGCGCTGGCGATCGGTCAGGTGCATCAGGATGCCTGACGCCTGATCGCTGTCGAGATGGACCAGGATGGCAGCGACGATCTGGGGATGCTCGTTGCGCAGCAGCTCGGCGACCGAGAGCGGGTCCATCCACTTGAGGCTTTCGATGCCCGATACGTCTCCGCCCTGCAGGATCCGGTCAATCAGCAGACCGGCCTTGTCGTCGCCCAGGGCGCGCTTGAGCACGGCGCGCACGTAGTTGCCCGTGTCCGACACCAGCAGGCTCTGGGCCGAAGCTGCGTTGGAAAACTTGTTGATGACCTCGTCCACCTTTTCGCGGGAGACAGAGCGCATGCGGGCAATCGTCTCGCCCAGCTTTTGCACTTCCTTGGGCGAGAAGTGCTTGAATACCTCGGCCGCTTCTTCCTCGCCGAGAGACATCAGCATGATGGCGGCGTCGTGGAGTCCTTGGTCGTCCATGGTTGTCGTCCGGGCAGGCCGTCAGGCGGGTTCGCCGTTGAGCCAGGTCTTCAGGATGTTGGCCACTGCCATCGGGTTCTCCTTGGCGAGCACCCGCGCATCTTCCAGGCGCAGCTGCTCCGGCGTGGCCACGGCGGCTTCTTCCTTGCGGCCCGGCGATGGCAGCGCCGGGCGCTCGGGGGTGTCTGCTTCGAGAGCATCTAGCTGGGCACCGGGCACCGGCACGGCGTCGAGCTTTTCCACTTTGGTGCCGCCCTTGAGTGCCGGCCGCACCAGGCCCAGGAGCACCATGGCACCGAACAACAGTGCCCCCACAGGCCACGCCAGGCTGCGGGCCAGTTCGATGGTTTCGGGCTGCTTCCACACCGGCACTTCATTGGCGGGCGTCACCGAAACCTGGAACGGCGTGTTCATCAGGTTCACGGAGTCACCGCGCTCGCGGTTGAAGCCGATGGTTTCGCGCACCAGCGCCGTCATCTGCTCCACCTGCTCGGGCGACAGCGCCTTGGTCACCGGCTTGCCCTTTTCCTCGGTGGACTGGTAGTTGACCACGACCGCAGCGCTCAGCCGCTTGACGGCCCCCGTGCTGCCGCGGGTCACGCGGACCGTCTTGTCGACCTCGTAGTTGGTGGTGGACTCGCGCTTGCTGGTCTGCTCTTCGGCGCCCTGCTGGCCGGCGGCATTGGGAGCAGGGTTGGCGCCGTTGACCGGTGCGGCAGCCGGTGCAGGCGGCTGGTTTGCCACCGCGCCGGGAACGCCAGTCGCCGTCTTGTTGGAACTGCCACGGCTTTCCAGTACCTGCTGGCTGCGAATGGCGCTCGCATCCGGCGTCTGGTTGGGGCGGAACTGCTCGGAGGTGGACTCCGTCTGGGTGAAATCAACCTCTGCAGTGACCTGTGCCTTGACGTTGTTGCGGCCCACCACAGGCTCCAGGATGTCCATGATGCGGCGGGTGTACTGTTGCTCCAGCTGCTGCACATACAGCAGCTGCTGGGCATTCACCTCGGCACCGGCACCCCCTTCCGGAGTCTGGGAGAGCAGCTTGCCGGTATCGTCCAGCACGCTCACGGCCGAAGGGGTCAGCTCCGGCACGCTCGAAGCCACCAGATGGACGATCCCCGCGAGCTGCGCGCGGTCCAGCACGCGGCCCGGGTGCAGGCTGACCAGCACCGAAGCCGACGGTTTTTGCTGCTCGCGGAAAAAGCCGTTCTGGTTGGGAAGCGCCAGGTGCACGCGCGCACCTTGCACGGACGACAAGGCCTGGATGGAGCGGGTGAGTTCACCCTCCAGACCCCGCTGGAAATTGAGCCGCTCCTGAAACTGCGTCATGCCAAACTTGCTGGCCTCCATCAGTTCGAAACCGGCCACCGAGCCTTTGGGCAGCCCCTGGGTGGCCAGCCGCAGCCGCACGTCGTGCACCCGATCTGCCGGAATCAGGATGGCACCGCCGCCGTCGGCATGCTTGTAGGGCACGTTCATCTGGGACAACTGGGCCACGATGGCGCCCCCGTCCTTGTCGTTCAGGTTGGCGAACAGCACCCGGTAGTCGGGCTGGCGGCCAAACACGATGGCTGCCACGGCAATGGCCACCAGCAGCGCAATGCCCACCCCCAGACGCATGCGCTGGGCCCGATCCAGCGCAGACATCCGCTGCAGCCATGAGGGGCCGGCAGACGGGGTGGCGAGAGGAATTTCAGCAACAGCAGACATCTTGCGTTCCATGAGGACTGGCCCGGCGACGGAGCTGGGCGTGGGACCGATTATTCGGCCACAGGCCCTGAATGTTCGCTCGATAAGGCGCTGGTTTGTCCATCATTTCGCCAAGATGGCAGCGCCTGCGATGGCTACGATACCCAGCATACCGCCATTCCCCACGGACACGCCATGGACCTACGCATCTCAAGCTCTACCGCTCCCCTCACGGGTGCAGGCCTGACGCGCCGTGCTGCAGCGCCGCAAAACGAGGGCTCGGACGTCGGATTCTCAGGCGCCCTCAAAGGGGCCCTGCAATCGGTGAGCGCCGCACAGAACCGCTCGGCCGACCTGCAAAAAGAGGTCCAGATGGACAATCCGTCCGTCAGCCTGGAAGAAACCATGGTCGCCATACAGAAGGCGCAAATCGGCTTTCAGGCCACCCTGCATGTACGCAACCGCATGGTGCAGGCGTACACCGACATCATGAACATGCAGGTTTAAACGGCCTTATGCTATTAGTTTTATAGCAATAGAGCCAAATAAATCAAGGACCCAGGGGCATTTTCACCCCAAAAAGCGCCCTGTAGGGCCTGTAGCGCCTGATGGAGTGTCCCGACCGGCACCGACTTGCCCCCCCCGCCTCCACCCGCAAAAACGCCCTGCACTGCAGGGCGTTTAGCGTTGTGGATGTGGGTGGCCACCACCCGTTCGCCGCTCCGCCGACGCAGCGGCCGGCTGGCACTGGCATCGCCTCAGTGCATCATCAGGGGCTGACCTTCAAACAGGTGCTCGAACTGGGCCAGCCAGGGTTCAGCCAGGGTACGGATCTGCGCATCGTTGCGCAGGATGCGCTGCATGATGCGCATCTTCTCGCGGCGGTGCTCCGGCAGCAGGTCGTGCTCCTGGGCCTTGAAACGCAGCTGCTCGATCAGTACGGCACAGGCCCCCTCATAGCGCACCACGCCATCCCAGTCCTTGAGGCGTGCGGCCTCCAGCATCTTGGCGCTGCTGTCCTCGATCGCCTTGTAGTAGTCAATCAGCATATGTGACATGTTTCAGGCCTCCACCAGCGCCGGCTGGCCAGAGGCGGGTGCTGGCGCGTCTGCCGCCAGCACACCATTCTTCTTGATCTCGTTCCAGCCCTGCGCCACCGGCTCGATCAGCTTCATGACTTCCTGCATCATCGCGTCGTCGTTGCGGGCGTTGGCCAGGATCAGGCGCTGCGTGCAGTAGTCGTACAGTGCACCGAGGTTGCTGGCGAGCTCGCCTCCGTCCACTCGGTCCAGGGCGGTGCTCAGACCTTCCTCAATGATGCGCAGTGCTTTGGAAATGGCGTTGACCTTGCCCACCACGTCGCCGCGCGCCATGGCACCCCGTGCCGTGGCAATGGAGTTGAGTACGCCCTCATACAGAAGGCTGACCAGCTGGTGCTGGTCAATCGTATGCATGCTGGTTTCGATGTTGATACGCTGATAGGCGTTGGCTGCACGGGGGCTGTAGGCGCTGAACATGCTGTCAATCCTTCGAGGTTACTTACTGGTGTTATCGGCTGGCTCCAGGGAAACTGAAGCCCCCCGACATCACCCGTTGGACTTGTTCCAGGCCGTCACCTGCTGCGTCACATAGGCATTGAGGCCGTTCAATGTGCTCAGCTGCTTGTCGAGCGCGTTGTAGCGCTGCGTGATGCGTTTTTCAAACGCATCCACCTTGTCGTTCACCCGCGACTGGTCCTGGCTGATGCGCTTGAGGCTCAGCTGCAGGTTGTCGTCCTTGGACTTGAAGAAACCGCTGTTGGAAAGCAGGTTGGTGGCAAGCGCCTTGACCTGCACAGCAATGCCGTCGGCAGCGCCTCCACCCGTGTTGCGAAACAGCCCCTTGACCGCATCGGGGCTGTCGGCCAGGGCCTTGCCCAGCTTGGCACTGTCCACTGCCAGGTTGCCGCCCAGGGCCTGCGTGATACCGATATCGGCCAGGCGCTGGAAAGCCCCGCCGCCTGTCGTGACCGACTGGACTGCCGAGCGCAGCGAATTCTGGAGCGTGATGGCCGTGGAGTCGCCTTGCAGCAGCCCCGCCGATTTGGTTTTCGGGTCGTACTTGGTGGCGTCCTGCAGTAATTCGTTGATGGCGTTGTAGGCCTTCACGAATGCGTCGATGTTGGAACGAACGGCAGAGTCATCCTTGGCCACCGTGATCGCAATGGGCTTGCCCACTTCGGTCACCTGCTCGGCCTTGAAGGTCACACCCGAGATGGTGGTGGCGAACGTGTTGGTGGCCGAGCTGACGGATATCCCGTTGACCTTGGCGCGGGCATCTGCCGCCAGCGTGGTCGCCGTTGCATCCATCTGGGAAGTGGCCAGGCGGGACAGGCCCACCCCGTCCGAGTTTTCTGCGAACGACTGCCCGCCAGTGTCCCAACCTGCGCCCTCATTGACCGAGACACGGTAGCCCGCCATTTCGCCCGTTCCCTTGCCGCTGAGCAGCAACCGCTCGCCAGAGGCATCGGTCAGGATCGAGGCAGTCACTCCGGCATTGGCACCATTGATCTTGCTGGCGATGTCGGAAAGCTTGTCACCAGCACTGATCGTGATGTCGACCGGCTGGCCGCTCTGGGGGGTGAACGACGCAGGTGCCACGCTCCACTTGCCCAGCTCGAGCCGAAGGGTCCCCGCGCCCAGGGCGCCACCCACGGGCAGCAACGCAGCAGAAGCGGTGGCCTGCGCCTTCGCCATGCTCTGGACTTCGACATTGAAGGAAGTCGGCAACGTACCGCCCGCAGCACTGGCAGAAACGTACTTCGAATCCGAAGATGTGGTGGTGACGCCGTTCCAGCCCGTGACGCTGGTGAGCTTGCTGGCTGCATCCTGCAGCGTTGACACCAGCGATTTGATCTGCCCGAAAGCCGATATCTTGGTATTGACGGTGGCCGCCTGGAGCTTGAGGGTGTCCAGGGGTCTTTTTTCGAGCGCGACCAGCTGGGAGATGATGCTTTTGACATCAAGCCCGTTGGTTCCCACGCCGGGCGATGAAATGGTGGCCATATAAACCTCCTGAACTGGTCCAACGGAAATTATGGCGCCGATTGGCGACAAGAAACGTCCGTAAACACGCCAGGAAACCCGTCTTATCGGGCGGTCCTGGCACCCGCCCTGCAAAAAGCCAAATGGCGGCGACAGAAAAACTGCCGCCGCCTGGTGCCTGGGAGGCCAGAGCGCTGCAACGCCCCGGCCGCCTCACAAGCCGTTGCCGCTTACCGCAGCAGGGCCAGCACGCCCTGGGGCAGCTGGTTGGCCTGGGCCACCATCGCGGTACCTGCCTGCTGCAGGATCTGCGAACGCGAGAGGTTGGCAGTTTCTGCGGCGAAGTCGGCGTCCAGAATGCGCGAGCGCGATGCGGACAGGTTTTCCGACGTCACCTGCAGGTTGCTGATCGATGTTTCGAAGCGCGACTGCAAGGCACCGAGCTTGGCACGCTCGCCGTTGATGAACGAGAGCGCCGAGTCCACGGTCTTGAGGGCATTGGTGGACTTGCTGAACGTGGTCACATCCAGGTCAGACACCTTTTGCAGCGAGGAACCGCCGGTGGTCAGCGCATTGCTGGCCGAGGTGACCGCAAAGGACTTGTCCGAGTCCAGCGTGATGTAGCCACTGACCGTGGTGAAGTTAGCAGTGGAACCAGCGGCAGTCAATGTCACGGCACCACCCGCAGCAGTGCCATCAGCCTGCAGCTTCGTGACCGTCGTGTCACCGGCGTTTACAACGGCCGTGTCGCCCACCACGATGTCATTGCCCGTCGCATTGGTCAGGATGACCTTGTCGCCAGCGCTGTTCAGCGAGGCCGTCACGCCAGTCTTGGCAGACTGGTCGTTAATGGCAGACACGGCGGCGGAGAGGCGGTCGGCACCGGACGTTGCGGTGAGCGTGAAAGACACGTTCTGCGCCGTGGTGTTGTCACCCTGGATCGACAGGGTGTAAGAGCCTGCCGTTGCGGCAATGTCCAGCTCGACCTGGGTACGGGCGGTCGCCGTCACGCCAGAGTTGGCCTTCACTGCATTGATCTGGTCGGCAATCGTCTTGGCCGACGAGCTGCTTGCCACGCTCAGCGTAGCCGTGCCCAGCGAACCGCTGATCGACACGGCACCCGAGGTCACACCGTTGGCGGGAGCCGAGGTAGCAGCCGCAGCAGCCGACACACCGGCGCCGGCCGACGACACGTTCTGGTTGTTGCCGTACACACTGGTACGCAGGTTGGCGGTAGAGGCAGTGATGGTCTGGTTGGCATTGGCGCCCACCTGGAACTGCTGGGTACCGAAGGTGCCGTCCAGCAGCTTCTGGCCGTTGAATTCCGTGGTTTGCGAGATGCGGTCCAGCTCGGATACGAGCTGCGAGACTTCCTGTTGCAGGGCCTGGCGGTCGCCGGCGCTGTTGGAAGCGTTGGCCGACTGCACGGCCAGTTCACGCACACGCTGCAGGATGTCGCCGGAGGCCTTCAGGGCGCCTTCAGCCGTCTGGGCCAGAGAGATACCGTCGTTGGCATTGCGCACCGCCTGGTTCAGGCCCTTGATCTGCGAGGTGAAGCGCTCGGAGATGGCCAGACCAGCGGCATCGTCCTTGGCGCTGTTGATGCGCAGGCCCGACGACAGGCGCTGGATGGAGGTGTTCAGCGAGCTCTGGCTTGCTCCCAGATTGCGCTGTGCGGTCAACGATGCGACGTTGGTATTGATAGTGGCTGCCATGGCGTTACTCCTGAAAAGAACTGACTGAATGTGGCGTTTCCGCCAACTGAATGCCAGGTCTACCTGGCCACAGTGCTCACCTTTTGCTCCAGCGGCTTGGGGTGAACGGCGGGCATCACTCTCATTTCATGCGTCCCGTTGGTTAGGTTTTCGGGTCGCGCCGGGAAAACTTTAGGGTCAAACGCACAGATTGAACGGTTTTTCTGCGTCTTATCCCCCCAACGCCAAAAACCCGGCTGCCCACAATTCATCCATCGTTCCCGAGAAGTCCGCCGGAGGGGCAACGCTTAAACCGGCAGAAATGTTTGTCTTCAGCTCTGCAGGAGTAACGCCATGGCAGCCACTATCAATACCAACGTCGCATCGTTGACCGCACAGCGAAACCTCGGCATGAGCCAAAGTTCGCTGAACACATCCATCCAGCGCCTGTCGTCGGGCCTGCGCATCAACAGCGCCAAGGACGATGCCGCCGGTCTGGCCATCTCCGAGCGCTTCACCTCGCAAATCAAGGGCCTGAACCAGGCAGCCCGCAATGCCAACGACGGCATTTCGCTGGCGCAGGTGACAGAAGGCGCCATGAAGGCGGCAGGCGACATCCTGCAGCGTGTGCGCGAGCTGGCCGTGCAGTCGGCCAACGCCTCTAACAGCGCCGGCGACCGCCAGGCCCTGCAACAGGAAGTCGGCCAGCTGGTGGCAGAACTGGACCGCATTTCGCAAACCACCGAATTCAACGGCCAGAAGCTGCTGGACGGCACCTTCGGTACCCAGCAGTTCCAGGTGGGCGCCAATGCCAACCAGACCATTGTGGCGGCCACCGCGAACCTGCGCACCAGTGTTTACGGCAACAACCAGAACGTGTCGTCGGCCGGGGCTGGCGTTTCCGCCGCCGCCGCTGCCACGTCCATCCCTGCGAACGGCGTGACCTCCGGCGCAGTGTCCATCAGTGGCTCGCTGGGTACCGCCACCCTGAACGTGGCCAGCAGCTCGTCGGCCAAGACCATCGCAGACCAGATCAATGCAGTGAAGGCCAACTCCGGCGTGACCGCCACAGCCCGCACCGAGGTGGAACTGGACATCGCAGCCGTTGCAGGGTCTTTCACCCTGGCCATCCAGGCCGACAACGCCACACCGATCACCGCGTCGTTCACCCTGACCTCCACTTCAGGCGCGGACCGCCTCTCGGCCGCCGTAGCCGCCATCAATGACCAGTCCGCCAAAACCGGTGTGACGGCATCGCTCAATTCGACAGGCGACCGTGTTTTGCTGGCCAACGCCACTGGCAACGACATCGTGGTGGCCGATACGGCTGTGCAAAATGCAGGCACCACCGTCGTCACCAAGCTGCAGGCCGACGGCACTGCAGCGGGCGGCAGCGTGACGCTGGCAGCCGACACCAATGCCAACTTCACCACGGTCAGCGGCTACATCACGCTGGATTCGGACAAGTCGTTTGCCGTGACGTCAACATCCAACGCACTCACCACCGGCGGCTCGACCCTCAAGCGGGTGGCAGACCTGGACGTGACAACGTTTTCGAAGGCCACCGAGTCCCTCAAGACCGTGGACTCGGCGCTTGCCTTCATCAGCGGAGAACGCGCCAAGCTGGGCGCCTTGCAAGCCCGCTTCGAGTCGAGCATTGCCAGCCTGAACATCACGTCGGAGAACCTGTCTGCCTCGCGCTCGCGCATCCTGGATGCCGACTTCGCTGCAGAAACCGCCAACCTGTCGCGCGCCCAGATCCTGCAGCAGGCGGGTACCGCGATGGTGGCCCAGGCCAACCAGATTCCACAGGGTGTGCTGTCGCTGCTCAAGTAGGCGAGACACCAGCGACGTCAGGCGCAGGCTGGTGGGCCTGCCCCCACGCCCCGGCCACCTTTGCAGGTGCCGGGGTTTTTTTCGTCTGTGTCTGCGCCAGATACTCTGTTTCAGGTCGGGGAAAACGCATGGCGGAACGGCCACCTCCGGCATGCAAGGCGCAAGGCGCAAGGCACAAAGCGCAACAATTACCCAGCAACAGCCCGGCGATTGCGAGCATTTGCTTGCGCGGCAAGCCGCCCGGGACCGCAGATGCACAGCGCGCTGGCTCGTGCAGAGGAACCCTGGCCTGCCAGCACAGCCGGCTCCAGGGTGGCCGCGGCTTGCATGCCGGTTTTCCCGCGTTGCCAAAGGCTAGCGACGAAAGATGTCCTGCAGCGCATCGCGCCGCACCGACTTGAACACCACCTTCCCCGCAGCGCCCGGGTACACGGTGCAGTGACCGGGCGAATCTGTATTGACAAGGCTTGTGCCCTGCGACAGCACGGTGCCATCACCCACCTGGCACCCACCGATGATGGCGGTGCCCGCATACATCACGACCCCTTCGCCCAGCACAGGCGCCACACCATGGTTCTTGCCCACCGTGGAGTTCTGATAGACGACCAGATAGTTTCCGTAGGTGGCCTTGGCAAAGACGATGCCCACCGAGTGGCCGATGAACATCACCTCGGGCATGTCGATCTCATAGAACAGATCGATTCCGTTCAAGGCCTTGTTCAGGCCAAAGAGTTTGGAGCACAGCGTGCGATGGCCGGTGGCTTTCCAGATCGTGTTCGACAGGTAGTAGAGAAACAGCGTGTACTGGGTGGAATGCAGGTGGTCGAACGCGTCCGGAGTCCACCAGCGCACCTCGTTGATACAGCGCCCCAGCCGTGCCAGGGCCGGGTCCATGTGCGCGGCCAAGATGGCAGGAGCGTCCGCGTCCAGCCCGTCGGGATAGAACGTGGCGACCTGCCGGGCCACATACGCCGCCAGCTCGGAGCGAGACAGGTGCAGGGGCTTCAGCATGAAATGGGGGCTCCCGGATCAGTGTCAAAAATTCGGTCCAGCACGTCGAACAGCGGCCGTGGCCGCCATTGCAGTTCGGTGCCCAGACGGTCAATGGATATGGTTGGCACCGGCCCGGGCACAGTGTCCAGCAGCGCCTGAATCCGGCAACCGCTGCGCTGCTCCAGGTAGGCAAACAGCTCCGCATTCGACACATTGGCGCCCGAGGCCAGGTTGTAGACCGGCTCACGGCCCCGGAGTGCAATGCGGATGAGCGCCTCGATCACGTCGTCCACATGCACATAGTCGCGGGCGAAATACGGCGATGAATCGACGGCGACCACACCGGTCCCTGCACCGCGCGCGGCTTGCACCTGCCGCAGCAAGGCGGGCAGAAAACCATCGGCATCCCCAGGCCCTTCGTACACACATGCAAGCCGGGCCACGCGCGCACGCCCCTGTCCGGCGACGTGGCACAGCGATTCGCCCAGCCCCTTGGAGAGGTCGTACAGATGGCGGGGATTGGCCGGCGCCATGGGCAGCACGGCGTCTTCCTGCGCCAGGCCGTCGCCGAGCGCGTCATACAGCCGGGTAGACGACAGATAGACCAGCGAGTCGATGGCGCCCTGCTGCAGACCATGCTGGAGCACCTCGGCCAGGTGGCTGACATGGGCCCGCACGGTATCGAAAGGCCGCGCCAGGTAATCTGCGGTGAGCCCCGCGCAATAGATGACATGCCCCAGAGGCCCATGCCAGGGCCAGGACTCATCGCGGGCCGGTGCCCACACCTGCGCTCCGCGCGCCCTGAGCGTGGCGCACAGGCGGCTGCCCACAAACCCGGCCGCGCCCACCACGGTAAAGCGCTGGCCCTGCAGCAGGCCGGATGGTGCGAAAGCCATCGGCGCTGGCCCCATCAGAACCCGCCGACCGGATGGTGCAGATGGGGGTTCTTGTGGGGCAGCAGCTTGGGGCTGACGCCCTCCACCATCCGGAAGGCGCTGCCCTGTACACACGCGGCGTCCGGCACGGCCAGCATGTTGAATCCATGAGGAGGGCCTTCCAGGTAGACAGCGTCCAGCGGCACCAGTTCGATGGGCTGGCCGGGCATTTCGCGGTGCGAGTTGATGTCGCGAACGGCGTACACGGTGTAGCCCAGGTCCAGCAGCAGGCTGCACAGGGGCGTGTTGCGCAGGCCGTGGGTCCAGTCCACGTAGGTGCGGTGCAGTTCAAACACGACGGAAGGCTTGTCCCGTGCGAGCAGCTCGCGCGCACCCTGCAGGGCAGACAGCTCCGCGCCTTCGATGTCCAGCTGGATCAGGCCGATGCGCCGGCCCTGTTGCCGGGCATAGTCGTCCATGGCCACGGTGTCAAAACCGCTGCCGTCCTGCGCGGTGACCATGTTGGCGAAAGAGTCGAAACCATCCAGGCGCATGCGTTCGCCGCTGCGGCTCCACAGGCCCGCCACATTGACGACGACGTTGGTCAGATGGTTCAGGTCGATATTGCGTTGCAGCATCTGCGCCTGCTGCGGGTTGGGCTCGAAGCAGTGCACCTTCAGTCCGCGCCCGGCGATCGCTCGGGCCACCAGCACCGCCTGGTCGCCAAAGTAGGCACCGCCCACCAGCACGTCGCCCTGCAGGTCGCGTGACAGCTCCAGCAGCAGCTTGGTAGTCTGGGGCTCCCACACATGGCTGGGGTGTTCGGATTCGGACAGCAGGAAGTCGCGGGCGATCTTGGTGCGGTACAGAAACTGGAACCGCGTGCCGTCGGCCAGCACCTTCTCGTACTCGTCAGACTCCAGGTGCAGCGCGTCGATGATGGGGCCCACCACCTCGTCGCGCACCGGGCCGTCGAACGCGATGCGGTCTTCGCTCTCGCGCAGCAGCGCAATCAGGCGCGCACGCAGTGCCGGGTCGCGGCCCAGGGTCTGCATGGCGTTCTGCAGGCGCTTGCCGTCCAGGTCACGCGGGTCATTGCTGGTCAGTGCAGGGGTGGCGGTCATGGTGCGGGGCTCCTCAGGGTCAGGGAATGCGGGGATTCAAAACACTTCAAGCCGCGGCACGGCGACGGCAAACTGCCCGCCCCAGCCGCGGACATAGTCCAGCTGCGCAGCCACTTCACTGCGCAGGTTCCAGGGCAGGATCAGCACGCGATCGGGCCGGTGGGCGCGCAAATGCGCTTCATCCACGATGGGGATGCGGCTGCCCGGCAGGTACTGGCCCTGCTTGGCAGGGTTCTTGTCGACCACGTAGGGCAGCAGGTCGGGCCGCACGCCTGCAAAGTTGAGCAAGGTGTTGCCCTTGGCGGCGGCGCCATAGGCCCCTACCGTCAGCCCTTCGGCATGGCATTGCAACAAAAATGATAGCAACTCATGCTTGATTCGCCTGGACTGCGACTGGAAATCGCTATAAAACCCTTCGCCCAGCATGCCTGCGGCGGCTTCAGTGGCCAGCAGTTGCGCCACGCGGGCGGCGCCATCGGACGTGGCTTGCGGGTGGGCGGCGGCATCGGCCCGGGCGGCCATCACGCGCAGGCTGCCGCCGTGGGTGGGCAGTTCTTCCACGTCCACCACCACCAGGCCATTGGCCGCAAAGATGCGCTGCACCGCCGTGAGCGAAAGGTACGAGTAATGCTCGTGATAGGCCGTGTCGAACTGGCAGCCCTGCACCATGCGCAGCAGGTGCGGAAACTCGAACGTGGCCACGCCGTGCGGCTTGAGCAGGCGTGCAAACCCGGCCACAAAGTCATTGATGTCCGGCACATGGGCCAGCACGTTGTTGGCAGCGATCAGGTCGGCCTGGCGGCCTTCCTGGGCCAGCTCGTTCGCCAGCGCCACGCCAAAGAATCGCTCGATCACCGTGAGCCCCAGCGCCCGCGCCGCTTTGGCCGTGCTGGCCGTGGGCTCGATGCCGTAGCAGGGGATGCCGGCCTGCTGCACGTACTGGAGCAGGTAGCCGTCGTTCGACGCCACTTCGACCACGCAACTGTCAGCGCCCAGCCCCAGCCGCTGCTGCATGGCCTGCACGTAGGCCTTGGCATGCGCCAGCCACGATGACGAAAACGAGCTGAAGTACGCGTAGTCGTGCGTGAACAGCGCTTCGCGTCCGGCGTGGTCTTCGGTCTGTACCAGCCAGCAGTGCGC
Organism: Burkholderiales bacterium Ga0074133; assembly: GCA_001464865.1. Lineage (GTDB taxonomy): Bacteria > Pseudomonadota > Gammaproteobacteria > Burkholderiales > Burkholderiaceae_C > Acidovorax. The sequence goes on from LNEG01000065.1 coordinate 33,067, forward strand.
GCACACCAGCACGCGCAGGGGGAACCAGGTTTCCGGGCCGCGCAGGGCGGCTTCGCTCAGGTACGCGTTTGAGGGCGGCGCGCTGCCCAGGTCCAGAAAAGGCAGGTGCAGCGGCTGGCCGCAGTGTCGGCACTTCACAGGCGCACTCCTTCAAACAAGTCGGTCAGCAGCGCGTGGCTGCGGTCGCGGTCAGACATTTCGGCCACGGGCAGCGGCCAGGCTAGCGCGAGAAGCGGGTCCAGCGGGTTGAGCCCCGCCTCGGCACCCGGCGCGTAGGCGGCCGAATGCAGATACAGCAGCTCGGCGTCGTCAGACAGGGCCTGGAAGCCGTGCGCAAAGCCGGGCGGAATCAGCAACGCGCAGGCGTTGTCAGCCGACAACCGCTCGGCGTGCCACTGCAAAAAGGTCGGCGAGCCTGCGCGCAGGTCCACCGCCACATCCCACACCTCGCCACGCAGGCAGCTCACCAGCTTCATCTCGGCATGGGGCGGGCGCTGATAGTGCAAGCCACGCACGCTGCCGCGCTGGCGCGTGATGCTGTGGTTGATCTGGGCAATGGGCTGCGCCCAGCCAGCAGCAGCCAGCTCATCCGCGCAGAACATGCGCTCGAACAGCCCGCGCGCATCGTGCAACGGCTGGCGCTGCACCCGTACCAGACCGTTCAAGGGCAAAGAGGTACAGACGAAACGCGTACTCACGCGGCGGCCTCCCAGGCGTCCAGGTCTGCCAGGCACAGCGCGCGCGCGTCGGTACCGCCGTGCTGTGCGCGGTACCAGGCCATGGTGCGCTCTACCGCCATGGCCAGGCCCCAGCGGGGCGCCACGCCCAGTGCCTGGCGGGCGTGGGCGGTTTCCAGGGCCAGCCAGCCGGCCTCGTGCGGGCCTTCACTATTATTTTCATAGCTAACAGTGCAATCATTACCTGCACCTGCAGCCATTTTGATCACATTTCCCACCGTGGCAGCCTCGTGGGGCAAGGGGCCGAAGTTGTAGGCGCCTGCGCGGGCGGGCTCCACCCACAGCCGCTCGGCCAGGCACATGTAGGCAGCCAGCGGTTCGATCACAAGCTGCCAGGGCCGTGTGGCTTCGGGGCGGCGGATATGCACGGGTTGCCCGGCGCTCCAGGCCCGCACGGCGTCGGGCAGCAGGCGGTCGGCCGCCCAGTCGCCGCCGCCGATCACGTTGCCTGCGCGGGCAGTGGCCACGGCCACGCCCTGCGCGGCCAGGAACGCATCGCGGTAGCTGGCGGTGATGATTTCGGCCGCAGCCTTGCTGGCGCTGTAGGGGTCATGGCCGCCCAGCGGGTCGTCCTCGCGGTAGGGGTAGGCCCATTCGCGGTTGCGGTAGACCTTGTCGGTGGTCACCACCACGGCCACGCGCGCGTCGGCCTGGCCCCGCAGCGCATCGAGCACATGGGCCGTGCCCATGATGTTGGTGGCATGGGTGCCCAGCGGGTCTGCATAGCCCGCACGCACCAGCGCCTGCGCAGCCAGGTGCAGCACGATCTGCGGGCGGGCCGCCTGCACATGGGCTGCCACCGCCTGGGCATCGCGCACATCGCACTCGTGACTGGCGTGCAGCCCGTCCGCCACACGGGCCAGGTTGAACAGGTTGGGTTCGGTGGCGGCTGGCAGGGCCAGGCCGGTCACCTCGGCCCCCATGCGCGCCAGCCACAGGGCCAGCCAGCTGCCCTTGAAGCCGGTGTGCCCGGTCAGCAGCACGCGCTTGCCGCGCCAGAAGCCAGGAGTGGGCTGCACGCGGCTGTGCATCACCATGTCTTCCACGGCGCCTTGCCGGTTTGCCACAGTTCTTCCAGCAGGTTTTTCTCGCGCAGGGTGTCCATGGGCTGCCAGAAGCCCGTGTGCTCAAAGGCGCGCAGCTGGCCGCTTTGGGCCAGCTGGGTCATGGGCTCCAGCTCCCAGCTGGTGGTGTCGTCGGTGATGCGGGCGATCACCTCGGGCTGCAGCACAAAGAAGCCACCGTTGATCCAGCCGCCATCGCCGCGGGGCTTTTCCTCGAACCCGTGCACCGCGTCGCCCTGCCGCACCAGCGCGCCGTAGCGCCCGGGCGGTTGCACGGCGGTCACGGTGGCCTGGCAGCCATGGGCACGGTGAAAGGCAAACTGCGCCGTCATGTCCAGGTCGGCCACGCCATCGCCGTACGTAAAGCAGAACGGCTGGCCGGGCTCCAGGTATTCCTGGACGCGCCGCAGGCGCCCGCCGGTCATGGTGGTTTCCCCAGTGTCCACCAGGGTCACGCGCCAGGGCTCGGCGTGGCGGTGGTGCACTTCCATGCGGTTGTTGGCCATGTCAAAAGTCACGTCGGACATGTGCAGGAAGTAGTTGGCGAAATACTCTTTGATCACATAGCCCTTGTAGCCCAGACAGATGATGAAGTCGTTGACGCCATGGGCGGCATACATCTTCATGATGTGCCACAGGATGGGACGCCCCCCGATCTCGATCATGGGCTTGGGTTTGAGGTGCGACTCTTCGGAGATGCGGGTCCCCAGACCCCCAGCGAGCAAAACAGCTTTCATGGCACCGAGGATAGTCAAGCCATGCGCTGCAGCAAAGCTGGTGTGGAGGGGAAAACGCGGCGCATCTCGAGCCTTCAGGACTGCTGCGCGCACCAGCGGGCAAACATTTCGCGGTAAGCCGCTTCGACGTCGCGGGCAAACCCGGCTTCGTCCATCAGCGGAGAAGCCTGCATCTGCTGGCGCAGTTCGCGCCGTATGGCCGCCAGGCGGGGCAGGTCGCTGGCCAGGGCCGCCAGCTTGTCGACGTACTCCTCTTCGCTGTGTGCGATCCACTCAGTGCGCCCCACGGCAGACAGCACGGACGCCCCGAGGGTGCCCATGCTGGGTACGCTGGCCAGTGACACAAAGGGCAGGCCCATGTAGAGCGACTCGATCAGCGTGGTGCCGGAGTTCTGTGGAAAGCAGTCGAGCGCAATGTCCATGCGGCGCAGCACGTTCCAGGGCGGGCTTTCAAAGCCCATGATGATCCGGTCCCGCGAAATGCCCAGTGCCTCAAAACGTGGCCACCATTGTTCGCGCCCCTCGGCCTGACTGAAGTTGCCACTGTTGAGCTCCAGCTTTGCCCCGGGCACCCGGTGCAGCAGATGTGCCCAGGCCCTGAGCACCCTGTCGTTGAGCCGCACGGCCCGCGTCAGCGTTCCAAAGGTCACATGGCCGTTGGTCAGGGCGGGGAGCTCGCTCACCTCGCCTGCACGCGGGTTGGCGCGGTAGACGAATGTCGTATGCGGCAGGCGCCAAGGCGTCTCCGAAAACAGGTGCTCAGTGCCTTCGGGCACCGTCACGGCATCTGTCAGGTAGTAGTCGATGGCCGTGAGGCCCGTGGTGTAGCCCGAGTCAAGCCAGTGCAGCGACACCGGGGCCGGCTTGCGCGCGAACGTTCCCAGCCGGTGGCCCTTGGTCTGCCCTGCAATGTCGACCAGCACATCAATGCCATCGGCACGGATGCGCGCGGCCAGCTCGTCATCGTTCATCTGGCCGGTTTCGGTCCAGTGTTCGAACAGTGTCCGGTAGTGGTCAGTCACCTCATCTTCCAGTTCCACCAGCCCGGAATACGCAAAAAGCTCGACGCAGGCGGGATCGTGGTTTTCCAGCAGCGGCTCCAGGAAAGGCCGGCACGCATGGGTGCGGAATACCGGCGCCACATAGCCGACCCGAAGGCGGCGCGCCGGGTTGCGGTCGTTGCCGTGGGGACGCCAGGCATGGCGGTGCGGCTCGCCAAAATACTTGTTGAACCGCTGATAGGCCGCGAAGCGCTCCAGCGGGTCCAGCTCGGGCATGCAGTTGGCTACAAACAGATAGCAGCTGTGGGCGGCCTCATCGGTGGGGCACAGGGCTATCGCCCCACGCAGCACCTCCAGCGATTCGGCCAGCTTGCCCTGGTCTTTGAGCAGCATGCCCAGGCTCACATGCGCCTGCACCATCTTCGGGGCACAAGCCAGCGCCTTGCGCGTGCATTCCTCTGCCTCGGCAAAGCGGTGCATTTCGCCCATCAGGATCCCGAGGTTGATGAGCACACCCGGGTCTGCCCCCCCGACTTCCAGCGCACGGCGATAGGCCGACTCGGCGGCCTCCAGTCGTGCCTGCGCGCGCATCACGATCGCCAGGTTGAACCAGCCCTGCTTGAATCCCGGAGCATGGCCCACCGCCTGCCTCAGCAGAACCTCGGCCTGCACCAGATCACCCCTGAGTGATCGCGCAAGCCCATAGTTGCTGAGCATGTCCACATCGGCGGGATTCAGCAGCAGGGCCTGCTGCATGGGAGCGATGGCTTTGTCGAGCTGGCCTGTGCGCATCAGCGCAGCACTCAGGGACTTGAAACCCATGGGGCACTGCGGATACTGGCGCGTCATCTTGCGCCCCATGCGAAGCACGTCGTCGAACTTTTCTTCTTCAAACAGGCGGTTGATCTCGGCGCGCTGCTCGGCCGGCGCCATGCGCCCGGGCCTGGGCGGCGCGGTGCGGGCCTGCTGCAAGGCCGCAGCCACCAGCCGCTCCACCAGTTCGCCCGCAGCATCGCCGGCCAGCCCCGCACGGCGAGCGTCTTCGAGGATGTCTTCCGCCAGCACCCACTCCTGCGCCTGGATCAACGCATCGACCAGGCTCACCCAGTACTGCCGGTTCTTCGGATCGGCCTGCAGCGCAGCCTGGAAAAACGGCACAGCTGCCAGAAACTGGCCACATTCGACCGCAATCGCTCCAAGGTTGTGGTTGGCGTCCGGATGGGCAGGCTCCAGACTGAGCACCGCCCTGTAGAGCTCCTCTGCCTGCTCCAGATTGCGGGCGCGGTGACACTCGAGTGCGAGATCCATCGTCTGGCGGAGCAGCGAATGCACGGCCGCCCCTGGCAAAACCTGCGGTTCGCCCTCACCCTCCCCCACCGTGAGCCCTTGGGCGGAGCCTTCATCGATCATGGTTGCTTGCATCACGCTTCCCTCTGCCTGCTGGGTCTTGCACTGCCCGGAGGGCGGTTGCCGGTATTGAGCAGGATAAACAGCTTGTACAGACCTTAAGCGAAGAAAAGCGGCCAATACCTGAACACCATCTGCGCGATCCGCCTGCCCATGCCGAACCAGCGCCATCTTCACCCGCAACACCCCGGCCATGGGCAAGCGGTCAAGAAAGGGGTGGTTTGCCGCTTGCTCTGCGGTTTGATTCGCGCACAATCAGATACAGTGAACACGACGCAGGGGTGCGCGCAGACCCTGCCACTCCCCATGAACGGCTGCTAACGCCACCGCAACTACCGGATCCGCATGCTTGTCATCATCGGTTACATCGTCTGCCTCGGCTGCATCTTCGGCGTGTACATCCTGCACGGGGGGAACATTCAGGTCATCCTGAAGGCGCTGCCTTTCGAGACCGTCACGATTCTTGGTGGAGCCTTGGGGGCTTTCGTGGTGAACAACCAGCCCAAGGTGATCAAGGCGACCATGAAGGCCATTCCCATGGCCATGAAGGGGTCGAAGTACACCAAGGCGCGCTATCTGGAGCTCATGTCGATGCTGTACGACATCCTCCAAAAGGCACGCAAGGAAGGCCTCATGGCCATCGAAAAAGATGTCGAGTCACCGGCCGAGTCGGAAATCTTCAAGAAATACCCCACGGTGGGTTCCGACCACCACGTGATCGAGTTCACCACCGACTACCTGCGCATGATGGTGTCGGGCAACCTGAACTCCCACGAGATCGAAGCGCTGATGGACAGCGAGATCGACACGCACCACCAGGAAGCGCACGCACCCATCGCAGCACTGGCGCGCCTGGCCGGCGCCCTGCCCGCGTTCGGTATCGTGGCCGCGGTGCTGGGGGTGGTGAACACCATGGGATCGGTGGGGCAACCGCCTTCGGTGCTGGGCGGGATGATCGGCTCGGCGCTGGTGGGGACGTTCCTGGGCATTTTGCTGGCGTACGGCGTGGTCGAGCCACTTGGTGGCCTGGTGGAGCAAAAGACCGAAGACGCATCGAAGGAACTGCTGTGCATCAAGGCTACCCTGCTGGCCAGCATGCAGGGCTACAACCCCGCCACCGCCATCGAGTTTGGCCGCAAGGTGCTCTTCTCTGGCGACCGCCCCAGCTTCTCAGAGCTGGAAAGCCACGTGAAGGGCAAGAAGTAGCTGTTGCATACGCACTGACCGCTGGCATCCATGGCAGAGAAAAAGCTCCAACCCATCATTATCAAGCGCATCAAGAAGGGCGGTCACGCTGCCCATGGTGGCGCCTGGAAGATCGCCTATGCGGACTTCGTGACCGCGATGATGGCGTTTTTCCTGCTGATGTGGCTGCTGGGCTCCACCGCCAAGGGAGAACTGCAGGGCATTGCCTCCTACTTTCAGTCGCCGCTCAAGGTGGCCATGACCGGCGGGGACGGCTCGGGCAACAGCTCCAGCGTGATCCCTGGCGGGGGAAACGACCTCACCAAGGTGCACGGCCAGGTGCGCAGATCCGAGGCGGAAGAAGCCAAACAACGACGCATGAGCATCGACGCTGCCAAGGCAGAGCGCGCCAGGCAGGACCAGGATCGCATCAAGGCGCTCGAGGCCAAGATTGACGCGCTCATCACCGAAAACCCGCGCCTGAACGAGTACAAGTCACAGATCCGGCTGGACATCACGCCCGACGGATTGCAGATTCAAATCATCGATGACCAGAACCGGCCGATGTTTGACAGCGGCAGTGCGTTGGTTAAACCCTACATGCGGGAAATCCTGAGGGAGATCGGCTCAGCGCTGGGCGGCGTCGAGAACCGCGTAAGCCTGGCAGGTCACACCGATGCTGTTCCCTATGGCAACAGCGACCGGGGCTACAGCAACTGGGAGCTGTCTGCCGATCGTGCCAACGCCTCGCGCCGCGAACTGGTCACCGCAGGCATGCCAGACGCTAAACTGAGCCGCGTGGTCGGACTGGCCGCCAGTGATCTGCTGGAGCCGTCCAGTCCGCGCTCGCCTGCCAATCGGCGCATCACCATCACGGTGCTGACCCGCGAAGCAGAAGAAAGACTTATGGGTAAAGGGATCCCCGAAATCACCTCAGCAGAACTGATGAATGAAAAGCGGGAAAATCCCCCCCAGCCGACGCAGTAGTTACGACTTGTCACCATTGCTGCCGCACACGACAATACTTACAGCCATTTCCGACCGAAAGGGTCCCACGTGACCACAGCCCTTCGCTTTTTGATCGTTGACGATTTCTCCACCATGCGCCGAATCGTGCGCAACCTGCTCAAGGAGAGCGGTTTTTCCGATGCAGACGAGGCAGAAGATGGTGTGGCCGCGTTGAACAAGCTGCGCAACAGCAAGTTTGACTTCGTGGTCACAGACATCAACATGCCCAACATGAACGGTTTCCAGCTGCTTGCGGAAATCAAGAAGGATGACAAGCTCAAGCATCTGCCTGTCCTGATGGTGACGGCAGAGGCCCGAAAGGAAGACATCGTTGCAGCGGCCCAAGGGGGTGCGGCCGGTTACATCGTGAAGCCTTTCACCAAGGCAACACTGGAAGAAAAAGTGACCTTGATCCTGAAGAAGATGGGGCTATGACACCATGGAAGACACACCGGACAACAGCCAGCCTGCCGATGTTCACCAAAAGATCGGGTTGCTGACCAGGCAGCTGCACGACTCGCTGAACGAACTGGGCTATGCAGAAAAGCTTCGTGGCTCCATGGGCGAGCTGCCCGACGCCCAAAGCCGTCTTTCCTACATTGCGCGGTTGACGGGTGAGGCGGCCGAAAAGGTGCTCAACCGCGTCGAACAGGCCAAGGCACAGCACGACTACATCGCTGCCGAGACGCGCCGTGTAGTGGGCTCCCTCGTGAAGGACCCCGTGGCAGCAGTGGCCAAGGGCGAGATCATGAATTTCCTGAATGACGTGGAACGCGTCACCAAGGAAGCCGACACGCATCTCACCGAGATCATGATGGCGCAGGACTTCCACGATCTCACCGGTCAGGTGATTGCTCGTGTGGTCAACCTTGCGGCCAACATTGAAGAACAGCTGGTGCAACTGCTGATCCAGACGGCACCGCCCAGCGCACAAGTGGCCACCCCAGAGCCGCCCAAGCACCTGCAGGGCCCTGTGGTGGACCCCGAGGGCAACCCGGATGTCGTGACCGACCAGTCCCAGGTGGATGACCTGCTGGCCAGCTTGGGGTTCTGAAGGCTTCGCACTGCGCCGGAGTCGCCCCGCAATGGAAGGCGACGCAGCATTGAAAAGGGGGTCCTCGCGACCCCTTTTCCACCTTTAGATTTCGGGGTCGCTCACGACAATGGCATGACACGATCCGTCATGCCATCATGGAATCCAGCCAAGAAAAAAGCCTACCCGCGTCAGAACGCAAGCTGCAGAAGTCGCGTGAAGACGGACAGGGTGCCCGCTCGCGTGATCTTTCGCATCTGGCGATCCTGGGGGCGGGCGCGGCGTGCCTGCTGGGGCTGGCCCCGCAGCTGATGGCGAGCCTGCAGCTTGCGATGAGCCAGCAGCTGGCCTTTGACGCCAGCACCGTCATGGCCCCTGGCCACATGCTCAGCCGGTTGCAGGACATGGTGGTCGTCGGCCTGATAGCCAGTGTCGTGTTTGCCCTGCTGACCGGAGGCGCCGCGCTGATCAGCGCCGTGGGAGCGGGCGGATGGATCTTCAGCAGCAAGCCGATCACGCCCCAGTTCAGCCGGCTCAACCCCATCTCTGGCATTTCCAACCTGTTTTCCAAGCAGCAGATGGCCAATGTGGCCAAGATGGTGCTCATGACCGGCATCCTGAGCTACGTGGCCTGGAAGTTCATGGGCAACAGCGTCGAACAGGTAGCCATGCTGGTGCTTCAGCCCTCACCGCTGGCGCTTCGCCACGTCGCCGACTGGCTGATTTCGGGCATGAGCCTGCTCTTGCTGGTCGTGTTCCTCGCTGCGGTGGTGGATGTGCCGCTGCAGGCGTATTTCTTCAAGGACCAGCTCAAGATGTCCCACGAAGAAGTCAAGCAGGAGCACAAGGAGTCGGACGGCGACCCACACACCAAGGGCCGTATCCGCCAGCGCCAGCGCGAGGTGGCCGACCGGGCCAGCGTGGCCGCCGTGCCCAAGGCTGACTTCGTGGTGATGAACCCGACCCACTATGCCGTCGCACTGAAATATGACGAGAAGACCATGAGTGCCCCACAGGTCATCTCGCGCGGTACGGATCTCATTGCGATGAGCATTCGCGACATCGCCAAAAAGCACAACGTGCCCGTGCTGCAGTCCCCCATGCTGGCACGCGCGCTCTACGCCCATGCCGAGCTCGATCAGGCCATCCCCGCAAAGCTGTACACCGCGGTGGCGCAGGTCCTCGCCTACGTATACCGCCTCAAGGCCGCCATGCGCGGCGAGGGCCGCATGCCCGACAGCGTGCCCGATCCGTATGTGCCGCCCGAACTTGATCCGCTGAACCGCACGCCTGTGCAAGGTGCCTCCGTATGAACACCTCCGTGAAGTCCCTGCAGCGATGGGCGGGCAGCAACGCCAGTGCCCTGCAAGGCCTGTCTGCTCCCCTGCTGGTGGTGGCCATCCTGGCGCTCATGGTGCTGCCCATCCCCGCGTGGATGCTCGACGCCTTCTTCACGCTCAACATCGCCGTGGCGCTGATGGTGATGATGGTGGCTGCCTACATGCTGCGGCCGCTGGACTTTGCAGCTTTCCCGACGGTACTTTTGCTCACCACCCTGATGCGGCTGTCGCTGAACGTGGCCTCCACGCGCGTCGTGCTGCTGGAAGGTCATACCGGCCCGGGCGCGGCAGGCGCGGTGATCGAAGCCTTTGGGCACTTCCTGATCGGCGGCAATTTCGCTGTCGGCCTGATCGTTTTCGCGATCCTGGTGGTGATCAACTTCGTGGTGATCACCAAAGGCGCCGAGCGCATCGCAGAAGTGTCGGCGCGCTTCACGCTCGACGCCATGCCCGGCAAGCAGATGGCAGTGGACGCCGACCTGAACGCCGGGCTGATCGACGAGAAGGAAGCCAAGCGCAGGCGCGCAGAAGTGGCCGAGGAAGCCAACTTCTTCGGATCGATGGACGGTGCATCGAAGTTCGTGCGTGGCGATGCCATCGCCGGCATCCTCATCCTTTTCATCAACATCATCGGCGGCTTTGCCATCGGCATGCTGCAGCACAACCTGTCGGCCAGCAAGGCTGCTGACACATACATCGTTCTGGCGATTGGTGACGCCCTGGTCGCGCAGATCCCCGGACTGCTGATTTCGGTGGCGGCCGCGATGGTGATCTCGCGCGTGGGCAAGGACCACGACATGGGTCGCCAGATCGTGGACCAGCTCTTCATGTCGCCCAAGGTCCTGGGCGTGACCGCTGCCATCCTGATCCTGCTTGGCGTCATTCCAGGCATGCCTCACATGGTGTTCCTCACCATGGGCGGCCTGCTGGGCTACGGTGCGTGGGTCATGCATGGTCGCCAGCAGGTGCAGCCAGAGGCAGAGGCCCCTCCCCCGCCCGTCGGTGACGGCGAGGCGACATGGGATGACCTGCAGCCCGTAGATCTGCTGGGTCTGGAGCTGGGCTATCGCCTGATCAGCCTGGTGGACAAGAGCCGCCAGGGGGATCTGCTCACCCGCATCAAGGGCGTGCGCCGCAAGTTTGCGCAAGAGGTCGGCTTCCTGCCCCCTGCAGTGCATGTACGCGATAACCTCGAACTCAAGCCCAGCGGCTATCGCATCACGCTACGCGGCGTGGTGGTAGGCGAAGGCGAGGCCTTCCCTGGCATGTTCCTGGCCATCAACCCTGGCGGTATCACCACGCCCCTGATCGGCACGCCCACCACCGACCCTGCGTTCGGACTTCCAGCCCACTGGATCGACGAACGCCAGAAGGAAGCCGCACAAATGGCAGGTTTTACGGTCGTTGATTCCGAAACCGTGATGGCCACCCATTTGTCACACTTGATGCAAGTGCAGGCAGCCAAGCTCCTCAGTCGAACAGAAACCCAGCAACTGGTGGAGCACGTGGCCAAGCTGGCCCCCAAGCTCATCGAAGAAGTCGTACCCAAAATGGTTTCCATCGCCACGTTCCAGAAAGTCCTCCAGCTGCTGCTGGAAGAGTCTGTGCACATCCGCGATATCCGCACCATCATCGAAACACTGGCCGAGTACGCCGGTGGCATCTCTGATCCGGTGGAGCTGGCCCGTCGCGTGCGCATTGCGCTGTCGCCGGCCATCGTGCAGCAGATTTACGGGCCGACCCGCGAACTCAACGTCATCGCCATCGAACCAGGCCTTGAGCGCCTGCTGGTACAGGCCCTGGGCAATGCAGCTGGCCCTGCACTGGACCCTGGCGTGGCCGACATCCTGACCCAGAAAGCGGCAGAGGTCGCGCTCAAGCAGGAAGAGATGGGCTTGCCCGCCTGCCTGCTTGTGCCCGACCAGATCCGTAACGCCATTTCCCGACTCGTGCGCCGCGTGGCGCCCCGGCTCCAGGTGCTCGCCCACAGCGAGATCCCCGAGACCCACACCATCCGCATTGGGCCGATCCTTAAAGGTGCATCAGCATGAACATCAAACGCTTTACTGCCCCGACCTCCCGCGAGGCATTGGCCAAGGCGCGCATGGCCTTTGGCGAAGGTACGCTCATCCTGTCAAACCGCCCTACGGCGAACGGGGTCGAGGTGGTGGCCACTGCCGAGGACACCCTGTCGGCACTCGACAATGCAGCAGGCTCATCATCCGCCACGCCGCCGCTGCTGGCGCCTTCGGCAGCCCGCAACGCTGCGCCGCGTTCCGGCCAGGCCGCTGCCGCATCGCATGCGAGCCGCAGCCCGGTGGAGGAAGACACGGAACAGCTGGCGATGAGCACCCTGTCCTTCCAGGACTACGTGCGTGAACGGATGTTGCGTCGCCGGCACGAGGCCCTGAGCGGCCCAGCCGACACATCGCTGCTGTCCGAGCGCAGCCGCGACCAGGAACCCGATCGCGAGCAGCGCATGCCAGCGCCCGCCGTAGTGCGGCACAACCCGCTGCGCACCATTCCCATGGACCTGCCACCCGAACCACCGGCACGGCGCCGTGCCGAGCCAGCGGCCAGCTCTCTGCAGTCGGTCGCCAACCAGCAAAGCCTGATGAGCGAACTGCACGCCATGAAGGAGATGATCGAGGACCGGTTCAACACGATGGCGTGGCTGGGCCAGGCGCGCCAGAACCCGATCCAGTCGAACCTCATGCTCAAGATGATTCGCGCCGGGTATTCGCCAGCGCTGGCACGTGCCGTCCTCGAGCGCATGCCGGAAGAGCTGTCAGCCGCCGAATCGGTGCGGTGGCTGATGGAGGTGCTGGAGCGCAACCTCAAGACCGACCAGGCCGACGCGCCGCTGTACGAGCAGGGTGGCATCTTTGCCCTGGTGGGATCAACCGGTGTGGGCAAGACCACCACCACGGCCAAGCTGGCAGCCATGTGCGCGCGCGTCCACGGCCCGGGCAGCGTCGGCCTCATCACGCTGGACACTTACCGGGTGGGTGCGCATGAACAGCTGCGCAGCTACGGCCGCATGCTCGGCGTAGTGGCCCACCTGGCCCATGACCGTGCTGCACTGCAAGACCTGCTGGGCCTTCTCAGCGGCAAGAAGATGGTGCTCATCGACACCACTGGGATCGCACCACGCGATCCGCGCAAGCGTGACATGCTGGACGTGCTGGACCTGCCCGAGGTCAACCGCCTGCTCGTGCTGAACGCCAGCTGCCACGGCGACACCCTGGACGACGTGCTGGGAGCCTTCAAGACCGACGGATCGCAACAGGCCATCCTTTCCAAAGTGGATGAAGCCGTGAAGCTCGGCCCCGCCATCGACGCACTGATCCGCCACCAGATGGTGCTGCGCGGTGTGACCAATGGCCAGCGCGTGCCCGAAGACTGGGAGCGCGCAGATGCCGCCAGGCTCATCTCCACGTCGATGAAGGCGCCGGTCAAGTCAGCGTTTGACCCGAAGGCCACTGACCTCAACTTCTTCTTCTCGCACTCGCCGGACAACCTCAACGAACGGGGACTGGTCGATGCTTGACATAGGCCTTCACCAAGCTGCGGGCCTGCAGAGCTTCATGCCCCAGGCGGAGCTGCGGCTGGTGGCAGTGGCCAGCGACGGCAACCCTGCCAATGGCCTGGAAGCCCTGTGGCAGGTCTGCGCCAGCCTGCAGCGCCTCGGGTATCCCGTGGTCGTGCTCGACGGTACCGCCCAGGAAACCGACGACAGCCCGGGCCTGATTCATCTTTTGCGCGATGGGCCCTTGCGTGAATCGACTGCGATGGGCGGCGGCGTCGCCGCATCGTCTCTGGCGGTGGTGCCGGCGGCCAAAGGCCTCACCGTACTGGCCCGACAGTCGATTGGTGCAGGACTTGCGCCGCTGTCCGACCTGCTGCCCATCTTCAGGCGCTACGGCCTGCTGGTGGTACACGCCCCCGCAGGTACGCTGGCATCGCTGCTCACCCACACGGCCACAGTGCCGCTGGTCATCATGGGCGAAGGATCGGCAGGTGTGCTGGGCAGCTACAAGTGCCTCAAGCAGATCGCGGTGCACACAGGGCTTTCGTGCATGGTTGCAGCACTGTTGCGCAGCAACTCCGCCGCCGAACGACGTGCCGCGAAAGGCGCTCTCACCACCCTGCAAGACTGCGCCCGACGGCACCTTGGCGGCCCCCTGCGTACCACGACGATTGCCACGCAAAACCCGCAGGATCTGCAGCGGCTGGCCTTGCAACTGCTGGAGAATGCGGGCACCATCCAGGACGAGCCGCTTGTTTCGTTGCGCCCTTCCGGCCTGCCAGGCATGTCTGCGCATCTCGCCCGGAGCCACTGATCTGATGTACACCGCCAAAGGCCAGCTAGACCGTGATGCGATGATTCGCCAGCACGTTCCGCTGGTACGAAGGATCGCGCACCACATGATTGCCAAGCTGCCACCCAACGTGGAGCTGGACGATCTCATTCAGGTAGGAATGATGGGCCTGGCCGAAGCACTTTCACGCTATGAGGTCGCCCAGGGCGTCCAGTTCGAGACCTTTGCCACCCAGCGCATCCGCGGCGCCATGCTGGACGAATTGCGGGAAGGCGACTGGATGTCGCGCAGCTCACGCAAGAGCCAGAAGGACATCGAGCATGCGGTGAACCGGCTGGAGCAGAAAATGGGCCGCAGCCCGCTGGAGTCCGAGATCGCCGCAGAGATGGGCATGACGCTGGCCGAATACCAGAGCCTGCTGAGCAAGGTGCGTGGCACGCAGCTTGTCTATCTGGAGGACATGACCCACGGCCATGAAGATGACGACGGTTTTCTGGACCGCCATGTGGCCGACGCGGCCGCGGACCCCGTGGAGATGCTGCGGGACCAGCGCCTGAAGACCTCTCTGGTCAACGCCATCAAGAGCCTTCCCGAGCGGGAGCAGCACATCATGGGCATGTACTACGAGCATGACATGAATCTCAAGGAAATCGCCGCGGTGCTGGGGGTGACAGAGTCTCGCGTCTGCCAGCTCCACAGCCAGTCGATAGCGCGCCTGCGGGCCAAGATGCGCGCCCACTGACCGGGCTCGAACCCGCATCAGGCTCGCAGCGGGCCTTCGATGGCGTCGAATGTGAACCGCGGCATGGAGGCCGCCCCCGCTGCGCCCATGCCAAGCCATCTCGCACGAACTCGATCGTGCGTTCCATGCAGCCGCTGGCTGGCCGCCCCGCATTCATGGAAAACCCGTCCTTCGCCACACACCCGCGGCGCACGCCGGCAAAAGCGGTGGCGATACGGCGCTGGTCAGCCGGCTGAGCGGTAGATGCGGGCCACGCCAGGCTGGGTAGTGCGCGGCCCCAGTCCGTTCCCGTAGGTTGTCGATGCAGGATCAGCCTGCGGCACTAAGCCCGCAACCTGGCGATCAGTGACAACCGCCAGACGCGCAATACCTTCGCGCTGCACGGCCAGCTGCGTGGCAACGGCGTCGACCCGGTTTTTCAGGGGTTGGGGGATGGCCGGCTGCCCCCGGCCAGAGGCATGCTCGACAGATTGGGCGAGTGCTCCGGCGGCTTCACGCAAAGCCGTGCTGTGCGCCTGTACGGCCAGCGGGTCCGCCGCGAGCAAAGCCGCGGAAACCTTTTCAAGGAGCTGTTCAACCGCAGTGAGGGAGTCTTCCAGGGGCATGGCGCATTGTGCGTTGGATGCGCCGTAAAGCCAAATTCAGGGGGAGAAGGGCTTCAACCGCGCGAGCGGGAAATGATTTCCTGTGCGTTGGAAAGCAGCTTGTCGGCAATGGCCTCGGCATCCACCGAGAAAGTCCCGTTGTCGATCGCTTCACGGACAGCCTTGACCTTGCCCGAATCGAACACCCCGGCGGAACGCTGGGCAGGGTCCAGCGCCCGAACAGCGGTCGATACGGTGACAGGCACACCGGCGGCAGGCGCAGCTGCAGCGTCCTTGACGGCGCCCTCGGCAGCAGTCGCTGGTGCCTTGGCTTGCCGCGCAAGCCCTGACTGCGCTCCTGCGCCCGGGAGTTCCGGTGTTTGACCTATTTTCATCGCTCTCTCCAGGAGTCCGTACAACGCGCGGTCTCAGTAGCAATGTTTTCGACCCGTTTCCCGAGGACTTTAGCGATTTATGCCCTCTCCGTCATCAAAGGGCTACCTCGATTGTCCCGCTATCAGACACCAATCCAGAAACAATACGACCATTATCCATTCTTACGCGCACAGTCTCCCCGGCGCCGGCTGCCGTCAGTGCCTGGCCGGCTGCGGAGACCGCATAGCCCGGACCGCGGGCGACCACCTTCACCTGGGCGCCGGCCCGGAAAAGATGTGGCGCCCGGATCATGGACTGCCGAAGCGCCTGCCCCGCGACCAGCTGGCGGGAAGCCACCTGCCCGACCCACTGGTCGAAGTTGGCCACGACCGGAGCCGTCTCGGCGGCCCAATCCACTTCGGACTCCATCGCGTCGCTGGCCGCCAAAGGCGCGCCCGGGGCGACATTGCCCACCAGCACCCACGCAGGCCCGAAAGCCTTGACGGTCACCGGGAGGAACACATTCCAGTGGGTGGCGCCCTGCACGCAGCGCAGACCCAGCCTCGTCCGTCCCCACAACTTTGAGCCCGGCGGCAGATAGGGCTCCACCCGCGCGCAGGGCGCCAGGCGCAGGCGCGGGTCCAGTTCGCCCACCACCACTTCCATGCGCAGCGGGGTACCGGATGCCGGGGCGCGGGTGAGTGCATCGCTGAGCCAGCGCTGCGTGATGGGCGCCAGTTCGCTCGCCGGATCGGCCACCGACTGTGCGAACCCACCGCCGGCGACGCAGCAGGCAGCCAAGGCTGCCACGGCCCGAGCCCAGCTGCGGATGCTCAGAGCGTTCCAGACGGCACGGAAGGGGCTGGTGGTCAACATCGTGGATGGCATGCGATTCTCCTGACGGGTAGGTCGGCCGCACGCCGGAAACCCTCCACGCGCGACCTTTTCACACCCAGCACTCTAGGCAGAAACCGGCCTGCCGAACCGGCGAACTGCGCACCGTTTTCCGTGCACTTCGGGCTTTAGAAAAACGGGCCGGTTTTCATAATCGACGCACGCCCAGACTCCGCCCGGAGCCCGGGAAACACAACCCAGGTGTGAGGCACAAATGCTTGACAAGATGACAAACCGGCTGGACTTCCTCGGCAACGCACTGATCCTGCGTGCCGAGCGCCAGCGCGTCATCGCCAGCAACATTGCCAATGCCGACACCCCTGGCTTTGTGGCCAGGGACTTCAAGTTCAGCGAAGCCCTGAGCGAAGCGACCTCGTCCACGTCGGCCCCTGGCGTGACGAAGCTGGCCACGGCTGGCTCGGCGTCCACGCAGGGCGCCACCGATCCGCGCCACATGCCCGTCTCCACCGTCTCCACCGCCGGAGACGCACGGGCCAGGCTGGCCTATGCAGTGCAGTCGCAACCGGCGCTCGACAACAACACCGTCGATCTCGACCGCGAGCGCGCCAATTTCGTGGACAACTCGGTGCGCTACGAAGCCGCGTTGCGCTTCATCAACGGCAACGCCAAGACCATGCTCAGCGCCATCCAGGGCCAGTGACCTGACCACCAGACGCACGGCCCAGAAAGCGAGATTCCATCATGTCCATGTTCTCCATCTTCAACGTCTCCGGCAGCGCAATCAGCGCGCAGTCGCAGCGCCTCAACGTGGTGGCCAGCAACCTGGCCAACGTCGATGCGGTGGCAGGACCGGACGGCAAGGCCTACAAGGCGCGCCAGCTGGTGTTCCAGGCGGAGCCCATGGGCGCCGAAAGCGCCACGGGCGTGCGCGTGACCAATATCAGCGAGAGCAACGCGCCCGGCCGCCGCGTGCACGACCCCAGCCATCCCTCGGCCGATGCCGAAGGCTATGTCAACCATTCCAACGTGAACGCGGTCGAGGAGATGGTCAACATGATCTCGGCCTCGCGCTCCTACCAGAACAACGTCGAGGTCATGAACACGGCCAAGACGCTTTTGCTCAAGACCCTGCAGATGGGCCAGTAACCCCGGAAGGCTTCACATGATCAACAGCGTGACCAACACGGCGGCCACCGCCACCGCACAGACCACCAAGGCCGATTCGGCCAACAACGCCGACGCCGCGCAGGACCGGTTCCTGAAACTGCTGGTGGCCCAGCTGAACAACCAGGACCCGATGAATCCGCTCGACAACGCGCAGATGACATCGCAGATGGCGCAGATCAACACGGTCACGGGCATCCAGCAGCTGAACTTCACCATGCTGGGCATTGCCGAGCAGTTTGGCGCGCTGCAGGTGATGCAGGGCGCATCCATGATTGGCCGCTCCGTCATCACCGAAGGCGACCGCCTCCCGGTCGCGGATGGCGTGGGCCACGGCATGTTCGACCTGGCGGGTGCCGCGGGCGACGTGAAGGTGGAGATTCTGACCCCCGGCGGGCAGCTGGTGGGCACGGTGAATCTGGATGCCAAGGCTGCAGGCCGCCACCAGTTCGACTGGGACGCCAGCAAATACAAGGGCAGCACGTCCGACCTGCGCTTCAAGGTCACCGCCATGAATGGCAACGTGGCCGTGGCGTCCACACCGCTCACGCAGTCCAAGGTGGTGGCCACCGGTGCGGCCAATGGCCAGCTCACGCTGGACCTGGCCACCGGCGGAACCATCACCTACGACAAGGTCAGGGCCATCGTCTGACCGGCATCCCACATCACCTTCCGCAGCATACGCAGCCAACGCCAGCACTTCCGAGGAGAACAACATGAGCTTCCAGCAAGGCCTCTCCGGCCTGAACGCATCCAGCAAGAACCTGGACGTGATCGGTCACAACATCGCCAATGCCAACACGGTAGGCTTCAAGGCATCGCGCGCGGAATTTGCCGAGATGGTCGCGTCAGCCATCGGCTCGGCCGGTGGCAAGAACGGCGGTATCGGGGTGGAAGTGGCCAACGTGGCGCAGCAGTTCACACAGGGCAACCTGTCCATCACGGGCAACAGCCTGGATGTGGCCATCAACGGCAACGGTTTCTTCACCCTGACCCTGCCCGACGGCACGCCCGCCTACACCCGCGCCGGCAACTTCAAGCTGGACAAGGTGGGCAACATGGTCACCAACGACAACGCCAAGGTCATGGGCTACCCGGTGGACCCGACCACCGGCCTGCGCACCGGCACCGACCCCATTCCGATGGTGTTCCCTACCGCCGAGCCCATCCCGGCCAAGCAGACCACCAGCATCACCGCAGCCTTCAACCTGGATGCGCGTGCAAAGGATGCGGCAGGCGACCCGGCGGCAACGCCCCCCATTCCGGCCACGCCGCGCGCCACGTATGGCACGTCCATCAATGTGTACGACAGCCAGGGCGTTGCCAAGCCGGTGAGCCTCTACTTCCAGAAAACGGCTACCGACAACACCTGGGATGTGTACGACGCCCTGGACGACCCTACTGCAGTGCCACCTGTGGTGGCGACGCCCATCGGGCAGATCGTGTTCGACAACAACGGCGCCATCACCGGGCCTGCCGCCACGCCCCCCGCCACCGGCTTTGCGCTGACGCTCAACGTCAACCCCACGCCGCCCAACCCCAACAACCTGCCGGCGTTCGATGTCTCGGTGAGCCTGGACAAGGTCACGCAGTTCGGCACCAAGTTTGCCGTGTCCAACCTCAGCCAGGACGGCTACACCGCGGGCGAACTGACGGGCATCAACATCGAGAACAACGGGATGATCATGACCCGTTACTCCAACGGCGTGACGCGGGCCGAGGGCCAGCTGGCGCTGTCGAGCTTTCGCAACACGCAGGGCCTGGCCGATGTAGGCGGCAACAACTGGGTGGCCACGTTCGAGTCTGGCCAGCCTGTGGCAGGCACCGCCACCGATGGCAACTTCGGCTCGCTGCGATCGGGTGCACTGGAAGACTCCAACGTCGACCTGACGGCCGAGCTGGTGAACATGATGACCGCCCAGCGTGCCTACCAGGCCAACGCGCAGACCATCAAGACCCAGGACCAGGTGATGTCCACCCTGGTGAACCTGCGCTGATCGCGCAGGCCACCGCACCCGACACCGCAACCGACGCTGGAGCCCCCGTACCATGGACCGCATCATCTACACCTCGATGACGGGCGCCAGTGCGGCAGCACACCGCCAGGCCGTGCTGTCGAACAACCTGGCCAACGTGTCCACCAACGGCTTCCGGGCAGAGATGTCCACGTTCCGCTCGGTGCCGCTGCAGGGCGATGGCTCCAAGACCCGCGTGTTTGCGCTCGAAGCCACTTCGGGCCACGTCAACACGTCCGGCCCGGTGCAGCGCACGGGCCGCAACCTCGACGCCATGGCGATAGGCAGTGCATGGTTTGCCGTGCAAGGGCTCGATGGCACCGAGGCATACACCCGCGCGGGGATCTTCGAGGTGTCCGCGCAGGGCCAGATGCTCACACCCAGCGGCCTGCCGGTGCTGTCCGACGGCGGCGCGCCTATCGACGTGCCGCCCGGTGCAGAGATCACCCTGGGCAGTGACGGCACGGTGACCGCCAAGGCTGCCGGCCAGCCCGCGCAGGCCATCGGGCGGCTGAAGCTGGCCACGCCCACCCCGGAAGACCCGCTCAGGCGCGGTGATGACGGCCTGTTTCGCACCGTCTCTGGCGACCCGATCCCCAACGACGCGAACGCGCGACTGCTGGCAGGCGCTGTCGAGGGCTCCAACGTGAACCCCGTGGAATGCATGGTCGGGATGATCGCCGCCTCGCGCCAGTTCGAGCAGCAGATGAAGCTGCTGCAGACCGCCGAGACCAATGACAAGAACGCCAGCCAGCTGCTGAGCATCAACGGCTAGCCCCAGGCCTGCTTGAAGGAGCCACCACCATGATCAATTCCCTCTGGATCGCCAAGACCGGCATGTCTGCCCAGCAGACCAACCTGGACGTCATCTCGCACAACCTGGCCAACGTGTCGACCACGGGCTTCAAGCGCAACAACGCCGTGTTTGAAGACCTGATCTACCAGAACCAGCGACAGGTGGGCGCCAACAACGACGAGCAGAACCAGCTGCCCACCGGGCTGCACCTGGGACTGGGCGTGCGCACCGTGGCCACCAGCCGCAACTTCATGCAGGGCAGCCTGCAGGAGTCCAAGAACAGCCTCGATGTGGCGATCAACGGCAACGGCTTCTTCCAGCTGACCATGCCCGACGGGACCATTGGCTACACCCGCGACGGCTCGTTCCAGGTCGACTCGCAGGGGCGGCTGGTCAACTCCAGCGGTCTGCCGGTGGCCAACGGCATCACCGTGCCGCCCAACGCCACCAGCATCAGCATCAGCACCGAAGGCGCGGTCTCCGCGATCGTGCCGGGCAACACGCAGCCGCAGCCGCTGGGCAACATTGCCATGTCCAGCTTCATCAACCCGGCCGGGCTGGAGCCCATGGGCCAGAACCTGTTCAGGGAATCGGCCGCGTCGGGCCAGCCCCAGCAGGGCACACCGGGCACCAACGGCCTGGGCTTCATCCGCCAGGGCTTTCTGGAAGCCTCCAATGTGAACGTGGTGGAAGAGCTGGTGACCATGATCCAGGCCCAGCGCGCCTACGAGATGAATTCCAAGGCCATCCAGACCTCGGACCAGATGCTGGCCAAGCTGGCACAGCTGTAACGCGCAGCTCCGCCCCCGGTAAGCAGCAGCACCTTTCACCCAGGACGTCCGCCATGACCCATCCCCTTCGCCTCGTGCGCGCAGCGGCCAGTGCCGTTGGCGTTGTCGCGCTCTGTGCAGGCTGCGCCAGCTTGTCGCCACCGCCTCCGGTAGACATTCTGCCCACGCTGCCACCGCCGCTGTCGGCCGCGCCGCGCATGGCGCCGCCGGTCACGGGCGGGCTGTTCCAGGCCGCCAGCTACCGCCCCGCGTTTGAAGACCGGCGCGCCCGCATGGTGGGCGACACGGTCACGATCCAGATTGTGGAGAACGTGACGGCCAGCCAGAAATCGTCGTCCACGGTGGACCGCTCATCCAACGTCTCGGGCAAGGTCACGGCCCTGCCCTTTGCCAAGGCCAGCCTCACGGGCAAGCTCGGCCTGGGCGCAGAGTCGGAGAACACCTTCGCGGGCAAGGGCGGCACCGAAAGCGCCAACACCTTCCAGGGGTCCATCACCGCGCTGGTGGTCGATGTGCTGCCCAACGGCCACCTGGTCGTGGCGGGTGAAAAGCAGATCGGCGTGAACCAGAACGTGGACGTGCTGCGCTTTTCGGGCATCGTGGATCCGCGCTCGCTGCAACCCAACAGCATCATCAACTCCACCCAGGTCGCCAATGTGCGGGTGGAGTCCCGCGGCCGCGGCGCGCAGAACGAGGCGCAGGCCATGGGCTGGCTGGGCCGCTTCTTCAACACGGTCACGCCGTTCTAGGGCCTGTTCGGGCGCTGCCCACGGCGCGCCCGGGGCCGGGCGCGCACCATCGCCCAACCGCTATTATAATGATAGCTATAGAGGCATATAAAACCTGCACTTTCGACCACTTTGGCTTAAAAACCGCCCTGCAGCGGCCCCAGGGGCCCTGCCCGGTGCCGCACGCGCGTGCCTCCGGTTTTCCGCCCGCCCCAGACGCATCCAATAAGCCGGTGAACCCGCTTCTTTTCGGGTTTTAGTTCCCGGCATGGCCGCCCACAATGGATGCCATGAAAGCCTCGTCCCACTCCCTCTTGCCGCGCAGCGCGCGTGCGCTGTGGCTGCTGCTGGCCCTGCTGGTGACCGGTATCGCGCTGCCAGCCCATGCGGTGCGCATCAAGGAAGTGGCGGCCGTGCAGGGCGTGCGCAGCAACCAGCTGTCGGGCTATGGCCTGGTGGTGGGGCTGGATGGCACCGGCGACCAGACCACGCAGATGCCCTACACGTCGCAGGCCATGTCCAACTACCTGCAGCAGATGGGCATCAGTCTGCCGCCGGGCGCTGCCGGGCAGTTCCAGCTCAAGAATGTGGCGGCCGTCATCGTGACCGCGCAACTGCCCGCATTCGCCCAGCCGGGCCAGATGATCGACGTGAACGTGTCGTCCATGGGCAATGCCAAGTCGCTCAAGGGCGGCACGCTGATTGCCACGCCGCTGCGCGGCGCAGACGGCGAGATCTACGCGCTGGCGCAGGGCAACATGGTGGTCGGTGGCGCCGGCGCTGCCGCCGGCGGCAGCAAGGTGCAGATCAACCACCTGAGCGCCGGCCGCATCCCGCAGGGCGCCCAGGTCGAGCGCGCGGTGCCCACGCCGCTCAACGACGGCGACTCGATCACCCTGGGCCTGAACGCGTCCGATTTCCAGACCGCCCGCCGCGTGGCACAGGCCATCAACGCCAAGCTGGGCAATGGCCTGGCCACGGCACTGGACGGCCGCACGGTGCAGGTGCGCGCCCCCATGGAGCCCGGCGCACGCGTGGGCTTCATTGCCGACCTGGAAGAGATCCCGCTCGAATCCTCGGCGCCTGCCGCCAAGGTCGTCATCAATGCGCGCACCGGCTCGGTGGTGCTCAACCAGGCCGTCACGCTGGGCCCCTGCGCCATCGCGCACGGCAACCTGTCGATCACCATCAGCTCCCGGCCCGTCATCAGCCAGCCCAACCCGCTGTCCCAGGGCCAGACGGTGGTGACGCAACAGAGCGACATCACCATCAACCAGGAGCCGGGCAACATCATCCAGATGCCGCCCTCGCCACAGTTGGCCGATGTGGTGCGTGCGCTCAACTCGCTGGGCGCCACGCCGGGCGACCTGCTGGCCATCCTGCAGGCCATCAAGGCCGCGGGCGCCCTGAACGCCGAACTGGAGGTGATCTGATGTCGCTCACCCTGCCGTCTTCGTCCGGCAACCTGACCAGCACGGCCAGCGCGTCCAATGCGCTGGCGGTGGACATACGCTCGCTCAACGCCCTGAAGTTTGACGCCGGCACGGCCAACAGTGCGCAGGTGACGCGCGAGGCCGCCAAGCAGTTCGAGTCGCTGTTCATGCGCGAGCTGATCAAGAGCATGCGCGAGGCCACCATGAAATCCGGCCTGATGGACGGTGCCCAGGGCGACCTCGGCCAGGACATGCTCGACCAGCAGCTGTCGATCACGATGTCGGGCAAGCCCGGCGGATTGTCGGAAGCCATTGCGCGCCAGCTGTCGCGCCAGATGGGCGGTACCGACGCCAATTTCTCGGTGCCCTCCACCCTGAGCCTGCAGTCGCAGTCGTTCCGTGCGCAGTCGGCAGCGGCCACTGCAGCGACCGCCGAATCCACCCAGCCCGTGCCCAAGGGCCGCGATGGCTTTGTGCAGCACCTGAGCGGCACCGCAGAGCGCGTGGCCGCGGAAAGCGGCATCCCTGCGGCCTTCATGCTCGGCCAGGCCGGTCACGAAACCGGCTGGGGCAAGAGCGAGATCCGCAACAAGGACGGCTCCACCTCGTTCAACCTGTTCGGCATCAAGGCCACCAAGAACTGGACCGGCAAGGTGGCCGAAGTGACGACCACCGAATACATCAACGGCAAGGCCCAGAAGGTGGTGGCCAAGTTCCGCGCGTACGACTCGTACGAGGAATCCTTTCGCGACTACGCCAAGCTCATCACCGACAGCCCGCGCTACGAAAAGGCCCAGGCCACCGCCCGCACCGGCTCGGCCGTGGCGTTTGCCAGCGAGCTGCAAAAGGCAGGCTACGCCACCGACCCCGAATACGCCCGCAAGCTCAGCGGTGCCATCAACAGTGCGCTGCGGGTGCAGCGGGCGCAGGCTTGACATGAAGCACCCCCTGAGTCGCCTTCGGCGCCTTCCCCCTCAAGGGGGACGACGCCCTCACTGCGGGGCGGCCCTTGCTCGGCGTCCCAGGCATGGGCCGCGCCAGTTTCACGTGCTTTGCCTGCTGACACCGATGGCGACAACAGAGATGCGAGGTGAGCCATGAGTCTGCTCAACGTCGGCTCCCGCGCGCTGCTGGCCAACCAGGTGGCGCTGCAGACGGCGGGCCACAACATTGCCAACGTCAATACGCCGGGCTACTCGCGCCAGACGGTGGTGCTGCAGACCGTACAGGGCCAGTTCACGGGCGGCGGCTACATCGGCCAGGGCGTGGACGTGCAGACCATTTTGCGCAACCAGAGCGAACTGCTCACGCGCCAGGCCGCGCAGGCGGGTTCGGTGCAGGCGTCCGACAGCGTGCGGGCCGAGCGCCTGCGCCAGTTGCAGGAAGTCTTCAGTGGCGGCACTGCAGGGCTGGGCGCCGCCATCAACGACATGATGAACGCCTTGTCGGACGTGGTGAACTCCCCCACCGACATCACGGCGCGCAACGTGGTGCTGACACGCATGGACGAAACGGCGGCCCGCATGCGCTCGTCGGCCGAGCGGCTCAACGAAATCCAGTACACGGTCACCGAGCAGCTGCAAAGCAGCATCACCGCCGTCAACAGCCTGGCCACGCAGATTGCCGCCGTCAACGAGCAGATCGCACGGGCCAAGGGCAACGGACAAAGCCCCAACGACCTGCTGGACCAGCGCGACCAGCTCATCCGCGATATGAACCAGTACGTGCAGGTCACGCAGATCCCGGCGGATGACGGCACTGTGGGCCTGTTTGTGGGCGGCAGCCAGCCGCTGGTGCTGGGAAACACGGCCACGCAGCTCTCGATTGGCGATGCGTCAGCGTTCCCGGGCAGCGGCCAGCTCAAGCTGTTCTTCAACCGCCCCGGTGCGCCCGCGTTCGAGATCGATGAAAACGTGCTGGGCGGCGGTTCGGTGTCGGGCTTGCTGCGCTTCAACAACACCGACCTGGCCGAAGGCCGCAACCTGCTGGGCCGCATGGCGATGGGCATCGGCATGGTGATGAACAAGCAGCAGCAGCTGGGGCTCACGCTGGACGGTCAGGTGGGCAAGCCGCTGTTCGGCCTGCCCACCAGCATGCCCGGTTCGACCAACGGGGCGGGTGTCGGCAACGTCACGTTCACCGATGCCACCAACTTCTCGGCATCCGACTACGAGATCCGTTTCACCACCGGCACGGCCGGCCAGGTGGTGCGGCTGTCGGACGGACAGGCCACGGCCTTCACCAGCGCTGCCAACCTGGCCACGCTGCAGATCGACGGCCTGCAGTTCAACCTGACCACCCCGGGCGTGCCCGGTGAACGCATGCTGTTCAAGCCGTTCAGCACGGCGGCGGCCAACGTGCAGTCGCTGGTGTATTCGCCGCGCGACCTGGCGGCAGCCAACCCGGTGAATGCGGCCATGGGCACGTCCAACGGCGGCACGCTGCAGCTGGGCAGCCTCAAGGCCACGGGCGAGCCCAACCCGCCCGGGCTGGTGCTGCCACCCAATGCCAACCCGGCCGCACTGCCGCCCATTCTTGGCGGCGTGCAGCTCAGGTTCAATGCCGGCCCGCCCACCACCTACGACGTGCTCGACCGCGGCACGGCGCCTCCCACGACGGTGGCTGCGGCGCAGCCGTACGTGCCGGGTGCACCGATTTCCGTCAACGGTTGGCAGATCACGCTGAAGGGCTCGCCCAAAAGTGGCGACACCGTGGTGATCGGCAATGCCCTGGACCCGCAGTACGGCGACGCCTACACCCGCAACGCCGGCAACGCCACAGCGCTCCTGGGGCTGCGCGACGTGAAGATGTTTGACGAATCCACGCTGAGCGACGGCTACGCCAGTGCCATCGCCCAGGTGGGTACGCGCACACAGAGCGCGCTGTTCGCGGCCAAGCTGTCGGACACACTGGCCAGCAACCTGGAGCGTGACCGCACTGCCGTGTCGGGCGTGAACCTGGACGAAGAGGCCGCACGGCTCATCCAGTACCAGCAGGCCTACCAGGCCTCGGCCAAGATGATCCAGATTGCCCAGAACATCTTTGACTCGCTGATCCAGGGCCTTGGCCGCTGACCGCCGCGCAGGAGAACGCCATGAACAACAACATCTACCGCGTTGGCACTGCCAACATGTACGACAACACCCTGCGCAACCTTGGCACGCGGCAGACCAACCTGACCAACCTCCAGGAAAACCTGACCTCGGGCAAGCGGGTGGTACGCGCCAGCGACGACCCGGTGTCGGCCGCGCAGGCCGAGCGCGCCCTGAACCGCCTGGCTCGCATCCAGACCGAGCAGCGTGCGCTGGAAACCCAGCGCAACGCCATCGCGCAGGCCGAATCTTCCATGGGCGACGCCGTGGGACTGGTGCAGGAGGCGCGCCAGCTGCTGGTGAGCGCAGGCAACGCCGCCCTGAGCACCAGCGAGCGCGCCACCATCGCCAACCAGTTGCAAAGCCTGCGGGACCAGCTCACCGCCGTGGCCAACCGCACCGACACCAACGGCCTGCCACTGCTGGGCGCGCTGGGCAGTGCGCAGTCGCCGTTTCTCGGGCCGCTGGGCGGCACGCCCGACTACCTGTTTGCCGGCCAGCCAGGGCAGACTGCCAGCAACGGCGTGGCGATCCCCAACACGCTCGATGGCGACGCGGCCTTCATGTTCGATGCCACGCGCGACGGCAGCTTCCATGCCGCCATCGGACAGGGCACGAGCACCGTGATCGTGCCTGGCGCCACCACGGGCTCGGTACCCGCCGGTGCGCAGCCCAACCGCGCGCTCAATACATCGCCCATCACCGTCACGCCAGGGTTTGTCTTCAACGAAGACCCCGCTACCGGTCAGGCCTACAGCTACAGCGTGAGCTTCTCGAACGTGACGCTGGACCCGGCCACCAACACGCTGTCGGCCACGTACAACATCACCAGCACCGACCCGGCCTTCGTGCCGCCCGCGGCGCAGACACTCACCCCCATCAGGATCGGCCAGAAGAACGAGTTCAGCATCAACGGTGTGCCCGGCATGGCGTTCAAGATCACGGCCACCCCCACCAAGGCGGTGGACGGCACCATCACACTGTCGCCGGCCGATGGCGACACCATCGGCATTGCGCCCAATGCCAGCCTGTTCAGCGTGCTGGACAAGGCCGTCAACGAACTGCGTGCGGCCCCCAACTCGGGGCTGGCCAGCCAGGCGAGCGGGCAGGCCCTGGCCAATGTGGACAAGGGCCTGGAGCGCATGGGCAACATCCGCAGCTTTGCGGGCGAGCTGCTCAACCGCGCAGACCGCATCACGGGGGACCAGACCAAGCGCTCCATTCAGCTGGAGTCCGACCGCTCACGCGCCGAAGATCTGGACATGATCCAGGGCATCTCGGACTTCCAGAACCAGCAGGTCGGCTACGAGGCGGCGCTCAAGTCGTATTCGATGGTGCAGAAGCTGTCGCTGTTCAATTTCATCGGCTAGCATGTGCTCCCATGGGCCTGCCTGCACAGAGGCCCGCCCCAAGAACCTGTTCAAAATCTTTTCGGGGATCGCATTGAAGCGCAATCGGGATGAGTGGATGCTTCGGGTGCGCCGCATGGGCTTGTGCCCATGCCAGCAGCCGGGGCGTCAAAACTTAAAGTTCATCGGCCCGATTTCACTCCAACCCTTCGGGCAAGTGCCCCCGAAAAGATCTTGAACAGGTTCTAACGCCTGAGAGCACATGGTCCAATCCGTCCTTGGCAGCCTGATTCTGGGCTATCGCCCCCTCTGGAACCGCGCCCGCAAGCTCGCGGGCATCCAGCTTTTTGCGCACAACGAGTCCTCCGCCGTGGTGGATGCCACGCACCTGCTGCGCACACTGCAGGAGCTGTGGACAGCCAGCTCGCCCCCTTTGCTGATCTCGGCCCAGACGCGGCAGCTGCTGTGCGAACTGCTGGAACACGCGCCCCGGGGCTCGCCCTGGATCGAGGTGCAGGGCGAGTGGCTCGCCGACTCTGCCATCCGCACGCGCGTGGCCGCAGCGCACCAGCGCGGCCTCAAGCTCGTGTGGCGCGGCGACATCGGCCGCCTGCCCGAGCAGGACGTTGCCCGCTGCTTTGACAACAGCCTGCTGAGCCTGGGACCTGAAGAGGCCGTGGTGGCCCTGAAAGCCGCACAGACCCGGCCGGGCGCACGCGGCCCCGCCAGCCCGGTGCTGGCCGGCCAGATGTACGAAGGCATTGCCAGCCGCGCGCTCATGCAGCACTGCCTGGACCAGCACAACGCACTGGCCCTGGCGGGCTGGCCCGCCGAAGACGTACTGCACAGCCTGCGCCACCATCCGCAGCAGCCTTCGCAGGCCGTCATCCACCGGCTGATGAAGGCCATCGACGCCGAGGACTCGCTGGAATCGTTTGAGGACCTGCTGGGCCAGGACCCGCTGCTGGCCTACCGCTTCATGGTCTACACCAACTCGGCGTCGCTCGGACTGCGCACCGGCATCGACTCGCTGCGCCGCGGACTGGTGATGATGGGCTACGGCTCCATCAAGCGCTGGCTGTCGGACCAGTACCCGCACGCCAGCTCCGAGCCCGACATGCAGCCCGTGCGCGAGACCATGGTGATCCGCGCCACGCTGATGACGCACCTGCTGAACGCCGGGATCGAAAACGACCTGCGCCGCGAGATCTACTTTTGCGGGCTGGTGGCGCGGCTCGACGAACTGCTGGGCGAACCGCTGGGCGCGATCCTCAAGCGCCTGCCGCTGTCCGAACGCATCTACGACGCCACGGTGCTGGGCACAGGCCCGTATGCCGAGGGCCTGCAGATGGCCCTGGCACTGGAGACCAACGACGCCAGCGCCATCCGGCACCTGTGCGAAACCCACGAGCTGGAGCTGGAAGAGATCAACCGCGCCCTGCTGCGCGTGTTGAGTGAGCTGGTGGTGGAGCGCACGGCCACGCCCCCCCGGCGCTGAACTAGTCGGTCACCCCTGGCTGCGTGACCAGGTATGCGTGCAGCGCCGCAATGGCCTGCCGAACCTTGGCGGGCTGCGCATCGCGCTGCGGCGTCACGGCCCAGATGTCCAGCGTGCCGAACGACCACTGCGGCAGCAGCCGCACCAGCCGGCCCTGCGCCAGGGCGTCATGCACATCCATGCTGCCCATCAGTGCAAGCCCCAGCCCGGCCTCGCACATCTGCTGGATCGACAGCTGGTTGTTGCTGGCAATGCGCGGCTCCACGCGCAGGATGCGGGAGTCCCCGTCGGGGCCTTGCAGGTCCAGCAGCAGCCCGCCACCGTCGCGGGCAAAGCCCAGCCAGCCGTGAGCCAGGAGCGCATCGGGTGTCTCGGGCCGGCCGTACTGCGCAAGCCAGCCGGGCGAGGCACACAGCCACCACTGCAGGGCCCCGAGCCGGCGGGCAGCCCAGCCGGAATCCGCCAGCCGGCCAAAGCGCACGGCCAGATCCACCCGCGCGGTGATGAGGTCGATGGGGGCATCGTCCACCAGCAACCGCAGACGCAGTGACGGGTGCTGCGACAGCATGGCTCCCAGCGCTGGCGCCACATGCCGGGCAAAACCCACGGGGGCCGACAGCCGCAGCTCGCCGCTGGGCGCATCGCGCGCGGCAGCCAGCTCGGCCCGCGCCTGATCGGCCGCGGCGCACATGGCGGCGCACTGCGCGTGGTAGCGCTGGCCGGCCTCGGTGAGCGCCAGCTTGCGGGTGGTGCGGTGCAGCAGCGTCACGCCGCCCTCGCGCTCCAGCAGCCGCACCTGCTGGCTCACGGCCGACGGGCTCATGCCCAGCAGACGGGCCGCACCCGTCATCGATCCGTGCTGCACCACGCTGGCAAACACGGCCATCCGCCGCAGATCGTCCATGGGTTTCCTCCTGCCCGGTCAGTGATGCGCCGCAGACAGCCGCGCCAATGCACGACATTGTGAAGCATGGCTTCAAAGATAAAGCCATTCATTCCCACTACCGCAATCTGCACGCACGCAATAACCTTGCTCCATCGTCACTTCACACCACAGGAAAACACCATGCACATCGCACTCATCGGCGCCACCGGATTTGTCGGCAGCGCACTGCTCGACGAACTGCTGCAACGCGGCCACCGCGTGACGGCGCTCGCACGCAACCCCGGCAAGATCACGCCGCGCGAAGGCCTCGCCGTGGTGCAGGCTGACGTGACGGACGCCGCCCAGGTGGCGCAGGCCGTGCGCGGCACCGATGCCGTGGCCAGCGCCTACAACCCCGGCTGGACACACGCCGACCTGCACGACGAGTTCCTGCGCGGCAGCCGCGCCATCACCGAAGGCACCCGGACGGCGGGCGTGCAACGGCTGCTGGTGGTGGGCGGCGCGGGCAGCCTGTATGTGGCGCCGGGCGTGCAACTGGTCGACACGCCCCAGTTCCCGGCCGAGTGGAAGGCCGGCGCACTGGCCGCGCGCGAGGCCCTGAACCTGCTGCGCACAGAGTCATCGCTGCAGTGGACTTTCGTCTCGCCGCCCATCCTGCTGGAGCCGGGCGAGCGCACGGGCAGCTACCGCCTGGGCACCGAATCGCCGCTGATGAATGGCGACCAGCCTGGCCGGATCAGCGTGACTGACCTCGCGGTGGCCATCGTGGACGAGCTGGAGGCTCCTCGGCACCTGCAGCAACGCTTCACGGTGGCGCACTGAGGCGCGCAGGCCTCGCGTGGGCTGCGGGTCCTGCGGGGTCGCCTTGCGCCCGAATGCTATTGATTCAATAGCTACCAGGGCATATAAATACTGGACCACAGGCCAAAAACACCAAAAAACCGTGTTTCAGGCCGTCTGCAGACGCCGCACAGCCGCCCCGCACAGCGCCAGGGCTCGGGCCTGGCCCAGGGCTTGCGCTTACCGCATCGCAGCCACGACCCGCTGGTAGGTCTTCCAGAACGCCGCCTCCTGCGTCGTGGCGAAGTTGATGCGCATGAGCGTGCTGGGCTTGCGCTCGGCGTGGAACAGCGCGCCGGGCGCCATGAGGTAGCCCTCGTCCAGCATGCGCTGGGCCAGCGCATCGGTATCCACGCCGGTATCCACCCAGCCAAACAGGCCCACCGGCTCGGCCGCAAACGTGCAGCCTGACTGCAGCGCCAGCTTGACGCTGCGCGAGCGCGCGGCATCCAGCCGGGTGCGGATGCGCTCGGCATGGCGGCGCAGCTGGCCCTGTTCGATGCACAGGGCCAGGGCTTTTTCGAGCAGCGCGGGGGTGGTCAGCGTGGCCAGCAGCTTGGTGTCGAGCAGCGGCTCCACCAGCGCAGCGGGCGCGGCCAGGTAGCCGATGCGCCAGTTGGGCGCGAGGATCTTGGCAAAGCCGCTCACGTAGATCGTGCGTTGCAGGCCATCCAGTGCGGTGAGGCGCGTGGCGTGCTCGGGCGCGATGTGGCTGTAGGTGTCGTCCTCGACCACATGGAAGTTGTGCTGGTTGGCCAGCTGCAGGATGCGGTGCGCACTGCCGGGCGACAGGCAGTACCCGGTGGGGTTGTGGAACACACTCACACTCACGTAGAGCTTGGGCTTGTGCACCTCGCAGTAGCGCGCCATCACCTCCAGGTCGGGGCCATCGGCGCGGCGCGGCACGGGCAGGATGTGCATGCCCATGGCGGCCAGCCGCGCAAACTCCACCGCCCAGCCGGGTTCTTCCACCATCACCGGGTCGCCCGGGCGCAGCAGCGTGCGGCTGACGATGTCGAGCGCGTGCGTGGCGCCCACGGTGGTGATGATGTGCTCGGGCACGGTGTGCACGTTCAGCGTGGCCAGCTTCTTGGCCAGCAGGCGGCGCAAGCCCGCATCGCCCAGCGGCTCGCCGTACTGCAGCGAAAACTCCTGCAGGTTGCGCGAGCTGCACACCTTGCGCACCGCCGCGGGCATGAAGGTGGACTCCAGCCAGTCGGGCGGGAACACGCCCATGCCCGGCTGTGGCTTGTCGCTGATCTTGTGGAACATGCCGCGGATCAGCGCCGTGGCGTTGACGGGCGAGACGCCCGGCCCCGCGCGGCCGGCGGCGCGCGCGGCAAACCAGTGCGCAGTGCTCCAGTTGGCGGCGGCGCTTTCAGTGGCCAGGTCGGCCGGCAGGCCGTCAGGCCCGGCGCGGTGGTCGGCTGCGGGGGTGCTTTCGCGCACGAAAAAGCCGCGGTTCTTGCGTGCCTCCACCAGGCCCTGGGCCAGCAGCTGGTCGTAGGCGGCCACCACGGTGGAGGGGCTCACGCCGTTTTGCTCGGCGCACTGGCGCACCGACGGCAGGCGCGCGCCGGGCGCGAGCAGCCGGTTGCGAATGCGCTCTGCAAAGCGGGCCGACAGCTGCTCGGTGAGCGACTGGGTGGACGATTTCATCAGCATAGGGTTATCCCTTGGAGCCTGTTCTTGCGTGGCTTGTGTACTGTCCTGCCGGTCAATACAGTTCCGCAACTGCGTTGACTGTCTGTACTGGTAGTGTACTGATGTGCAAGATTACATTGAAGGCTCTTCACCCACAAGAGCCTGCATCTCCCCTCCGCCCATGAGCGCTGCCGAACTCACTGCCCTGCTGCTGTTTTGCACCGCCATGAGCTTTTCGCCGGGGCCCAACACCACGCTCTCCACCGCACTGGCTGCCAACCTGGGCCTGCGCCGCGCGCTGCGGTTTTGCCTGGCCGTGCCCACGGGCTGGACGCTGCTCATGCTGGCCTGCGGCCTGGGCCTGGGCGCCATCATCACCACCGTACCGGCATTGCGCTGGGGGGTGACGCTGACGGGCGTGGGCTACATGCTGTGGCTGGCGTTCAAGCTGGCACGCGCCGGGCAGCTGGCGCAGGTGGACGCGAGCCGCCTGCAGGTGGGCTTCTGGCAGGGCGTGGGCCTGCAGTTCGTGAACATCAAGGCCTGGATGCTGGCGCTCACGCTCAGCGCGGGCTGGGTGGTCAACGCCGCCGGGCAGCCCGCCCCCAATCCGGGTGAGCGCCTGGCCATCGTCTGCCTGGTGATGATCGCCTTCGCCTTTTCGAGCAATTTTGTGTATGCCCTGGTGGGCTCACTGCTGCGCCAGTGGCTGGCGCAGGGCCAGCGCCTGCTGTGGTTCAACCGCGCGCTGTCGGGCGTGCTGGTGGCCACCGCGCTGTGGATGCTGATGCTATGAACCCCGCCCAGGAACGCGAAGCGCTGCTGTGGGGCATGGTGGGCATCACCCTGTTTGCCGCCACGCTGCCCATGACACGGCTGGCCGTGGGCACGGTCGATGCGCCCCAGCTCTCGCCCTGGTTCGTCACCTTCGGCCGCGCTGCGGTGGCCGGGTTGCTGTCGGTGGGCTACCTGCTGTGGCAGCACCGCCGGGGCCGGCTGAACGTGCCGGTGCGGGCCGAATGGCCGCTGCTGGCTGTCACGGCGTTTGGCGTCATCGTGGGGTTTCCGCTGTTTCTGGCGCTGGCGCTGCGGCATGTGCCCAGTACGCACGGGGCCGTGGTCACCGCGCTGCTGCCGCTGTCCACCGCCGTGCTGGGCGCGCTGTGGTTCCGCCAGCGGCCCTCCAAAGGTTTCTGGGCGTGCGCCGTGGTGGGCAGCGGGCTGGTGCTGGGCTTCATGGTGTGGCGCGCGGGCGGCATTTACCTGGGCGCGGCCAACATCTATCTGCTGATCGCGATGACCACCGGCGCGCTGGGCTACATCGGCGGCGCGCGCCTCACGCCCCGGCTGGGGGCCGAGCAGGTGATCTGCTGGGTGCTGGTGTGCAGCCTGCCGCTCACGCTGCCGGTGGCCTGGTGGTTTGCGCCCGCGCAGCCGGGTGGCATCACGGCCACCAGCTGGATGGGCTTTGTGTATGTGTCGCTGTTCTCCATGTGGATCGGCTTTTTTGCCTGGTACCGCGCCCTGGCGCTGGGCGCCGTACGGGTAAGCCAGATCCAGCTGATGCAACCGTTTCTGAGCCTGCTGTTTGCCGTGCCGCTGGCCGGCGAGCGGCTGGACCTGACCACGCTGCTGTTTGCGCTGGCCGTGATGGCCACGGTGTACGCAGGCAAGAAGATGCCCGTGGGCCCTGCTGGGAGACCCGCATGAAACGCAGCCACCGTGCCCCCACGGCCAGCCGCGAGGAGCCCCTGTGAAATACTCCGTAGAACACGCCCTGCAGCAGCTGCCCGGCCCGGCCGGGGAGCGGTTTGTGCCAGTCCTGCGCCACGGCAGCATGCTCACCGAGCTGTACGCACCGCGCGGCCACGACCCGCAGCAACCGCACACGCAGGATGAGCTGTACTTCATCCACAGCGGGCAGGGCGATTTTGTGCAGGGCGACGAGCGCCACCGGTTCAAGGCGGGCGACGCATTCTTTGTACCGGCGGGGCAGGTGCACCGCTTCGAGAATTTTTCTGACGACTTTGCAACGTGGGTGGTCTTTTGGGGCCCGCCCGGAGGAGAACGAGAGTGAAACTGAACGACCTGCCGCCGACCGGCACCACTGAAAACACCTGGACCCTGGCGCGCCGCGCCGCGCGCATGAACCCCTCGGTCATCCGCGAGATCCTGAAGGTCACCGAGAAGCCCGGCATCATCAGCCTGGCCGGTGGCCTGCCCTCGCCCAGGACCTTCCCGGTATCGGCCTTTGCCGAAGCCTCTGCCGCCGTGCTGGCCAACGACGGCCCCGCCGCCCTGCAGTACGCAGCAAGTGAGGGCTACGCCCCGCTGCGCCAGGCCATTGCCGACTTCCTGCCCTGGAACGTGGACCCCGAGCAGATCCTCATCACCACGGGCTCGCAGCAGGCGCTGGATCTGATCGCCAAGGTGCTGATCGACGAAGGCAGCCGCGTGCTGGTGGAAACACCCACCTACCTGGGCGCACTGCAGGCCTTCACGCCCATGGAGCCCAACGTGGTGGCCGTGGCCAGCGATGACGAAGGCCTCTTGGTGGACGACCTGCGTGCCAAGGTGGGCACGGGCGCCGACAAGGCGCGCTTTCTGTACGTGCTGCCCAACTTCCAGAACCCCACGGGCCGCACCATGAGCGACGCGCGCCGCGCCGAACTGGTGGCCGCCGCGGCCGAACTGAACCTGCCGCTGGTGGAAGACAACCCCTACGGCGACCTGTGGTTTGACGCGCCCCCGCCCGCGCCGCTCACGGCCCGCAACCCCGACGGCTGCATCTACATGGGCTCGTTCTCCAAGGTGCTGGCACCGGGCCTGCGCCTGGGCTATATCGTGGCGCCCAAGGCCGTATACCCCAAGCTGCTCCAGGCCAAGCAGGCGGCCGATCTGCACACGCCCGGCTACAACCAGCGCCTGGTGGCCGAGGTGATGAAGGGCAACTTCCTGGACCGCCATGTGCCCAC
>LNEG01000066.1 GCA_001464865.1 Burkholderiales bacterium Ga0074133
TCCACGGCCGAGCAGATTGCCACGGGCATTGCCGCGCTGGCCACCGCGATCCGCGAAAGCCGGGGCCTCTGAGCATGCTGCACCTGTGGGGACGCCTGTCATCCATCAACGTGCGCAAGGTGGTGTGGGCCGCGCAGGAGCTGGGCATCACGGTGCAGCGCACCGACGCCGGTGGCCAGTTCGGCATCGTGCGCGAGGCGGCGTACCTGCAGCGCAACCCCAACGGGCTGGTGCCGCTGATCGAGGACGACGAAACCGGCGTGAGGCTGTGGGAATCCAACCCCATCGTGCGCTACCTGTGCGCGCAATACTCCATGGGCGACCTGTACCCCGAGGCGCTGCCCGAGCGCTTTGCGGCCGAGCAGTGGATGGACTGGCAGCAGACCACGCTCAACCCCGCCGGGCGCGATGCTTTCGTGCAATGGATACGCACACCCGCTGCCCAGCGCAATGATGCGCTGATCGCCGCATCGGTCGCCGCCACCGAGCCCCTGCTGGCCCTGCTCGATGCGCACCTGACGCGCCAGCCCTTCATGGCGGGCGATCGCTTCACCATGGCCGACATCCCGGTGGGCTGCGAAATCCACCGCTGGTGGGGCCTGCCGCAGGCCCGTAGCGCACACCCGCACCTGGAGCAGTGGTACAACACCGTGAGCAGCCGCCCCGGCGCGCGGGGCCTGCTGGACCAGCCTCTCTCATGACCTGACGCCTTGCCTTCAAACAGATCGATGTGTTCACCGACCGCCCCGGCTACGGCAACCCGGTGGCCGTGGTGCTGGACGCGGACGGCCTGAGCGACGACGACATGCGCCGCTTTGCCGCCTGGACCAACCTGTCGGAAACCACCTTTTTGCTGCCGCCCACCGATGCGGGGCAGGCTGCGGGTGCCGACTACCGGGTGCGCATCTTCAGCCCGAACGGCGAACTGCCGTTTGCCGGCCACCCCACGCTGGGCACCTGCCACGCCTGGCTGCAAGCCGGGCACAGCCCGCGCGAACCCGGCATGGTGGTGCAGGAATGCGCACTGGGCCTGGTGCGGGTGCAGCACAGCCACGGCACGCTGGCGTTTGCGGCGCCCGCGCTGCAGCGCAGCGCCCCCAGCCCCGCGCTGGTGCCGCTGATCGCCAGCGCGCTGGGCCTGCGCCCCGCGCAGATCCTCGGGGCGCAGCTGCTGGACAACGGCCCGCGCTGGCTGGGCCTGCTGCTCGACAGCGCCGACACCGTGCTCAACCTGCGCCCCGACCACGCCCGCATCAAGGACCTGGGCCAGGACGTGGGCGTGGTGCATGTCGGCCCCGAAGCGGCCGACACCGCTCGGCCTGGCGTGGTGGTGCGTGCCTTTGCCGCCCCCATGGGCAACCCGGAAGACCCGGTGACGGGCAGCCTCAACGCCAGCCTGGCGCAATGGCTGATTGCAGACAGTCTGGCCCCGCGCTCCTACCTCGTCGCACAGGGCGAATGCCTGGGCCGTGCGGGCCGCGTGCAGATCTGCCAGGACGATGCCGGGCAGGTCTGGGTGGGTGGCCGCGCCGTCACCTGCATCGAGGGGACGGCACTGCTGTGAAGTACCCCGCCCCACCCGCCCGGCCCAGCGGCTGAGGCGCCCCGCCCTTCCTTCCCATCGCGCGCTGATGGCCCCGGTGACACCGCCGGTGTGCCCCCGGCGTGCCCGACTGCAACCCTTTTCGTTTTCAAGCCACTACCGGAGCCACCGCCATGCACCAGCGCCCCTTCAAGCAAGTTGACGTGTTCACCGCCACCGCCTACCGGGGCAACCCCCTGGCCGTGGTGCTGGACGGCACCGGCCTTTCGACCGAGGCCATGCAGCACTTCACGAACTGGACCAACCTGTCCGAAGCCACCTTTGTGCTGCCGCCCACGCCCGAGGGCCACGCTGCTGGCGCGGACTACCGCGTGCGCATCTTCTGCCCGGGGCGCGAGCTACCGTTTGCCGGCCATCCCACGCTGGGTACCTGCCACGCATGGCTGCAGGCCGGGGGCCGGCCACAGGTGGCGGGCCGGGTGGTGCAGGAGTGCGGCGTGGGCCTGGTGACGCTGCGGCAGGATGGCGAGCGCCTGGCCTTTGCCGCGCCGCCGCTGATCAAGAGCGGCCCGCTGGCCGAAGACGACGTGGCCCTGATCGCACGCGGCCTGGGGGTGGCGCGCAGCGACATCCTGCACCATGCCTGGTGCGACAACGGCCCGAACTGGCGCGGCGTGATGCTGCGCTCGGCCGAGCAGGTGCTGGCGCTCAGGCCCGATGCCAGCATCCTGGGAAAGCTGGACGTGGGCGTGGTCGGCCCGCGCGGCAAGGTGGGCGTGGTGGGCTCGACCGATGCGGACGGCATCGCCTTTGAGGTGCGCGCCTTTTTCCCCGGCAACAACGGCCTGGCCGAAGACCCCGTGACCGGCAGCCTGAACGCCGCGCTCGCGCAGTGGCTCATCGGAGCAGGCCTGGCGCCGGCGCATTACGTGGCCGCCCAGGGCACCTGCCTGGACCGTGCCGGGCGCGTGCATGTGCAGCAAGATGGCGACACGATCTGGATTGGCGGCGGCAGCGTGACCTGCATGACCGGCGAGGTACTGCTGTGACCTCCGCGATCGCCGTACACCCACCCTGTGTGGACCACCTTGTCGTGCTCGCACCCGACCTGCCGACGGGCGCGGCATGGTGCGAACGCACGCTGGGCATCACCCCCACAGCGGGTGGCGAACACCCGCTGATGGGTACGCACAACCGCATCTTCAATGTGTCCGGCCCCGCCCACCCGCGCGCCTACCTGGAGATCATTGCGATCAATACGGCATCCGTTCCTGCAATACCAGCCAGCGCCAGGCGCTGGTTTGACATGGATGATGCCGCCTTGCAGCAACAGGTGACAGAGCAAGGCCCACAGCTCATCCACTGGGTGGCCGCCGTGCCTGATGTGGCCCAGGCGTGTGCCGATCTGGCGCCATTGGGCATTGAGCGCGGTGCCATCATCACCGCCAGCCGCCCCACGCCAAACGGCCTGCTGCAATGGCAGATCACCGTGCGCGACGATGGCCAGCGCCTGATGGGCGGCTGCCTGCCCACCCTCATCCAGTGGGGGGACGTGCACCCCTGCGACAGCCTTGCCGCCAGCGGTGTGCACTTGCAGCACTTGCGACTGGAGCACCCCCAGGCCGCCACGCTGCAGGCCGCGTGCGAGGCCCTCGGTGTGGCCCACGCCGCCACCATCGGCGCGGGCGATGTGCCGTGTATCACCGTGCAGCTGGGCACACCGCGCGGCCCCGTCACGCTGACATCCATCGCTGCGGGCTGATCGCCGCTGCATCACCTGCCCACCGGACTGCTCCGCCAACGAAGGCCCTGCCATGAACACCCGCCTCGACCCCACCACGCTCTTGCCCACCCTGGCCGACATCGAAGCCGCCGCGCAGGTGGTGTACCGCGACTTCGCCGCCACGCCCCAGTACCGCTGGGCGTTGCTCAGCCAGCGCCTGGGCACCGACTGCTGGCTCAAGCACGAGAACCACACGCCGGTCGGCGCATTCAAGATCCGGGGCGGCCTCACCTACTTTGACCAGCTGGCGCAGCACGGTGCGCTGCCGCACGACGTGATCAGCGCCACACGCGGCAACCACGGCCAGAGCATGGGCTGGGCCGCGCGGCGCCACGGCGTGGCCTGCACCATCGTCGTGCCGCGCGGGAACTCGGTGGAGAAGAACGCCGCCATGCGCGCCCTGGGCGTCACGCTCATCGAACATGGCGAAGACTTTCAGGAAGCCCGCGAGCACGCCATGCACCTGGCGCAGCAACGCGGCGCGCACATGGTGCCCAGCTTCCACCCCGACCTGCTGCGGGGCGTGAGCACCTACTGGTGGGAGTTCCTGCGCGCGGTGCCGCGGCTGGATGTGGTGTACGTGCCCATCGGCCAGGGCTCGGGCGCGTGCTCAGCCATTGCAGCCAAGCTGGCGCTGCAGCACCCGGTGCGGGTGGTGGGCGTGGTCAGCAGCCATGCCACCACGTATGCCGATTCGCTGGCGGCCGGCCGCGTGGTCGCGGCGCCCGTCACCACACAACTCGCCGACGGCATGGCCTGCCGCGTGGCCGATGCCGAGGCCCTGGCCGTGATGGCCCCGCACATCGACCACATCGTGCAGGTGAGCGACGCCGAGGTGGCGGCCGCCATGCGCGCCCTGTTTGCCGACACGCACAACGTCGCCGAAGGTGCGGGCGCTGCGGCGCTGGCTGCTGCGTTGCAGGAGCGCGATGCCCTGCAAGGCCAGGTGGTGGGGCTGGCGCTGACCGGCGGCAACGTGGATGCACCCGCGTTTGCCAGCGCCCTGCAGGGCGCCTGATGCGTACCCAGCAGCCTGAATCATCCGGCGCAGCAGTGGCGGCCCTGTGGTGCTGCACGCTTCTGGAGCCGGATGGCATCCCCACCAAAGCCACTTTTTAAAACCGAAAAGAATATTGAAACAGTTTCAAATTCCATTTCAGATATACTCTGCAACTCGCGGTGGGCGCCATCTGGCAAAACGCCTCCACCGCACTGTCTGTACTGGGGCCAAAACGGCCCTGTGCAAACTGCCTTTGCGACCGTTGTCGCCCAGTGGGTCTGTTAGAGCTGCAGCCCACCCAGTCCCTTGATGCTCACGCGGGCCGATCCGGTTCACCCGCGATCCCGTTTGATTGAAGCCGATTCCAACCTCCGCCATTTCCATGGGCCAGTACGTCGTTTCGCCCGCGACACACCCGACCGACTGCGGCCGCTTCCGCGCCTCGTTTGCAGTCCAGCGATCCCAGAGCAACGGCGGCCACTGCCGCGTGTTCCGTTTCGACAAGGTCTTTGCATCGCCCCACGCGGCCCGGCTTTTTGCCGTGACCCAGGGCTGGCTGCAGACCTGCATGTCGCACCCACCGGCCTGCTAACCGATGCGCGACATCGGCAAAGCCACCGTTGCTGCACGCACCTTTGCAGGCAGCCCGGCCACGCAGCCACGCGCATCCACTTTTTCCCGCGGACCTGCACCCCAGGCGCATGTCCATATTCCCCCGATGCTGCGGACTTCCCGTCTGCACACCGCACCCCCACGGTGCGCCATCGTCGCGCGCCACTTTTCAGAAAGGCTCTTCTCATGAGCACCAAAATCTACGTGGGCAACCTGCCCTACTCCGTGACCGATTCCACCCTCGAAAGCAACTTCTCCGAGTTCGGTGGCGTGTCTTCCGCCAAGGTCATGATGGACCGCGAAACCGGCCGCTCCAAGGGCTTCGGCTTTGTGGAAATGGCTTCGGCTGAAGTCGCCCAGGCCGCCATCACCGCATTGCACGGCATGTCGGTGGACGGTCG
The DNA here is from genome assembly GCA_001464865.1 of Burkholderiales bacterium Ga0074133. Lineage (GTDB taxonomy): Bacteria > Pseudomonadota > Gammaproteobacteria > Burkholderiales > Burkholderiaceae_C > Acidovorax. The sequence continues at coordinate 5,340 of LNEG01000066.1, forward strand.
CTCCATCGTCGTGAACCTGGCCCGCCCGCGTGAAGCAGGCGGCGGCAATTCGGGCGGCTACAGCGCCGCCGGCTATGGCGCCCCCAAGCGCTCCGACGTGGGCTACGGCAACGGTGGCTACGGCGGCGGTCGTTACTGATCAGGCCATACCGGCAACGGTTTGAGAGACCGGCCCGATGGGCCGGTTTTTTTTCGCCCGGGCAGAACGTGCAGGATGCTGCAAAGCAGCATCAATGCTCCTGAATAAATAGCACCAGTCGCTCCAGTGACAAGCTGTCCAGCGGTTTGTTTTGACAATCTGCCCATGGGAACCCTCTACCTTGTGCGCCACGGCCAGGCCTCGTTTGGCGCGGATGACTACGACGTGCTCAGCCCCCGCGGCCACCAGCAGGCGGTGCGCCTGGGCGAATACTGGCGCGCCCGCGGCATGGCGTTCGACGCGGTGATGACGGGCACGCTGCGACGCCACACCGAAACGCTGGACGGCATTGCCAAAGGCCTCGGGACCATCCCCGAGGTCACCCGCTGGCCGGGCCTCAACGAGTACGACAGCCACGCGCTGATCGCTGCCATCCACCCCCAGCCTCTGGGCAAGGCCGACACGCCGGAGCTGTACCGCGCGCATTTCCGCATCTTGTGCGATGCGCTGGCCCAGTGGATGGCGGGCGTCATCAGCCCGCAGGGCATGCCCAGCTGGAACGAGTTTTCAGCCGGCGTGCGCGCGGTGCTGGACCATGTGCGCCACCACCACGCCGGTCAGAACGTGCTGCTGGTGAGCAGTGGCGGCCCCATTTCCACCGCGGTGGGCGAGGTGCTGGGCACCGCACCCGAGGTGACGATTGCGCTGAACATGCGCATCCGCAACAGCGCAGTGACGGAGTTCTCGATCTCGCCAAAGCGGCTGATGTTGCAGACGTTCAATACGTTGCCGCATCTCAATGAGATGGAGCATGTGGAGTGGGTGACGCATGCCTGAGGGGCGTTTTTGAGTAGTTTGGGCAGGTAGCGCTGGTTTTTATTGCCCATATAGCTATTATTTTTATAGCAATTACTCAAAGAGCTTCGCTCTTCGAGCTGTTTGGGGCGAGATGGTCACTGGACGCCATTCAGTAAGGGGGCCTTGCCGGTGCCTGTCTGGATGTCTGACGGCGTGCTTCGGTGGAGGGTGGAGGCCGGGAGTCGCCCGGCGTGCGAGTAACTTTCGTTTGGGTCGCCAAAAGAAAGTCACCAAAGAAAAGGCGACCCCGCTGTCTGCGTCCCTGCGCTTCGCTTCGGGCAACCTGCGGTGCTCGGGTTTGGCGGGGTCTCGCTCGAACTCGCTTCGCTCAGACAATCGCGAGCCCTGATCCGCCAAGCCCTGCGCTCCTCGGCGCATACAGAGGGGATGCGGAGCGGACATCCATTCGGGCCTTTGCTTCGCTCGGCCCACCTCGCGGGCGCCGCGCCCCGCGCAACCCACTTCCGCTAGCGCCGGGCGCGGCGCATGCCGGGTCGAGCGCCGCGACGACCCGTAGGGCTATTCGGTTGTTCGGCTCCAACCCCCTTCTGGCTGCGCCTGCGCCGGGGCGGTTTCGGGGTGGCACGCGCGTCGGAGCGCGCGTGCTTCGTGCTCTAGCTCGCCGCGGCTGTCCGAGCGGCGCTGCGCAGCAGCACAGCGAGTTCCGCGGCGCACCCCGCAACCGCCACGGCGCAGGTCTACCCCTTCGCACCGCGAAGGGGTCGCAGACTGAGGGTCGCCTTTTCTTTGCTTACTTTCTTTTGGCGAAGCAAAAGAAAGTGAGTCGCAAGCCGGGCGACTCCCGGCTCCC
>LNEG01000067.1 GCA_001464865.1 Burkholderiales bacterium Ga0074133
TTGCAGATCAAGGTCTACAACGCCGACAGCAGCAGCTTCAACGTCAATTCCACGCTCGTTTATGGAGAGAAGGAAGCCATGGTGATCGACGCGGGCTTTACCCGCGCAGATGCGCTGCGCATCGCGGCCAATGTGCTCGATAGCGGCAAGGTCCTCAAGACCATCTACGTGAGCCAGGCCGACCCCGACTACTACTTTGGCGTGGAAACCCTCAAGGAGATCTTTCCCCAGGCCGATGTGGTGACCACACCTGCCGTGCTCGAAAAAATCACGGCCAAGCTCGCGGGCAAGCTGGCGTTCTGGGGCCCCAAGATGGGCAGCAACGCACCGCGCACGCCAGTGCTGCCCAAGGCGCTCAGCGGCAGCACGCTGACGGTGGATGGCCAGGTGGTCGAGATCCGCGGAACGACCGGCCTGCTGGCGCATCGTCCGTATGCCTGGATTCCCTCGGTCAAGGCTGTGGTGGGCAACATCGGCGTTTTTGGCAACCTGCATGTGTGGACGGCCGATACGCAGACCGTGGCCGAGCGCAGCGCGTGGATGGCGCAGCTTGACGAGATGGCGGCGCTGCAACCCGCGGTCGTGGTACCCGGCCACATGCTGCCCGGCACGGCCCTCGACGTGACCGCCGTGACCTACACCAAGGGCTACCTGCAGGCGTTCGAGAAAAACGCCGCGGCGACCCGGACGGGCGCCGAGCTCATCGATGCGATGAAAGCCGCCTATCCCCAGGCGCCTCTGGGCCTGTCGCTGGACATCGGCGCCAAAGTGAACAAGGGCGAAATGAAGTGGTGAAGCCAGGGAGCGCATGCGCCGGCGCGTGACCCGCGCCGCGCTACCATCCCCGCATGCCCCTGACCGTTGACCAAGACCCCGCGCTGCCGCTGGATGCCCAGGGCATTCTGGAGCTGGCCGCGCGGTCCATGTTCCAGCTGTTTTCCAGCGTCAGCCAAGGCATGTTCCTGGTGGATCGCAGCGGGCGCATCGTGTGGGTGAACGAGGGCTACCAGCGCTTTCTGCCCGACCTCGGGTTTTCGTCGGTGGACCAGTTCGTGGGCCGCACGGTGGAAGAGGTGATCCCCAACACCCAGATGCGCAAGGTGCTGGAGACCGGCCAGCCCGTGCTGATCGATCTGCTCACCAACCAGGCCGGCACGTTTGTGGTCAGCCGGATACCGCTGCGCGACGATGCCGACCGCGTGATCGGCGCCATCGGCATCGTGCTGTTCGACCACCCCGAGACCACGCTGCAGCCGCTGATCAGCAAGTTTGCGCTGCTGCAGCGTGACCTGGACGACGCGCGGCGCGAGCTGGCCAGCCAGCGCAACCGCTCGCTCACCACGGCGGGCGACGGGCAGCGCCGGGCCAAGTACACGTTTGCCAGCTTTGTGGGCTCCAGCCCCGCAGCGGCCGAGGTCAAGCGCCAGGCGCGGCGGGCCGCACAGTCGAGCAGCCCGGTGTTGCTGCTGGGTGAAACTGGCACCGGCAAGGAGCTGCTGGCCCACGCCATCCATGCCGCATCCAGCCGCGCCGCAGGGCCGTTTGTGAGTGTGAACATCGCGGCCGTGCCCGATACGCTGCTCGAAGCCGAGTTCTTTGGCGTGGCCCCCGGTGCCTACACCGGCGCTGACCGCAAGGGGCGCGACGGCAAGTTCAAGCTGGCCGATGGCGGCACGCTGTTTCTCGATGAAATCGGCGACATGCCGCAAAGCCTGCAGGCCAAGCTGCTGCGGGCGCTGCAAGAGGGCGAGATCGAGCCGCTGGGCAGCAACAAGCTCGTGCCATTCAACGTGCGTATCCTTGCGGCTACGTCGCGCGACCTGGCCACGCTGGTGCGTGAGGGCAAGTTCCGCGAAGACCTTTTCTATCGCCTGCATGTGCTGCCCGTGCGTGTGCCGCCACTGCGTGTGCGCCGCACCGACATCCCTGCGCTGGTGGAGGCGCTGGGCGAAGACCTGGCCCTGCGCAACGGCACGCCCCCGCCCGAACTGCTGCCCGACGCCATGGCCCTGCTGGCGGGCCAGCCCTGGCGCGGCAACATCCGCGAGTTGCGCAATGTGCTGGAGCAGGCGGTGATGCGGTCGGATTCGCAGTCGATTGACGCCGCCCAGCTCGAACGCGTGCTGCGCGACGCCGGGGTGGAGCCCGCCGCTCCCGCCCCGGTGCAGGACGCCGCACCGGTGGGCGGGGCGGATGACGAAACCCTGCTGCTGCGTCCCCTGGCCGAGCAGGTGGCCGAGCTGGAGCGCCGCGCCATTGCAGCTGCGCTGAAGGCCCACGGCGGCAACAAGCTGGCGACAGCCCGGCAGCTGGGCATATCGCGCGCCACGCTCTATGGACGTCTGGAAAACCCTGAGTAAATTTCAGGCATCTGTCTTTTTTTCAGGCATTTGTTTTGCCTGAAAAAAAGACACAGCGGGCGCGAAAGGTGCGACGGTGCCTTATGAACCAATCACTTGCGTGCTGGCATGGACTGTGCAATGTTCAGGCATCTCAACAGGAGA
>LNEG01000068.1 GCA_001464865.1 Burkholderiales bacterium Ga0074133
CCAAATGCACCGAGTGCGTCGGCCATTTCGACGAACCCCAGTGCGTGCAGGTCTGCCCCGTGGCGTGTATCCCCGTCAATCCGGCCCACGTGGAAAGCCGCGAGACCCTGTGGCAGAAGTTTCAGCGCCTGCAGCCCAAGGTGCAGGGATCGGCGTAGGTGGGGGCGGGTTGCAGCCCGCGGGCAGCGCGGCTGGCGATCCCTGGCACCCCAGGGCGTCTCCGCCATGCTTTTTGACTGATTTTTGGGTCAAAATGGCCACAAGCCCACGTTTTATTTGCCTGTACCGCTATGAAAATAGTAGCAAATCGGCGCTTGGACCGTTTGCCGCAACCAGCCCGGTGAGGGGCAGCGTGGTGCGTCAATCCTGGGACGGGGCAGCTTCTGGCCGCGGCGGCTTGGGCCTTGGCGGCTTGGTGGTGTGAATCAGCAGCGTGGCCTTGTCCATTTCGCCAGCCAGCAGGGCCGGACATGCCTTGAGCGAGTGCGCGATGCTGTCCTCGATCAGGGTGCGCTGGTCGGGTGACGGCTTCTTCAGTACCCAGTTGGCGACTTCGCTCTTCACGCCGGGGTGCCCGATGCCAATGCGCAGCCGCCAGTAGTCGGGCGAGCCCAGCTGCCCGTGGATGTCGCGCAAGCCATTGTGGCCCGCGTGGCTGCCGCCTTTCTTGAGCTTGACCTGGCCTGGCTCGATGTCCAGCTCGTCGTGCACGACCAGGATCTCTTCCGGCAGGATCTTGAAAAACCGCGCCAGCGAAGCCACTGACTTGCCCGACAGGTTCATGAAGGTCTGGGGCTCCAGCAGCCACACGCTTTGCCCATGCACCGTGGTGCGCGCCACCAGCCCGTGGTAGCTGCGCTCTGGCACCAGCGTGGTCTTCAGTTCGCGCGCCAGCGCATCAATCCACCAGAAACCCGCGTTGTGCCGCGTTGCCTCGTAATCGGGGCCGGGGTTTCCCAGGCCAACAAAGAGCTTGATCATTGGACGGATTATCTTTGGGTGGAGCAGGGCGTGCGTGGCGTCACCAGAGTCCTTGCTTGGGAGTCTTGCCTCGTGCGGCCTTCCGTTCGTCAACGTGGGCGGCATTGGCCGGTCGCGATGGCTGCGCTGGCGCAAACGACGCCAGGAAAACACACGGATATGCAAACAAAAACGGCCCACAGAGTGGGCCGATTCGGGGGAAGGCCGGTTCGCCTTGTGGTGAACCGGCTGGCTGCACACCGGCAGTGCCGGAGCGCATTGCGGGCGCAAATTACTTCTTGCCCTTGCCCTTGCCCTTGGCGTCTGCAGCGGGAGCAGCCACGGGGGTTTCGACGACCACGACTGGAGGCACGACGGACACCAGCACGGGGTTGTTGTTCTGGCCACCGCGCAGCTTGGGCGTCACGCCCTTGGGCAGCTTGATGTCCTTGAGGTGCAGCGACGAGCCCTTTTCCAGCGTGGACAGGTCCACGGCGATGAATTCAGGCAGGTCCGAAGGCATGCAGGTCACGTCGAGTTCGTTCACGACGGGGTTGACCATGCAGTTGTCCACCTTCGCGGCGGGCGATTCATCGGCGCCGGAGAAGTGCAGTGGCACCTTCATGTGCAGCTTGGTCTTTTCGTCCACGCGCTGGAAGTCGATGTGCAGAACCAGTTGCTTGTAGGGGTGGTATTGCACGTCACGCAGCAGGACCTTGCTGGTGGTGCCGGCCACTTCCATGTCCAGCACGCTGGAGTGGAAGGCTTCCTTCTTGAGGGCGTGCCACAGTGCGTTGTGGTCCACCTCGATCAGCTGGGGTTCGGCAGAACCGCCATACACGATACCAGGCGTCTTGCCCGAATTGCGCAGACGGCGGCTCGCACCCGTACCCTGCTTGGCGCGCTCAAAAGCGACGAAGTTCATAGTTGGCTCCTGAATGGGATCGACCGCGACCAGTCCGACCCCGATTTAAAAAAGCCTGCGTGCCCCAACGGCTGCAGGCCTGCGTGATGTTCCCGAACAGACAAGCCTCCCGAAGGAGGCCTGCATGCAACCCGGCCTACACGCTCCTTGCGGAGCAGTGTCAGAACAGGTTGTCCTGGTCCGAGAACAGACTCATCACCGACTCACCCTTGGCAATGCGCTGGATCGTCTCGGCGATCAGCGGTGCCACGGAGAGCTGGCGAATCTTGGTGCATCCCCGGGCGTTGTCGCTCAGCGGGATGGTGTTGGTCACGACCACTTCGTCGAGTGCAGAGCCTTGGGCAATGCGCTCGATGGCGGGACCGGAAAAAATGGGGTGGGTGCAATACGCGTACACCTTCTTGGCACCGCGCTCCTTGAGCACCTCGGCAGCCTTCACCAGTGTGCCGGCGGTATCGATCATGTCGTCCATGATCACGCAGTTGCGGCCTTCGATTTCGCCGATGACGTGCATCACTTCCGACACGTTGGCCTTCGGGCGGCGTTTGTCGATGATGGCCAGGTCGCAATTGAGCTGCTTGGCCAGCGCACGGGCCCGCACCACGCCGCCCACGTCGGGCGACACCACGATCAGGTCTTCGTAGTTCTTCTGGCGCAGGTCGCCCAGCAACACAGGCGAGGCGTAGATGTTGTCTACGGGGATGTCGAAGAAGCCCTGGATCTGGTCGGCGTGCAGGTCCATGGTCAGTACGCGCGCCACGCCCACGGCCTGCAGCATGTTGGCCACCACCTTGGCGGTGATGGGCACGCGTGTGGAGCGGGGCCGGCGGTCCTGACGGGCATAGCCGAAGTAGGGGATCACGGCACTGATGCGTTCGGCAGATGCGCGCTTGAGCGCATCAACCATGATCAGCAGTTCCATGAGGTTTTCGTTGGTCGGTGCGCAGGTGGACTGCACCACGAAAACGTCACGTGCACGCACGTTTTGCTTGATTTCGACGGTGACTTCACCGTCAGAGAAGCGACCCACGTCGGCAGCACCCAGAGAAGTGCCGAGGTGTTGGGCGATTTCAGCTGCCATGCCAGGATTGGCATTGCCGGTGAAAACCATGAAGTCGGGGTGGTTGGCTTGCATGAGCGTCCCAGCAGGTCTGAAAAAAAGCCCGTGTGCGAAAAGAATTTGGCAGGGGAAGAAGGATTCGAACCTTCGCATGCCGGAATCAAAATCCGGTGCCTTAACCAGCTTGGCGACTCCCCTACACAGGTCGATTGCCGAAGGCAACCAACCTTAATTTTTCTCTGCTGCCCACCCTGCCAGAGGATGAATCACCAGATTTTCACATGACCTGACCTGCCAGCCCTCGGGGGCTCCACTGAGATCAGTTGCATGTTGCATTTGCGCAAACACCGCACTTCCAGAACCAGTCATCCTGCCTTGCATCCCACGAGAACCGAGCCAGCTCAGGGCTTCCGATACCTCAGGGCAGAGGGCTTCTGCGACTGGTTGCAGGTCGTTTCGACCGAAGTCAAAGTGTGCTGCAGCAAAGCCTAAGATTGTAGCACTATCTGAATCGCGTTTTAGATCCGGGTGCGAAAAAATCGATTTCGTAACCAGTCCGGCAGTCGGTTTCACTATTGCAAACCGCGCCTTCGGCAATGCACATGCATTCTCAAGCGGCGTGATTGTCTCACCAATTCCCTCGACCCACGCGTTGCGGCCGCGTAAAAAAAATGGCACATCGGCACCCAGCGTCAGCCCGATCTTCTCCAGCTGCGGGAGTGCAAGTCGCAAATTCCACAATCGGTTGAGCGCGAGCAGGGTACTGGCCGCATCCGAAGAGCCGCCGCCCATTCCTGCCTGCGCGGGCACGTTCTTGTGGATGCCGATATGCGCGCCTTCGCCGCAACCCGTTGCCATGCGCAGGGCCTGGGCGGCGCGCACGGTCAGGTCGTCCTGGGGCAGCGCCCAGCTGAGGTCTTCCCGGGTGATCAGTCCATCTTTGCGGCGCTCGAAGTGCAGCGTGTCGGCCCAATCGACCAGCATGAAGACGGACTGCAGCAGGTGGTAGCCGTCGGGCCTGCGCCCCGTGATGTGCAGGAACAGGTTGAGTTTGGCCGGTGCGGGCACGTCGTACAGGGATTGCATTGCAATGAGGCATCCCGCGGATGCGGTCTGAGCGATGGTTAACGGGTCAGTGCAATTCGCAGGCTTGCGGCGGGCGGTGGCGAATGACGCCTGGCTACCACGCGTCCTTGGGCCGATGCTGAGAGGTCGGCTTCCCACCCCGGGACTGCCATGGGGTGTCCCCGGAGCCACTCGAACAGCGCAGCGATCGGCACGGAAGTTCCGGCAACGTCTTGGACCAATGCATCCAGCGAGCTTGAGCTTCTGCGCCCCTCGCTGCTGACCAGTTCCGCCTGCCCATCTGTCCACGTCAGCTGCGCCAGCCGGTTGCCCAGCGGGCTCAGCAATACCAGCTCTCCCCGCTGATCATCGCCCCGCAGCTCGAACAGCGCCGAGAAGGATTGCGCGTCCCGCCCCTCCACCTGCAGTGCGAGCCTGCCGCTCCAGAAGTCGGCGCCAGTACCGACTGCTGGAGCTCTTGATGCGCAGCCACTCACCACGAGCGACAGCATCGCAATCAACGCGACGAAGGCAAGGCGCACTGGGGCGCCGCGAGAGTTGGCCGGCGGCTTGACGTCACACCCGCCACGAGGCATGACGGTCGCTCCGGTCAAAGCTTCGCCCCCAGTCGCTGCAGCGTTTCCTTGAGCACCTCGTTGTCAGGTGCCAGCCGCTGCCCTTCCCTCCACATCTGCAGAGCTGCTTCCCGGTCGCCAAGGCTCCACAGGACTTCGCCAAGGTGTGCCGCGATCTCCGCATCCGGCCGCTTGGCATATGCAGCCTCCAGATGCCGTTTGGCCTCAGCCTTGTTGCCCATGCGGAACTCGACCCAACCCAGGCTGTCCGTGATGAACGGATCGCCGGGCGCAAGCTCGAGTGCCTTGAGAATCAGTTGCCGGGCTTCCGGAAGCCGCAGGCCGCGCTCGGCAAGGGAATAGCCGAGCGCGTTGTAGGCGTGGTGGTGGTCAGGCTTGCGGGCAATCACTTGCCTGAGCAATTGCTCCATGAGATCAACCCTGCCGGTTTTCTCTGCCAGCATTGCCTGGTCGTATACCAGCTCCGAATCGGTGGGGGAGAGGGCCACCAGTTCAACCTGAACCTTGTATGCCTCTTCGTACAGGCGCAGGTCCCGCAGCAGCTGGACTTCGGCCATGAGCTTCATGCGCCTGTCCTGTTCGGTTGATGCCGGAAGCGTGCGCAGCAGTTCCCTGGCCTGTGCGATCTTGCCCTGTCGGGCCAGCAACGAAGCGCGGCGGCTCTGGGCGCTGAAGACTTCGCTGACGTTGTCGATCCGGCCCAACCAGGATTCTGCCGCTGCGAAGTCCCCTTTCTTCTCGGCAATCTGCGCCTGCAGAAGGTAGGCTTGCGTCAATCCGCGCTGGCGAATGTCTGCATTGGCCACGCCCGCAAGGGTTTCCATCAGGCGCTTGGCAGAGGCCTCGGCTTCGGGGACGCGGTTTTCCTGGAGCTGCAGCGTGGCCTGTATCAGCCATGCCTCTGGAACATCCGGATGGTTCCGGGTGACCAGCCCGACCTGCCGGCCGGCTTCGGCGTACCTTTGCAGCCCCAGCAAAACCCGCGCGTAAGCCATGTGCAGTTCGGGTGTGTTCGGGCTTGCCAGCATCTGCGAAACCAACGCCTCGGCATCGAGTACGTTTTCATCCAGCAATTCGAGCGCAAGCTGGGCAGCGTTTTCGCTCGCTTTGTCGAGCCCCTGCGCTTTGCGTGCTGCATCCAGGGCACCCTGCTTGTCGCCGGCCGCCAGTCGTAGCCGTCCGACGCTCGTCCAGGCGACGGGTCCGTTTGCGGGATGCGAGAGCTCGCTCGAGAGTGCTCCCTCGACGACTTTCGCGGCCAGCACCCTGTCACTTGCGCGTCCATACATCTGCGGCAATGCCGCAAGCAGCGTCATCCTTGACTTGGGTGGTGACTGAGCGAGTTCCTGGCGCAGGAGATCCTGCGTTTCGCCGATCCGGTTCAGCGCGATAAGGATTTGCAGAACGTATCGGTTTGCTTCGCGCGAATCCGGCAGTGCTTCTTTCCACGCGCGGGCGGCAGCGAGGGCGTATTCGCCAGAGCGCGACTGCAAGGCAATGTCGGCAGCGCGCTGGTACAGACGACCATCTCCGCTGCGCCGCGCGGCTTCCAGCATGAATGCATATCCCGCCCCAGGGTCTCCAGAGCGGCTGCTTACTTCGCCGAGAAAGATTTCGTAGAAAAGCTCTGCATCAAGGGCCGAACTCTCTACAGCGCGGGGCGGCGGCTCGGGAGTGCGGACGCGGCCCCCTGTCTGTGCGAGTGCGGGGTAGGAAGCAACCGCTGCAGCCGTCACGAGGACGGCATTCCGAAAGCTGTGTGGTAACGCCATCGACCCATAATAATCGAAGCTTTTCAACGCGATCCGTGGGTCTTTGTATGCCTGAGTTGCCAGAAGTGGAAGTAACGCGGCGCAGCTTGGTGCCAGCCGTCGCAGGGGCCCGGATCGAAACGGTCCGCGTGGGCAAACCTCTGCGCTGGCCGCTCGGGTGCGATCCGGTGTCGCTGGCAGGGCAGCAGATCCTCGGCCTGCGCCGCCGCGGAAAATATCTGCTGATGGACTTGAGCGATGGGATGCTGCTGATCCATCTCGGCATGTCGGGCAGCATCCGCTTCAGTGATCAGCTGCCCGATGCGGGCGTGCATGACCATTTCGACATGGTGACGGACAAGGGAACCTTGCGCCTGCATGATCCGCGCCGTTTCGGAGCGGTCGTCCATGCCGCGAGCGAGGCGGATGCGGTGGTGGTCAAGCTGCTGGGCGGGCTGGGCATGGAGCCGCTGGCAGACACCTTTTTCCTTCCATTGTTTCAGGCGGGCCTCAAGTCAAGCCGCGTGCCCATCAAGACCCTTTTGCTGAGTGGCCGGGTGGTTGTGGGTGTCGGCAACATCTACGCGTCTGAAGTGCTCTTCCTCGCGGGCATCCGTCCGACCACCCCTGCCGCGAGGATCGGAGCCGAGCGGGTGCGCCGCCTTTACGAGGCCATCATCAGTGTGCTGAATCGTGCGGTAGAGATGGGCGGGACCACGCTGCGCGATTTCTCGAGCGCCGATGGCGCTGCTGGTCACTTTCAAACGCAGACGCGTGTCTACGGCAGGGAAGGTGAACCGTGCCACGCATGCAATGCCCCCATACGCATGTTGCGCCAGGGTCAGCGCAGCACTTTTTTTTGCCCTGTCTGTCAGCGTGCGTGAACCCGGACAGGGTGGTTTGTCCAGCTTGCCCCTTGTTCCGGGCGGTCGATGCTATATTTTGGAGGTGCCTGTTTTTGGGGCATGACATAGATCTCCGGGAGCAAAGTGGGCCCTTCATTCAACGAACAGTTCGATCAGCATGGCATGTGGCGGCGCGAGTTCGCCCAGCAGCTCAAGCGGCTGGCTGACTGGATGTCTTCCCATGATCTCATGGATGCGGCACTGCAGGAGCGCCTGCAGCGGCTTGAAGACCAGGTTCGAAGTGACAAGGTCATGGTCGCTTTTGTCGCCGAGTTCTCCCGTGGCAAGTCGGAACTGATCAACGCCATCTTCTTTGCCGGGTACGGGCGCCGCATCATGCCGGCCAGTGCAGGGCGGACCACCATGTGCCCGACCGAACTCGGCTACGAGATTGGCGTCGCGCCATCGCTGCGTCTGCTGCCGATCGAGACACGGTTGCAGGTGCAGAGCCTTACCGAATGGCGTACCAAGCGCGACCGCTGGGAGGAAGTCCCTCTGGATGTTGCCGACGCAGACCAGATTGCGAAAGCGCTGGAGAAAGTGGCCGAGGTCCGCAAGGTTTCACTGGACAACGCGCGCGCACTGGGCTTCTGGCATGACGACCTCACCGATGAAAACCCTGTGCCTGATGCGCAAGGGCTGGTCGAGGTGCCGATGTGGCGCCACGCCATCATCAACATACCGCACCCCTTGCTCAAGCAGGGGCTTGTCATTCTTGACACGCCTGGCCTGAACGCAGTGGGCGCAGAGCCGGAGCTGACGGTCAACCTGATACCGCAGGCGCATGCGGTCGTCTTCATCCTTGGCGCAGACACCGGTGTGACTCGCTCTGATCTTGCGATTTGGCGCGAACACCTGGCCATGGAGCCCGAGAGCATGGATGGGCGTCTGGTTGTCCTGAACAAGATTGACACGCTTTGGGACACGCTGAATTCTGCCGAACAGGTGCATGCGCAAATGCAGCGCCAGCGCATCACGTCCGCCGAAATGCTGGGGGTGCCCATCGAGCGGGTGGTTCCGGTATCGGCTCAAAAAGGGCTCGTGGCCAAGATCACAGCGGATGATGTTCTGCTGGAGAGCAGCGGCTTACCGGTGCTGGAGGAGGTCCTTGCCCAAGGAATCATGGGGCGGCGTCAGGCGATTTTGCGCGCTGCGGTTGCCAATGGTGTGGCCAGTTTGCGAGCCGAAACAGCCCGGGTCATCAATATCAGGCGACGGGACCTCGATGATCAGATGGCCGAGCTTCGCTCTTTGCGCGGCAAAAACGCCTCTGTCATCGAATCCATGCGGCACCGCATCGAGCAGGAACAGCGCGAGTTTGACCTCAGCACGGCCAAGATACAGGCTGTTCGCGCGGTTCACCTGAAATTGTTGCGCGATGTATTCCAGCAGTTGGGCGCCAAGGCTCTGAAGGCGGAACTGGCTGAACTTGCGCAGTCCCTGCAGAAGAAAGGGCTCAAGCTCGGTGTCAAGCAGATCTACCTGGATACCTTTGACAAGCTGCGGAGCACCATGGACAAGGCCCAGGCGTCCGGCACCGAGATCCAGGCGATGCTGGGCGGTACGTTCCGGCAGCTCAATGCGGAGTTCGGTTTTTCCCTGCAGGTTCCGCCTGCGCCCCAGCTCGAGCATTTCTCCAACGATCTGAACCAGATCGAGCAAAGCCACCTGCAGTACCTTGGTCTTGGGAATGCGCTGAAGCTTGCGCAGCCAGAGTTTGCTGAGCGACTGGTCCGCGCCCTGGCAATGCGGCTTCGCACGGTGTATGAATCCGCCGCGAACGACCTGGAGCTGTGGAGCAAATCTGCCACAGCCCAGCTGGATGCACAGCTGCGCGAACGGCGCAAGAGCTTTGCGCGGCGCATTGAAGCGGTGGATCGTATCCAGCACGCGGCAAGTGGCCTGGTGGAGCGGATTTCGGAGATTGAAGCAGGCGAGGGCGAACTCTTGCTGCTGGAGCGCAGGTTGCAAGAGCTGACCGGCCAGCTGATTACGCTCCCGGTTGTTCCGGAAGACGTGCAATCGACTGAGTTTCCTGCTCACGCATGACGTTTGTGAAGGGCGACGACGTCGCCACAAAGGTGGTGGCCTGGCAGGAGCGGCATGGCAGGAACCATTTGCCGTGGCAGAAAACGCGGGATCCCTACCGCGTATGGCTTTCCGAGATCATGCTGCAGCAAACCCAGGTGGCGACCGTGCTGTACTACTACGCGAGGTTTCTTGCGCGTTTTCCCGACGTGGCGGCACTTGCCGGTGCCGGTCAGGACGAAGTGATGGGTCTGTGGAGCGGACTGGGTTATTACAGCAGAGCCCGCAATCTTCACAAGTGTGCCAAAGCGGTTGTCGATCAGCATGGAGGCGCATTTCCGCAGACTGCCGAGCTGCTCATGACGCTTCCGGGTATTGGTAGGTCGACAGCGGGCGCCATCGCGGCATTCTGCTTTTCACAACGCACGGCGATCCTGGACGCCAACGTCCGACGGGTACTCACGCGCCTGCTGGCCTTCGACGGTGATCTCGCTGTGAGTCGGAACGAGAAACTGCTCTGGGAGCGTGCAACGGAACTGCTTCCATCGACCGATCTCACTGTGGCGATGCCTCGGTACACGCAGGGCTTGATGGATTTGGGAGCGACAGTCTGTACCCCCAAGGCACCCAGGTGTGATCGCTGCCCGCTTGCGGACACGTGTTCTGCCTTTGCTCTGTGCAATCCTGAACGTTATCCCGTGAAGACCCGCAAGCTGCTGCGCAGGTCTGAGTCGTGGTGGCTTCTGGTCCTGTTGGGCGTTGAGAAGAGTGTGTGGCTGGAGCGCCGTCCGCCTTCAGGCATATGGGCTGGCATGCACTGTGTTCCGGTATTTCCTGACCGCAAGCAGCTTGACGAATTCCTTGCCCCGATCGCCGCCTCTGCCGCTGATGTGCGCTCCTGGGAGCTTCCTCCGTCACTGCACATCCTGACGCATCGCGACCTGCATCTGCATGCCGTCGTGGTAAGTGGTGATCTTTCCATCGGCAATGGTTCCGATGGGGCGTGGTTCAGCGAAGCCCAGTGGTCAGGCGTCGGCCTGCCGACGCCGATTCGCAAGCTGCTCGACAACACGCGTCAGCGGGAGCTGCTGTAGTTTTACTCTGTCATCGTCCGTCAAGTTCACGGTGTCGCTTGAGTGCAGTCCAGCGATCTCCAAAGGCCGCGGCGATGCGTTCCACCAAGTAAACGGATCTGTGCTGTCCTCCGGTGCAGCCGATAGCGACCGTGACATAGCTGCGGTGATTGCGGTCGAGCATGTCCAGCCAGTGCGCAAGGAACTGTTCGATGTGCTGCTGCATCAGCAATACATCTGGCTGTTGCCCCAGAAAATGCTGCACTGCTTCATCCAGCCCGGTCAGCTCACGTAAAGCGGGCTCGTAGTGCGGGTTCGGCAGCATCCGTACATCAAAGACGTAATCCGCGTCCATCGGGATGCCGCGTTTGAAGGCAAACGACTGGAAGACCAGAGTGAGCTGGCCTGTCGAAACCGTCGTGAGCTTCTTGACGTAACTCTGCAGCTGGGACGCACGGATCGTGCTGGTATCGATGACGTGGGACTGCTCCCTCAGTTCTGCCAGCAATTCTCTCTCGAGCTGGATGATCTGGACCAGCGCGCGGCGGCCCTGCTGCAGATCATCGTGCGATAAGGGATGCCTCCGCCTGGTTTCGGAGAACCTGCGCACCAGCGTATCGATGGTGGCATCGAGAAAAACCGACTGGACCGCGATGCCCTGGCTACGCATGCGTTGAAGTGCCTGCGGCACCTGATGGAGGGAAGTGGCACTGCGTACGTCCATCGCGATGGCCAACCGGTTCCCGTGGTGCCTGTGCTCGAGTGCCACAAAGGCAGGCAGGAGCTCGGGTGGCAGGTTGTCCACACAGTAGTAGCCGGCGTCTTCCAGCGCATGCAGAGCGACAGACTTGCCAGAACCAGACATGCCGGTCACGAGCACGATTTCCAGAGCCATGTCAGTGAACCCCTTGAGGATGTGCCGCGTCGGTGAGCATCTCGCGCGCGTGGGCAATGGTGGTTTCTGTGGAACGCTCGCCCCCCAGCATCCGGGCGATTTCGTTCACACGAATTTCATTGGTGACTGGACGGACCGTGCTGGTGGTTCCTTGGCCATCGCTGCTTTTGGCAACCTTCAGGTGGTGGTGTGCACAAGCGGCCACCTGCGGCAGGTGGGTGACGGCGAGCACCTGGCGATCCATGCCCAGTCGTTGCATCAGCCGCCCCACCGTTTCCGCCACCGCTCCGCCGACGCCTGAATCGACCTCATCGAAGATCAACGTAGGCGCCACCCCGAGTTGGGAGGTGGTGACAGCGATTGCCAGGGAAATTCGCGAAAGCTCGCCCCCCGATGCTACCTTTCCAATTGGCTTGGGTGTCATGCCAGGATGGCCTGCCACCAGAAACGCCACTTCATCTGTGCCATGCGGCGCCGGCTCCGCCAGCCTGGACAACGCCACCTCGAATTTGCCTCCGGCCATTCCCAATCCTTGCATTGCCTGGGTGATAGCCGCGGACAACTTGGGCGCCGCCTTCGTACGGACCATTGAAAGCGTCCGCGCAGCTTTCTGGTAAGCAGCTGCGCTGGCAGCTTCAGCTTTTTCAAGAACGTCCAGATCGGCCGCTGCATCGAGTTTGCGGAGTTCTTCTTTCCAGTTGGCAAGCAATGACGGCAACTCTGCAGGCGGACGTTTGTACCGACGGGCCATGGACATCCATAGCGATAGCCTTGCATCCAGTTCTGCCAGTCGGTCAGGATCATTGTCAGCGCGGCGCAAATACAGTTGCAGCGAATGCGAGACATCGCTCGCCTGTGCAATGCAGGACGCCAAAATGTCGCCGTAACCCGCAAAGTCAGGCTCTACGTACTCCTGCTCTCGCAGATTGCCTTGCGCGCGGGTCAGGCTTGCCAGAGCGCCGCTCTCCTCATCCTCAAGCGCGCGGATCGCGGCTTCAGCAGCTTCCAGCAGCGACTGGGCGTGCGACAGGCGCTTGTGCTGCGAATCCAGGTCGTCCCATTCGTTCTCGGCGGGGGCAAGTTTGTCGAGCTCCCCAATCTGCCACTGCAGGCGGTCGCGCTCCTGCTGCAAGGTGGCCTGTGCCTGCCGTGCGTGAAGCAATGCCTTCTGGTCGGCACGCCAATTCGCCCACGTTTTGGATGTGGCGGTAGCGTCAGCGCCAGCAAAAGCGTCCAGTAGCCCTCGGACCGACTCTGCTTTGGTCAGGCTTTGCCAGGCATGCTGCCCATGTATGTCCAGCAAGAGGTCGCCCAACGCGCGCAGCTGCGTAGCGGTTGCGGGCGTACCGTTGATCCATGCCCGGCTCTTCCCTTGCGTATCCACACTTCGACGCAAAAGCAGCGTTTCGTCGACGGCAATTCCTGCTTCTTCGAGCCATGGCTGCACATGGCCAGTGCAATCGAACTCGGCTGCAATTTCTGCCCGTGTTGCGCCTTCCCGTACGACTCCAGCGTCTGAACGGGCGCCCAGCACCAGCTGCACCGCATCAATGAGTATGGATTTGCCTGCTCCGGTTTCGCCAGTGAGGACAGTGAAGCCGCCGTTCAATTCCAGCTCAAGCGACTGAACGATAACGAAATCCCGCAATGTGATCCGCCTCAAACCCATGGTCACGAACCTCCTTCGTTCCAGCGCAGTTTTTTTCTCAGGGTGGCGAAGTAATTCCAGCCCTGCGGATGAAGAAAGCGCACACAGTGTTCCGACCGTTTGACGAGAATCCGGTCGCCGTGCAGCAACGAGGCGAGCGACTGCATGTCGAAGTTGGCGCTGACGTCCCGTCCGCTGACCACCTCCACCGCCACTTCATTGGCGTCTGCCAGCACGATCGGGCGGTTGGACAAGGTGTGCGGGGCAATGGGTACAAGAACCCATCCCGGTATTGACGGATGCAGCATGGGCCCTCCCGCTGAAAGTGCGTAGGCCGTGGACCCGGTTGGAGACGCGATGATCAAGCCGTCGGCCCGCTGATTCGCCACCAGCTGGCCGCCGACCTCGACCCGAAGCTCCACCATGCCGGAAGTAGCCCCGCGATTGACCACGACATCGTTCATGGCCAATGCCTCGAAAACCACGCGTTCATCCCGTACGACACGAGCGTGCATGAGGGGGCGCAAATCTTCCTCGTATTCTCCTTGCAGCATTGGGGTCAGCGTGTGCTCGTACGCGTCCAGCGGGATATCCGTGATGAAGCCCAGCCTGCCCTGGTTGATGCCGATCAGAGGGGTGCCGTACCTTGCCAGCTGCCGACCAATGCCAAGCATCGTGCCATCACCACCGACGACGAGACCCAGATCGCAGTGCGCGCCGATGTCGTCGACGGAAAGCGACGGATACTGAGTCAGCCCAGTGCTCGCAGCCGTGCCTGCTTCTACAGACACAGTGCACCCCTGACCCGTGAGGAAAGCGGCAATACCGGAGAGTGCCTGACACGCGGTGTCGCCGGAAAGCCCAGAACTGGACGCCTGGTACTTGCCGATCAGGGCAACATGGCGGAATTTGGTTGTCATCGATAAATTACAACACTAAGCCGAAGACGGGCGTCCGTATCCGGGAAAGAACTGAGTAAGAGCTGACGGCGGAGCGAGCCAGGCCTTTGCCTGCGTACCGCGGAACCGACCATCCCTCCATGGGATGCTCGCAGTGCCAACTGGGCATTACAACCTTAAAATTCCTCCATGCTCGATGACCGTGCCAAGTTGTTGCTGAAAGCGCTGGTTGAGCGCTACATTGCCGACGGCCAGCCCGTTGGGTCGCGCACGCTGTCGCGTGCATCGGGGCTCGATCTCTCGCCGGCCACCATTCGCAACGTAATGGCCGATCTTGAGGAGTTGGGGCTGATAGCCAGCCCGCACACTTCGGCAGGCCGCATTCCGACAGCCCGTGGATATCGGCTTTTCGTGGACACCATGCTCACTGTGCAGCGTGATGGGCTGAGTCCCCCTCAGATAGCGCCAGAGCAACCCCAAAAGGTGATTGCCAACGCGGCCCATCTGCTTTCGAGCCTTTCACAATTTGTCGGCGTGGTGATGGCGCCTCGTCGTGCGTCCGTTTTCCGGCATATCGAGTTTCTCCGTCTCTCCGAGCGCCGTTTTCTGGTGATCATTGTTTCCCCAGAGGGTGATGTGCAGAACAGGGTGATCTTTACCGATGTGGACCACTCGCAGTCCCAATTGATTGAGGCTTCCAACTTCCTGAATGCGCACTATGCAGGAATGGCCATGGAGCAGGTCCGCGAGCGACTCAAGTCAGAAGTCGATCTGCTTCGCGGCGAAATCGCGTCCTTGATGCAGGCGGCAGTCAACGTCGGGACCGAGGCCATGTCCCAGGAGCAAGGTGACGTGGTGATCTCCGGAGAGCGCAATCTGCTGGCGGTGAGCGACTTTTCGAGTGATATGGGGAACCTGCGGCGAGCCTTCGATCTCTTCGAGCAAAAAACCCAGATCCTTCGCTTGCTCGATATCTCCAGCCAGGCGGAGGGGGTACGGATCTACATCGGAGGGGAAAGTCAGGTCGTGCCGTTTGAAGAGCTTTCGATCGTCAGCGCTCCCTACGAGGTGGACGGTACGGTGGTTGGAACGCTTGGTGTGATCGGTCCTACTCGCATGCCTTATGACCGAATGATCCAGATTGTTGACATCACGTCCAAGCTCGTGTCCAACGCGCTGAGCCATCGCAAGTAAGGCTCTACAATGCTTTGTTGTCTGCAGAGATGCTGCGTTGAGCAGCGGCTTGGGGCGTTAGCTCAGTTGGTTAGAGCAGAGGACTCATAATCCTTTGGTCGTTGGTTCAAGTCCAACACGCCCTACCAGTGGGTATCTCAGGCAATTTTTGGTTCTGGCGACTGTTTCGGATTTTCGTGTTCGGGATGGCGTTAGAATTGAGCCAACTGCTTGAATGTGGCGCACAGTGTTGAAGAGTCAGCTAAAGGCTCCGAGATAACAAAGTGCTTTTTTAGGGAAGCCTCGAAAAAGCATGCTATAATTCAAAGCTTAGCGGCTGTAGCTCAGCTGGATAGAGTACTTGGCTACGAACCAAGGGGTCGTGGGTTCGATTCCTGCCAGCCGCACCAACAGGTAAGCCCTGAGTCTGAAAAGACTCAGGGCTTTTTCCTTTTCTGAGTCGATGCACAGCCGCTCGCCACGTTGGTGGCTTGCCAGGCTCTGGCCGCGTCGATGTGCCTTGTCCTGCAACGCCACAGGCAGTCCGCTTTCAGGCGGAGCACGTGAATGCGGTTACGGTGTGCAGTCCCGCCATTGCTGAGATGGCTGCTTCATGCATGACTCCTTGCCGGCTCCCGCTCTAGTGCCAGGACCTGCCTCTCCCAAGGGGGCGATCTGCCGACATGGCTTCCCGAGCCCTCGTGAGTGACCAGGTTCCCTCGCTGGCTGAGCAGTCCGTGCAGTCCCCCGCATCAGACACTGTAGATTCGGGCTTGCCTCTCGAAGCGCGCATACCGGTGATCGGAAGCTTTGACGAGGCCCTTGTTACGATCCACTCTGGAGGTCTTTTCTTGAGCAAAGCGTTCACAAAGGAGTCGGAATCCAGTGATGATGACGACGAGCCCATCGTGCCTCCGCTCCCGGGTGGCAAGAACTACATCACGCCCCTGGGCTACCGTGCGTTGCGCGACGAGCTTCTCCAGTTGATCGACGAAGAGCGTCCGAAAATTGTGGATATCGTGCACTGGGCCGCGAGCAACGGGGACAGATCAGAGAACGGGGACTATCTTTACGGCAAGAAGCGACTGCGTGAGATTGATCGGCGCATCCGGTTTCTGACAAAGCGTCTAGAGATCGCGGAGGTCGTTGACCCATCCGTACACCTGGGCAGCGACCAGATTTTCTTTGGCGCGACCGTGACCTACCGGGAAGATGGTGACGTGGAGCGCACGATCACGATCATGGGTATTGATGAGGCCGACAGTGCTGCATCTCAGGTCAGCTGGATCGCGCCTGTGGCAAGAGCGTTGCTCAGGGCTCGCATCGGTGATGAGGTGGCGCTCCCAACCCCGGGCGGCACAAGGCATCTGGAGGTGATCGATGTCCGATATCCGGCGCCTCAAGGAGCCCTTGAGCAGGAGCGCTGAAGCGATTTGTGCAGAGCTTTCGCTCGCTCTGGTGGGCTCAGGTTTGTGGGGTCAACCGCACGGCGCGAATCACGGCTGTTGTACGGCGAAGGTTTCGCAAAGCGAGTTCCAGATGGTTCTGGTCGCGAACGGCCACGATGAAGCGCAGGTCAATCGTGTCAAGGGCGACCTCGTCGTCCATGTCGACATGGGTGATGTCTGACTCCGAGCTGGCAAGCTCCGCAGCCACCCGCGCCAGCACACCTTTTCCGTTGTTGACAGTTACCACAACGCCTGTTTCAAACATGCGTGTGGGTTCGTCTGACCAGTCCACCGCGATGAAGCGCTCGCTATCCTTGTGTTGCAGACGCTTCGCCACGCCGCAGTGGGCGTTGTGCACGACCAGGCCTTCGCCACGGCCGAGGTAGCCGACGATGCTGTCACCCGGTACAGGTCGGCAACAGCTGGCGTACTGGACCGACGCGTTTTCGCTGCCATCCAGGGTGACCGCGCCTTGGGAAACGTTTTCGTGCGATGTGTAGCGCTCCCTGCTCAGCAGCAGGGCATTGGGGCGGTAACCATGCTCGGCCATCAACACCATCAGCCTTTTCGCCACGATGCTGGCAATGCGTTTGCCCAGGCCCAGGTCGGTCATCAACTCGCTGCGCGAGCGGTTGCCGGTGAACCGCAGGAGCTTTTCCCACATCGGTTGCGTGTCGGCATTGACGGGTGGAAGCTGTTCCATGCCTTCTGCGCGAATGGCTTGCGTCAGCAGCTTTTCCCCCAGGCCTTCAGACTCGGCCTGTGCAAGCGTCTTGAGGTAATGGCGAATTTTCGAGCGTGCCCGCCCGGTGCGCACAAAGCCCAGCCACGCCGGATTGGGTGCCGAGACCGGCGCGGTGATGATTTCCACCACATCACCGTTCTTGAGTTCTGTGCGCAGCGGGACCTGTTCGTTATTGATCTTGGCAGCGGTGGTGCGGTCCCCGACGTTGCTGTGGATGGCATAGGCGAAGTCCACCACCGTGGCTCCGCGCGGCAATGCCATGATCTGGCTCTTGGGTGTGAACACGTAGACCGCGTCGGGGAAAAGATCGACCTTTACATGGTCCCAAAACTCGGCTGCGTCACGGGTCTCGTTCTGGATGTCGAGGAGCGACTGCAGCCACTTGGTACCCAGTCGTTCCGCGGAGGTACCATCTGCGTCGTGGGCCTTGTAAAGCCAGTGGGCTGCCACTCCGGCCTCGGCAATCACATGCATCTCGTCGGTGCGCATCTGGAACTCGATGTTCACACCCGAAGGGCCGACGAGTGTTGTGTGCAATGACTGGTAGCCATTGAGCTTTGCAATGGCGATGTGGTCCTTGAACTTGCCCGGCACGGGCTTGTACATCTGGTGAAGCACCCCCATCGCCGTGTAGCAGTCAGTCACGGTGGGAACGATGACGCGGAAGCCGTAGATATCGGTCACCTGGGCAAAGCTCAGGTGTTTGTGGTCCATCTTCTGATAGATGGCATACAACGTCTTTTCCCGGCCAGCCAGGCGGACCTTCATGCCGATCCTGGAGAAAGCGGCATCGACCTCGGCCTGTACCTTCTGGACCAGATCGCGCCTGCGGTTGCGCGATTTGTTGACTGCCTTGTAAAGCGTGGCGTAGCGCCAGGGGTGCAGGTGCCGAAAAGCGAGATCCTGAAGTTCCCGGTAGGTCTGGTTCAGCCCCAGCCGGTGGGCAATGGGGGCATAGATTTCGAGCGTCTCTGAAGAAATTCGCCCCCACTTGGCGCGCGGCATGTCCGACAACGTGCGCATGTTGTGGGTGCGGTCGGCCAGCTTGATCAGGATCACGCGGACGTCGCGTGCCATGGCCAGCAGCATCTTGCGGAACGACTCGGCCTGGTTCTCTTCACGCGTGTTGAACTGCAGCTTGTCGAGCTTGGTCAGTCCGTCCACCAGCTCCGCCACAGGCAGTCCAAAGCGGTCGATCAGATCCGCTTTGGTAACGCCGCAATCTTCCATGGCATCGTGCAGGAGTGCAGCCATCAGTGCCTGTGCGTCCAGCTTCCAGGTGGCGCATTGCGCTGCCACGGCAATCGGGTGTGTGATGTAGGGTTCGCCACTGCTGCGCAACTGCCCGAGGTGGGCCTCGTCGGCAAAGCGGTACGCCTGGCGAACCTGCTCGATGCTGGCCGCGTCCAGATAGTCGAGGCTGTCCGTCAGCGCCGCAAAGCTGGCCGCGGCCGCGTTGGCCGCGGCTGCCGCCGCAGACAGGCTGCCGCTGACCGGCGCTGGCGATTCGCCGGGGCGCGGCGGTGTCGCCGAGGGTGAATTGAGCACCGCGTTCATACCCTAAATGTAGCGCGCAAGAGAATTTGACCGAAGTTGGGCAAAAAAAAGCACCGCATGCGCGGTGCCATTTTTGAGGGCGTGCCTGCCCGGGAAAGCTTCAACCCGGAACCTTCTTGAGCATCTCCAGGCCGACCTTGCCCTCGGCGATTTCGCGCAGGGCCGTGACGGCGGGCTTGTTGCGGCTTTCAATGCGAGGGGCATGGCCCTGGCTCAGCATGCGGGCACGGTACGTGGCCGCCAGCACCAGCTGAAAGCGGTTGGGGATTTTTTCCAGACAGTCTTCTACGGTGATGCGTGCCATCGTCTTACTCCGGGGATTCAGGTGATATTGAGCGACTGAAAGGTGTCGGCTCGGGCGCGGCGCTGGGCGGCGTACTTGAGTCGCTGGGCGTGGACTACCGCTTTCAGATCGAAAAGGGCGCGCTCAAACAACTCGTTGATTATAACGAAGTCGAATTTGGCGACCTGTGCCATCTCGGTGGCGGCGTTTTTCAGGCGCACTTCAATCACTTCTGGTGAGTCTTCGCCGCGGCGCTCGAGGCGAGAGCGCAGTTCTTCCCAGCTTGGCGGAAGGATGAACACCAGGATGGCGTTGGCAAAGGCCTCGCGAATCTGCAGCGCGCCCTGGAAATCAATCTCCAGGATCACGTCGGAGCCTTGGGCAATGCGCTCCTCGATGGCCTTCTTGGATGTGCCGTAGCGGTTGCCGTGGACCAGTGCCCATTCGACAAACGCGCCGCCCTCGATCATGGCGTCGAACTCGGACTGGGAGGCGAAATAGTAGTCCCTGCCGTGCTTTTCCTGGCCTCGCGGAGCGCGCGTGGTGTGCGAGATCGACAGGTGGACGTGTGAGTCGAGTTCAAGCAGGGCCTTCACAAGGCTGGATTTGCCAGCGCCACTGGGCGCAGCGACTACGATGAGATTTCCGGGATAGTCCATATGGAATATGCGCTGTTCGCTATCAAAACGTGAGCTTACTCGATGTTCTGCACCTGCTCGCGCATTTGCTCGATCAGCACCTTCATGTCAACGCTCACGCGCGTGAGGTCCAGCGCTGCCGACTTGGAGCCCAGTGTGTTGGCCTCGCGGTGGAGTTCCTGGATCAGAAAGTCCAGGCGCTTGCCGACCTCGCCGCCCTTTTTCAGCAGGCGCTCGATCTCGTCGAGGTGGGAGTCCAGCCGGGTGATCTCTTCGGCCACATCAATGCGGATGGCGAAGGCGGTGGCTTCGGTCAGCGCACGGTCGCGTGCGGCCTCGGGCAGCGTGGTGCCGTCGGTCAAGGCCATGGCTTCTTTCCAGCGATCCATGAAACGCAGCCGCTGCTGCTCGACCAGCAGGGGAATCATGGGCGTGGCCTGTTGCGCCAGGGCGCGCAACTGTTTGACGCGGTCAAGCAACATGATGGCCAGGCGCTTGCCTTCACGCTCGCGGGCAGAGATCAATGCGTCCAGAGCCTCCTTCGCCAGCGTGGGCACGGCGGCGCTCCAGTCTTCGGTACCCGTCTGGGCGTTGGCGCACAGGCGCAGGGCGTCGGCCACAGACAGCGGTGCTGCGCTGGGCAGCCATGCGCGCACGGAATCCTGCAACGTGTTGAGCCGCTGCAGCACGCGGGCCGGGGGGTCTGGGAGCGCGTTGCTGTCATCGCTTTCGAGGGCCGCGCGAACCTCCACCTTGCCGCGCTTGAGCTGGGCAGTCAGCAGGGTGCGAAGGGCCGGCTCCATGGCACGGAGTTCGTCGGGAAGGCGGAAAGAGAGGTCCAGAAACCGGCTGTTGACCGAGCGGATTTCCAGCCCGAGCCGGCGGGATCCGGGCGCGCGGGCATCGGTTTCCGAGCCAGCGGCAGACGCGCCATGCTGTACGCTGGCGTATCCGGTCATGCTGTAAACTGGCATTAGACTTTTGATGTAGCTGGGATCCGGCGATTATCCGGGTTCCGCCCCACAGCCGAGTCATCTTCGCAAAATATGTCAAAAATCAAGCCGGCGCCCCTGCCGCCCGACACTCTCATCGGTGGATACCGCGTGGTTCGCCGGGTGTCCTCCGGGGGCTTTGGCGTGGTGTATCTGGCGATTGACAGCGAAGGCCAGCAGGTCGCCATCAAGGAATACCTTCCTTCCTTGCTCGCCACCCGTGCTCCCGGCGAGCTCCTGCCCAAGGTGCCATCCGAAAAGCTGTCGTTGTACCGACTCGGTCTCAAGAGCTTTTTTGAAGAGGGCCGGTCCCTCGCTCAGATCTCGCACGCCTCCGTGGTGAGCGTGCTCAATTTCTTTCGCGAGAACGAAACCGTTTATATGGTGATGAACTACCTGGAGGGCGCGACCCTGCAGGACTTCATCATCACCGCGCGTGACCTGAAGACGCAAAAGGTGTTTCGGGAATCCACGATCCGCTCTCTGTTCGACGAGGTGTTGCGCGGCCTGCGCATCGTGCACCAGCACAAGATGCTGCACCTGGACATCAAGCCTGCCAACATTTTCATCACCGATGACAACAAGGCTGTCATGATTGACTTCGGGGCTGCGCGCGAGGTGCTGTCCAAGGAAGGCAATTTCATTCGCCCGATGTACACCCCCGGCTTTGCGGCGCCCGAGATGTACCGCCGTGATTCGCAGATGGGCCCCTGGACGGACATCTACGCGATCGGTGCCTGCATCTATGCCTGCATGCAGGGCTTTCCGCCCAACGAGGCACCGCAACGCGTCGAAAAGGACCGCCTGTCGCTCGCGCTCACCAAGCTGCGCGGCGTGTATTCCGACAACCTGATCGAAGTGGTCGAATGGTGCATGGCGCTCGATCCGCTGTCGCGCCCGCAGTCGGTGTTTGCGCTGCAAAAGGAGCTCAGCCGCGAGGGCGAGCGCCGTTACACCAAGCTCACCGTGGCCGAGAAGATGCGGCTGCAGCTCGACACGCTGGTGTCGGACACCAAGAAAAATGTGCAGAAGGTGGGCGAAGCCACCGGAATCGGAGCCAAGCCCCGATGAGCCCGCATCAAGCTGATCGGGTGGGGCCAGGCATGTGTTCATTGACAGTGCCTTTGGGGCATGCCTGTGGGCGTGAGCCGCTATGAAATTCTCCGTATTCCAGATCAGTCGCCGCGGCGGGCGCGAGAAGAACGAAGACCGCATGGGTTATTGCTACACGCGGGAGTCGGGTCTCTTTGTGCTGGCAGACGGTATGGGTGGCCACCCGGAGGGTGAAGTCGCCGCGCAGATTGCGCTGCAGACCATCTCGGCCCTGTTCCAGCGCGCTGCCAAGCCCCAGCTCAAGGATGTGCAGGAGTTCCTGTCGAGCGCCCTGCTGGCCGCACACCACCAGATCCTGCGCTACGCCACCGACCGCGGCATGCTCGACACACCGCGGACCACCCTGGTGGCTGCGGTGCTGCAGGCAGGCACGGCGACATGGATCCATTGCGGTGATTCCCGCCTGTACATGGTGCGCGATGGCGAGCTGCTCACACGCACGCGCGACCATTCCTACATGGAGCTGCGCAATGCGCCCCCGCCGGGTCTGGACCGCATCAACCGCAACGTGCTTTTCACCTGCCTGGGCTCGCCCACCAAGCCCATCTATGACATCACCGGGCCCGTCTACCTGGAGCAGGGCGACCGCATCCTGCTGTGCTCCGACGGCCTGTGGGGCACGCTCAGCGATGACGACATCGCCAGGCAGCTGGCCCGCAATGCCGTTTCGCACGCCGTGCCCGACCTTGTCGAGGATGCACTGCGGGTGGCTGGGGACAGCAGCGACAACGTGACCGTGGTGGCGCTGGAGTGGGAAACGCCCGACGCGTTCGAATCCACGCAGGGGGTCTCCACCGACAGCATCAGCGACGATGTCTTTGCATCCACCATCCAGGCCGGCCCGCTCGATGGTCTGGTCGATGATCTGGACGATGCCGCAATCGAGCGGTCGATCGCGGAGATCAACGAAGCCATCCGCCGCTCTGCTGCCCGCAAGGCGTGAAGGGCGGTTGGGCAGGCCACCGCTGGCTGGCCATCGCCATAGTCCGGCTGGCGCTGTCCCCCCGACGACCTGGACACGGGCCTGCTGCGCCAGTCCACCAATGCGCGCGCGCCGTCCGGCTCCGGACTGCCCGGGCGTCCTGATCCGTATTTGCCCATCCCGGCCCCTCAGCCTCTGAACACCATGAACACCTCCGTGCCTTGCACCCGACCTGCCGACCGCCCCCTGGACGCCTTGCGCGCCGTACGCATCACGCGCCGCTACACGATGCATGCCGAAGGCTCGGTGCTCATCGAATTTGGCAACACCAAGGTGCTGTGCACTGCCTCGGTGGAAGAGCGCGTGCCACCGCACAAGCGCGGCAGCGGCGAAGGCTGGGTGACGGCCGAATACGGCATGCTGCCGCGTGCCACGCACACCCGCAGCGACCGTGAAGCCGCCCGCGGCAAGCAAAGCGGACGCACGCAGGAAATCCAGCGCCTGATCGGCCGGTCGCTGCGCGCCGTGTTTGACCTCAAGCTGCTGGGCGAGCGCACCATCCAGCTGGACTGCGATGTGATCCAGGCCGATGGTGGCACCCGCACGGCCGCCATCACCGGGGCGTGGGTAGCGGCGCACGATGCCGTGGCAGGACTGCTGGCGGCCGGCAAGATCACGCAGACGCCCCTGCTGCAACCCGTGGCGGCCATCTCGGTGGGCATCGTCCAGGGCACGCCGGTGCTCGACCTCGAATATGTGGAAGACGTGGACTGCGACACCGACATGAACGTGGTGATGACCGGGTCCGGTCACTACGTGGAAGTGCAGGGCACAGCCGAAGGCGCAGCGTTTTCGCGCAGCGAGATGGATCAGTTGCTGGGCCTTGCGGAAAAGGGCATTGCCGAGCTGGTGTCGCTGCAGCGTGCAGCCCTGGCCCAGCCGTCTTGATTGCTATACAAATCATAGCTAACAGGGCAATTAGTACTAGGACTACAGGCCATTTTGACCATGAAAATCGTTCTGGCATCCAATAATCGCGGCAAGCTGGCCGAACTGCAGGCCATGTTTGCTCCGCTCGGCGTGGAACTGGTGCGCCAGTCCGACCTGGGCGTGGGCGAGGCCGAGGAGCCGTTTCGCACCTTTGTTGAAAACGCGCTGGCCAAGGCCCGCTTTGCTTCGGCACACACGGGACTGCCCGCGCTGGCCGATGATGCCGGCCTGTGCGTCGACGCATTTGGCGGACTGCCGGGGGTGGACACGGCGTACTACGCCACGCAGTTTGGCTATGAAAAGGGCGACGACACCAACGTGCAGGCGCTGCTGGAGCAGATGCAGGGCGTGGACCAGCGCCGCGCTTCCATGGTGAGCACCCTGGTGGCCGTGCGCAGCCCGCAAGACCCCGAGCCGCTCATTGCAGTGGGCCGCGTGGTGGGCGAGATCACCCGGCAGCGGCAGGGCAGCAACGGCTTCGGGTTCGATCCCATCATGTTCCTGCCCGAATTCGGCAAGACGTTTGCCGAACTGCCCACCGAGGTCAAGAACGCCCACAGCCACCGCGGCCGCGCAGCGCAGCAGATGCTGGCACTGCTGCGCGAACGCTGGCTGGCCTGACGGGTCTGCCGCCCTTGCCTGCAGCGCCTGCCCACGCCGCCACGCACATCCAGCCCATGACGACATCAGGCCGCAAGCACTGAACACAGCATTTCTCCCATGTCCATTCCCATCATTCCCGCTGCGGGCTCGCCAGGCGCCGACGAAGCGCCCGCCGTGGTGCGCGACATCCAGCACTACATGCGGGCCGGCACCCTGCAGCTCACCAGCCTTCCGCCGCTGTCGCTCTACGTGCATCTGCCCTGGTGCATCAGGAAGTGTCCGTACTGCGACTTCAACTCGCACGAGTTGCGGGGCGAGGGTGCGCCCGGCGGGGGCGATGCCGGTGGTGCAGTCCCTGAGCAGCGCTACATCGATGCGCTGATGGCCGACCTGGAAGCCGCGCTTCCGCTCATCTGGGGCCGCACCGTGCACAGCATCTTCATCGGTGGCGGCACGCCCAGCCTGTTTTCACCCGCCGCGATCGACCGGCTCATTGGTGACATCCGTGCGCGGCTGCGGCTGGAGGCCGACTGCGAGATCACGCTGGAGGCCAACCCGGGCACCTTCGAGAAGGACCGGTTTCGCGCCTTCCGCGCAGCCGGTGTGACGCGGCTGTCGGTGGGGGTGCAGAGCTTTAATGACCGGCACCTGAAAGCGCTGGGCCGCGTACACGACCGCGCTCAGGCCCTGGCCGCCGTGCACGAGGCACGGGAGGCGTTTGACACCTTCAACCTCGACATCATGTACGGCCTGCCAGGCCAGACGCTGCAAGAGCTGGAAGACGACATGGAGACGGCGCTGGCGCTGAACCCGCCGCACATCTCGATCTACCACCTCACGATCGAGCCCAATACGTACTTCGCCAAGTTTCCGCCGGTGATCCCGGAGGACGACCAGGCCTACGCCATGCTTGACCGCATTACTGAAATGACCGGGCAGGCGGGGCTCGCGCGCTACGAGATCTCAGCCTATGCGCAATCTGGCCACCAGTGCTTTCACAACACCAACTACTGGCAGTTTGGCGACTACCTGGGCATTGGTGCAGGTGCGCACAGCAAGCTGAGCTTTGCACACCGCGTGGTGCGCCAGGTGCGCTTTCGCGACCCGCGCCGCTATATGGACAACGCGCTGGCGGGCCATGCTGTGGCGCAGGATGAGGACGTGCGCCGCAGCGACCTGCCGTTTGAATACATGCTCAATGCCCTGCGCCTGCGTGAAGGTTTCGCGCTGCAGGACTTTGCGGCGCGCACCGGGCTTCCCCTGACGTCCATCGCGCGCGCTCTGGAAGAGGCCGAGCGCAAGGGCCTGATCCAGCGCGACATGGCCCGTGTACAGCCCACCGAGCGCGGGTTTGACTTCCTGAGCGACCTGCAGGAACTGTTCCTCGCCGACTGACCTGGCAGCGCGATGGTCCGGGCGGACCCGGACGGGCCGCTGCGGACCCGATAGCCGGCACCTGCGCTGCGCGCCACGGCTACCCGCAGCGCACGGCAATGATGCGGCCGGTGGCATCCACCTCCAGGTTCAGGCGCTGGGCATTGAACTCCTTGGTGATCATCTGGCCCGGCCGCAGGATGCGGGCCATTTGCGCTCCTGAGCGCACCCTGGCCGATTCCAGCACCGTGGCAGTGCTGCTCTGCCCCACAGCGAACTGCGCGGGCTGGGCGTTGCAGGGCGTTGCCAGCGCAGGCGCGTCGGCCGGGCTGGGAGCTGCCGTCGGGCCGGCCGGAGTTTGCGCCACCTGCGTGGCGGCGGACGGCTGCCCGTACCCGGCGCAGCCGGTCAGTGCAAGTGCAGCAGCCAGCGCGACGGCGCTTGCAGTGGTGTTGGAGGGTGTGCTCATGGCCTTGTATTCCTTGTGCGCTTTGGCTTCCAGGTGGTCGTGCGGACGGCGAGGGGGCTGTAAAGCCAACCCGCGCTGTCAAGTGCCATCACGATAGCGGACCCGGGCGGCGCGTGGGTGTCCAACCGTAACCCCGACGCCGTACTCTGCGCGCGAAGACGATGAATCGTCAACAAATGAAAGCTGGCCTGTGCGCTGCCCGGTTGCTTTGCCGGCAGGTGGGGCCGCTGGCAAAATGGTGCTTTACTTTTCCCCTCGGCAGCGCTAGCCCGTCCCGGTGGCCGGCGGCGCCTCACCGACGATGCAGCAGCCGCACGCCATGCCCCAGTCTTTCGCCATCGGTCCCCTGCAGAGTCTGGGCGATGCACTGGACGGTCTGGATGTTGCCCTCTGTGCGTTTGACGCGCAGGACCGTGCGCTGGCCTGGAATGGCACCTTCCTGCGGTTTTTTCCGGAGCATGAAGGGCTGGTGCATGTCGGCGAGCCGTACGCAGCCAACCTGCGGCGCTTTTACACGCACCGCCTGGATGCGCAGGAAATCCGCCATATCGACCGCTACATCGCGGCCGGCATCGAGCGCCACCGGCAGCAGTTTCGGCCCTATCACTTCGAGCATCGCGGCCTGCATCTGCACGCATCGTCACAGCCGCTGGCCGGTGGCGGGCGGGTGCGGGTGTGGCGGGCCGAGCAAATGGATGCTGCCATCGGTTTCCTGCCCGCCGCGGGCGGCGATGCGTCTGCCGCCGCCGCGGGGCTGGCCGGGCGCGAGCTGTTCGACCGCATCCCGGATGGCCTGATGGTCTGCGCGAGCGACCACACCATCCAGTGGGTGAACGCACCGTTTGTGCAGATGTATGGCCTCAGCCGCAGTGTCAGCGCCACGGGCCTCACCTTTGACGAGATCTACCACCGTGCCTGGGCCGCAGGCGGGTCGGACAACGACGACCAGTACCGTGCGGGTGCCGTCATCCTGAGGGAGAACATGCGCTTTGCCGGGGCGCCGTTTGAGGTGCCCCTGCCGCGCGAGCGCTGGTGTCGCGTCATCGCCAAGGGCGCCGCCGACGGCACCGTGTTTTACGCCCACGTGGACATCACGGAGCTCAAGCGCCAGCAATACCTGCTGGCCGAAGCCGAGCGCAGCGCCCGCGAAAGCGAGGCCCGCCTGCGGGAAAAGTCCATCGTGCTGGAAGCCACGCTGGAGCACATGGACCAGGGCATCGCCAAGATCAGCCACGATGGCGTGGTGGAGCTGTACAACCGGCGTGCGCTGGAGCTCCTGGACCTGTCGCCGGATCTGATGGCCTCACGCCCCACGCTTGCACAGGTGCTGGCCTACCTGAGCGAGCGCGGCGAGTTTGTGCCGTCCCCGCCCGAAGTGCAGGCGATGCTGCAAAAAGATGGCGGGCTGGACCGTCTGCACGTGTATGACCGGGTCCGGCCCGACGGCACGGTACTGGAGGTGCAGACCATCCCCATCGCCGGCGGTGGTGCGCTGCGCACCATCACCGACGTCACGGCGCGCCGGGCGGCCGAGCAGCGCATCCGCCATGTCGCCGATCATGATGCGCTCACCTCGCTGCTGAACCGTGCGGCTTTTTTGCAGGCACTGCGCGCTGCAGTCGCAGACGTGCGGCGGCACAGCCGCGGCATGGCCGTGCTCTACATGGACCTCGATGGTTTCAAGCCCTTGAACGACCGGTTCGGTCACGCCGTGGGCGACCAGGTACTGGCAGAGGTGGCATCACGACTGCGCCTGATGGCACGCGAGGAAGACCGAGTGGCCCGCCTGGGCGGTGACGAGTTCGCGCTGCTGCAGCGCGGCGTGGCCGACGACCAGGGCGCCCTGCGCCTGGCCGAGCGCCTGGTCGAGGCCGTGAGCCAGCCCATCACGGTGGATGTCCACCAGTTGCGCGTTGGCATCTCCATCGGCATCGCCATGGTTCCACCCGCTGAGGGCGCTGAAGCGACGGACATCCTGCTGCTTTTGCGTCAGGCGGACATGGCCATGTACGAGGCGAAAGCCGCGGGACGCAACCGCGCCAAGGTGTTTATGGCATGACCCCCGGAGGGCAAGCCTTATGGGCCCCTCGTCCGGCGCGCGGCCCTGCGAACGATCGGCCCTGTCCTACAGGGGGCTTCCAATGTCCCGTTTACCATTGGTTCGTCGATACCCCTCGACATCCCTCCCGCTTGCACCATGCAAGTGTTAAGCCCGCCTTGAGCGGGCTTTTTTTTGCGTACGCGGCGTCCGGGCTCGCATGCTGTGCGGTGGCACGCAAAGCGTTCGGGCGCAGCGTTTCTGAAGTGCCCCGCCAACCCTCAAGGGCTCCGCATGTCCGTTAACCTACGGCAAACCCACAACATGAGCGGAGCACCCCATGGAAGACGCACGCTGCTGCGGCACAGGCACCTGCATCATCAACGACGACGGCTACTGCTGGTGCGGCCAGCAGTGGGATGG
>LNEG01000069.1 GCA_001464865.1 Burkholderiales bacterium Ga0074133
GCTGCTGACCGGCCTTCCGGCCGACACGCCCGTAGCCATCATCCAGCATGCCAGCCTGCCGCAGCAGCGGCACGCCGTGGCCACGCTGGGCACACTGCACGACACCATCGTGCGCGAAGGCCTGGCGAGCCCCTCCGTCATCGTGGTGGGCGATGTGGTGCAGGGCGTGGCGCTGGCCAGCGCAGATGTAACCGCCCGCGCTGCACACAGCCACAACAACAGACCCGGTACCGGCTTGGCGCAGCAGCGCGCTGTCTGACCCCGTTGGGCCGAAAGGCCAACGTTGGCGCGGCTATTGCTTGGTGATTGTTAACCGAATGCAATCGGAACAAGGAACACCATGGCCGCCCTTCCCGACTCCATCCGCCCACGCGCGCTGCCCATTGCTGCAGCGGAACCCACATCGCCCGCCCGCCTCGCATCGCCCGGCGACAGCGGCATGTCCCTCGTCAACATCGCGGCGCGCCAGCGCATGCTGTCGCAGCGCATGGTGCTGCAGACCGTGCTGGCCGCACGCGGCAGCGATCTGCACATGAAGGCCGCACGCACTTCTCTGAAACTTTTCATCGACAGCCAGGCCAGGCTGGTCGATACACCCCGCCATCTCGACGCCGTGGGCGCCGACATCGTTCGTACCGCCTACCAGGGCCCGCAGGGCGTGGGCAGCACCATCGACGCGTTTGCGCAGCAGGTAGGCACCGTGCTGGACCTGGCCGAGCGCCACAGCCCGCGCACCGAAGAAGCGCTGGGCAAGCTGGTCGAGACCACCGACGCCGTGCTCGATGCGCTCAACACCGCCACGACCGCGTTCGATCAGGTGAGCAAGGCCCAATCAGAACGGCTCATGAAGGAGCTGGCAAGCATCGTCGCATCCATACAGACCGTGGCGCGCGAGGCCAAGGTAGTGAGCTTCAACGCACAGGTGATGGCCGCCCGCGCAGGTCAGCACGGGCGCGAATTCGCCGTGGTGGCGAACGTGCTGTCAGGCATCACGCACGAGATCGACGGCCTGTCGCTGCAGGCAGTGTCGCTGGCGGGGCGCAGCCGCGG
>LNEG01000070.1 GCA_001464865.1 Burkholderiales bacterium Ga0074133
GGGGGGGGGGGGGGGGGAGACGATCACTCCACCGGGGTCTTGCGCACCTGCTCGAACCGCTCGGCCAACTCCTTGCGCAGGGACTTGCGCAGCAAGGCGGCGTCCCAGCGGCGCCGCTCATCCGGCGTGGAGGGCGACAGGCGGGGCACCTGCACGGGCTTGCGCGACTCGTCCACCGCCACCATCGTGAAAAAGCAGCTGTTCACATGGCGCACCACCTGCGAGCGGATGTCCTCGGCCACCACCTTGATGCCAATCTCCATCGACGATGAACCCGTGTAATTGACGCTGGCCAGAAAGGTCACCAGTTCCCCCACATGGATGGGCTGCAGGAACATCACCTGGTCCACGCTCAGCGTGACCACGTAACACGCCGAGTAACGGCTGGCGCACGAGTAGGCGACCTGGTCGAGCAGCTTGAGGATGGCACCGCCGTGCACATTGCCCGAAAAATTCGCCATGTCGGGCGACATGAGCACGGTCATGCTCAGCTGGTGTGAAGGGATGTTCATGGGCGGAATTCTAGGGGCCCGGTGGCGCAGCTGGCGTGCCTGCCGGTCGCTACACTCGCGCCACAAAAGCACATCAATGGCCGCGTCAGGCCGGGAGGGAACCCATGCTCGAAATCGACAAGCTCAACGAATTCACCGAAAGCCACGGCGCCCTGCGGCGCGGGCGAGGGCTGGTGTCCGGCGTGATCGCGCTCACGCTGGCCATCCTGTGCTTTCTGGGCGTGCTGGCCTTTCACTTCCCCGAATACCTGACCACGCCCCAGCTGCGCAAGAGCTATGACGTGGCAGTGATCCGGAACATCATGCTGGGGGCCATGGCAGTTGCGGGCGGCATCTCGCTGGTGAACATTTTGTTCAACCGTGCGCGCTGGCTGGCCAGCTTTGCGTTTGCGATGGTGGTGCTCACAGCACTGCTGGGCGGGCACAAGGTGGAGGTGGACCCGAACTTCCCCGACAACACGCCCTACATCGGCCTGGACTGGTTCATCCTCGATCTGCTGGGCAGCTCGCTGATCTTCATCTTCATCGAGAAGCTGTTTGCGCTGCGCAAGGACCAGCCCGTGTTCCGCGCCGAATGGCAAACCGACTTCCACCATTTCATCGTCAACCACATGGTGGTGGGCTTCGTGCTGCTGGCCACCAACCTCATGGTGCACAAGTTCTTTGGCTGGGCCGCCAATGACGGCATCCGCGGCTGGGTGCAGGGCCTGAACTTCTGGGTGGCGCTGTTCCTCATCGTGCTGGTGGCCGACCTGGTGCAGTACTGGACGCACCGCGCATACCACGAGGTGCCGCTGCTGTGGCGCCTGCACGCCGTGCACCACAGCGTCAAAAGCATGGACTGGATGGCCGGCTCCCGCCAGCACATCCTGGAACTCATCATCACCCGCACACTGGTGCTCGCGCCCATCTACGTGCTCGGTTTCAGCAAGGAAGTGATCGATGCGTACATCGTGATCGTGGGCTTCCAGGCAGTGTTCAACCATGCCAACGTGAGCGTGCGCCTGGGGCCGCTGCGCTACGTCCTGGTCACACCCAACTTCCACCACTGGCACCACAGCCAAGACCAGGAAGCGCTGGACAAGAACTACGCGGCGCACTTTGCGTTCCTGGACTACCTGTTCGGCACCGCAGTGAAAAGCACGAAACTGTGGCCCGAACAGTACGGAGTGCTGGGCGACTATGTTCCGAGCGGTTTTGTAAAGCAGTTCAAGTTTCCGTTCACCTGGAAGGGGTAGGCGGGCGGGCAGCCCTGCCACGTGCACCTGCCACGTGCAAACGGCCTTGCGGGCGCTTCGCGCACTCGCGCGCCCATCGTTGAAGCACCGGAAACGGGTGCAGCGGCCGCACCCCATCCGGGGCGGCCCCACCCAGCGACCTTTCACACCATCGGCGTTGCGTCCGTCGATGCATCCAACCGGTAACCAAAACCGCGCACCGTCTTGATCAGCGCCAGCGCGTGGCCCTCGTCGATCTTGGTGCGCAAGCGGCGCACGTACACATCGACGACGTTGGTCAAGGGGTCCTCGTTGGTGCCCCAGACGTTCGACAGGATGCGTTCGCGGCTGTACACACGGCCGGGCGCACTCATGAGCAACTCCAGAAACGCCAGCTCGCGCGCCGTGAGCGCGATGGTCTGACCGGCACGGCTGGCGTGCATGCGCTCCAGGTCCAGCACCAGATCAGCGACCTGCAAGGTGCTGGCACGGGGGCGCTGCTCGCGGCCACGGCGCAAGAGTGCCTCGATGCGGGCCAGCAGTTCCTCGAAAGCAAAGGGTTTGCCAAGGTAGTCGTCGGCGCCAAGGCGCAGTCCGTTGACCTTGTCTTCGGTGTTGCTCAGGGCGCTGAGCATCAGCACAGGGATGTGGCGACCTTCGGCACGCAGGGTCTGGCACAGCTCCAGGCCACTCAGGCCCGGCAGCATCAGGTCCAGGATCAAGAGCGCATCGGCCTGCGCGCCCCGCGCCATGGCCAGGCCTTCGGGCCCGGTGCGGGCCAGCTCGACGCGATAGCCCTCGGCCCGCAGCCCACGCACCAGAAAGTCAGCCACCCGAGAGTCGTCTTCCACCACCAGGATGTTGTTCATTCCTTTTCAGCCTTCCGTGCATTCACTTCGTTGACGCCCCCGCCACAGGCAGCGCAATACGCACCGCCGTGCCCTGCCGGGGCACGCTGGCAATGCTGATCGAGCCATGGTGCGCCTGCACAATGGCCTGCGCAATCGACAGGCCGATACCCGTTCCATCAGCCCGGTGGGCACGCGCCCTGCGTCCACGCACAAAGCGCTCGAACACGCGGGGCATTTCGTCCGCGTCGATGCCAATGCCCTCGTCGCGCACCAGCACTTCCACACCTTCCGCAACGCCGTAGACGCCCACCCGCACAGTGGATCCGGCAGCCGAGTAGCGCACCGCGTTGTCCAGCACGATCACCAGCGCCTGGCGCAGCCGGTCAGCGTCGGCATACACGGTCACGGGGTCTTCGGGCGGCAACCTGGCGCCATTGCCTTCGTGCGCGTCGGCCGGCCATTGCACCTGCACACCGTGCGATGCCCCGAGCGCTGCGGCCTGCTCGGCTGCATCGCCCAGCAGCGCACGCAAGTCCGCGGGGGCGGTATGCATCACCAGCCCGTCGGCCTCAGCGCGGGCAATCAGCAGCAGATCCTGGATCACGCGGGTGAGTTGGTCGACGCCGCCCACGATGCGCGTCAGCGTCTGGCGGTACTCGTCCACCGGCTTGTCGCCGCCACGGAGTGCGATCTCGGCCTCGCCGCGGATGGCGGTCGCTGGGGTGCGCAGCTCGTGGCCCAGGTCGGCAAACAGCTGCCGGCGCCGCTGGTCCAGGCTTTGCAGGGTGGCGTGCGCTGCACTCAGCTCGTGCGTGCGGGCCTGCACGGCGTCTTCCAGCCCCCGGCGCGCAGCATCGGCGCGCACACGGTGCTGCTGCAGCTCGGCTGCCATGGCGTTGAAGTGCTGGGCCACGCGGTCGAATTCATCGTTGGAACCTGTCGCCACGCGATGGTCCAGCGCCCCTGCCTGCAGTGCCTGCGTGCCTGCCAGCAGCCGGGCCAGAGGCCGCTGCAAGCGTCGGGTCAGGTGCAGCGCCAGCGCCGCAGCCACCGCCAGCGTGACCAGTGCCAGCCCGATGGCCTGCCCGCGCAGCGCATCCAGCCCTCGCTCCGTGGCGGCCCGTGCCACCGGAACGGCAGCGCGCTGGTGTGCAATGGCACCGTTGATCAGCTCGCGCAGGTCGCGCCCCCGCGCCATGTCGAACACCTGGGTGAGCTCGCCCCAAAGGGCCGGAAAGTCAGCCCCCTGTTCCAGAGGCACCAGTTGGGCCAGCCGCGCCTCGACCGCCTTGATGTTGTCGTGCAGCAGCTCCGTCACGCCCACCAGCTGGGGCACCTCGGCGGGCATGCTCACGCCTTCGCGACGTACCAGTTCGTTCCAGAGGGCAAGGTCACGCCGGACGAGGTCTTCCAGGTTTGCGGTGCTGGCGTACATGGCGGCCACCAGACGCTCGCGCTGTTCGGGTTGCGCGTCGGCGTTCATCAGGCGCTGCATGGCCCACACGCGCAGCCGCTGCTTGTTGGCAGAAAGGTCCAGCAGCTCGGCCTGGATATCGCTGGCCAGGCGGCTGTGCTGGGCGTAGTCGTTGACGCGATGCGCCCCCCAGTAGACCAAGGCGGCCTGGATGCACACCAGTGCCACCAGGGCGGCAAACGCGAGAGAAAGTCGTGCGCGGTACATGGGTAGGCCCTGAAAGAACGCCCGGATTATGGAGCCGCGCCCCGATACCTGCGGCGCAGCCGGGACTGCGCCGGCCGCACCGCACAGGTGTGGATCACTTGCTGGCGAATGGCAGCGAAGAATGGTGCACGACGATGCGCAGCTTGCCTGCATCGTCCTTCACGAAGGTCCAGGTCTTGTCAACGGTGGTCACCTTGCCGGACTTGTCCGTGATCATCACGTTGCCCATGGTGCTGGCCGAGTCGCCCGCGATGAACATCGCGCTGTTGGCGATCTCGCACTTGGTCCAGCCCTTCAGTGCAAAGCCGGTGTCCTTGGGAAATGCCGCGTTGCCACCCACAAAATACGCAAGCGCACCGTCGCGCGTCACGCGGAAAGTCTGCGGTGCTTCCGTCAGGGTCGGCTTGAACAGCACGGCGCCCATCTGGTAGCCATACGCGCTGTCGAGCACTTTTTCAGCGAGCGCCTTGGCAGCAGCCTGGCCACCCGTGGTGTGTGCCGTGCTGATGTCCACCAGTGCCTTGCACCAGGCTTGCTGGGCGCCCAGCACCTCGCTTTCGGAGATGGCCTGGTTGACGACAGTGCCCTTGGCGGCTGCGGGCAACGCAACGGCACCCAGGAGAAGGCTGGCGATGGCGAGACGGGTGGTTTTTTGCATGGTGTTCCTCGGATGGAAGGGTTGGATCCCGCGCCCGCCGGAGCGGCGGGCTGCGGAAACCACAGTGGACCAAGCCGCCGTGGACTTCCGCTGAACACCGGATGAGCGCCGCATGAGGGGAAGATGAACATCTGATGAACTGCCGCCCGGGCCTGCGCGCACCATGTGCCCGGCTGCGCGTGCGGTGCGGTGCGGTGCGGTGCGGTGCCTTGCCTTGCCTGAGCACGATGTCGCGGGGATGACGCTGCCCCGGTGAAAACCCGGCCCATGCAACCGGCCAGGCCTCCTTACCATCGCCGCTCACCGCGCCTCATGACTGACACACAAGGAAGACGATGACCCACGCCTTTGCCACGCACCCCGTGCGCACGAACCCGGATGGACGCCGCCGCAGGATCCTGCTGGCCCTGGCGGGCACAGCGGCGCTGGGCTCCGGTCCCGCGCTGGCACAGCAGGTGCCCGCCAGGGGCGACATCCTGATCGGGCGGTCTACGGCGATGTCCGGGGGAATGGCGCCTTTTCTGGCCCCTATCCACGAGGGACAGGACGCCGCCATCGAGGACTTCAACGCCCGGGGCGGTGTTGGCGGCCGCAAGATTCGGCTGGTGACGATGGACGACGGATTTGACGCCCGCCGCACGCTGGAGAACGCCAGACAGATGACAGAAAAGGACGGCGTGCTCGCGCTGTTCGGCGTGTCAGGCACCACCCAGGTGATGACGCTGCTGCCCTACCTCGCGCAGGCACGCGTGCCGCTGATCTCGGTGTACACCGGCAGCCCGGCCGTGCGCGCGCAGCAGCACCCCTACCTGTTCACCACGCGCGCGAACTACGCCGACGAGCTGGTGAAGATCGTGCGCAACCTGGTGGCCGTGCAGACGTCGCGCATTGCCGTAGCCTACGAAAACAACGATTTCGGGAAGTTGCTGCTGCCACTGGTGGAGAAGACCATTGCCGCCGAGAACGCCACGCTGGCGGGCTCCCACGCCCTGGCCTCCAGCGGGGAAGACGCCGCAGCTGCCGCCAAGGCGCTGTCGGCGCAAAAGCCCCAGGCAGTGCTGCTGGTGGCCGCGGGTCCCTCGGTGGTGGCCTATGTGCGGGCCAACCGGGAACACCTGGGCGTGCCGGTGTACACGCTGTCGCTGGGGGCTGGCACCGCGGTGCTCAAGGCCCTGGGTGACGACGCGCGCGGCCTGGCCGTGGCGCGCACCGGCCCGTCGCCTTCCCGGCCCAACATCCAGCTCACGCGGGATTTCCAGGCGTCCATGAAGCGCCATGACAAGCCGGTGGACTACGACCGCTACACCGGCTACATGGATGCCCGTGTGCTGATCGAAGGGTTGCGCGCAGCGGGCCCGAACGTCACGCGTGCCAGCCTGGTGCAGGCCATGGAAGGCCTGGGCACCCTGGACCTGGGCGGCTATGTCTACCAGTTCAGCGCACAGAACCATCACGGGTCCAACTACGTGGACATCGCGGTGGTGGGGGCCGGCGGCGTGTACCGGCAGTAGGGGCCGTTCGCCTTCCCCTGCAGCAGGGCCGGTGAACCCTGCCGGGCGCCCGGCAGGCGGCTGTCGGGCAGGCGCGACAATGGCGACCTCCGTCCACCGCCAACGCCCCTTCGTACCCGTGCCACATTCCGACCATTCATTCGACGCAGTCATCATCGGTGCGGGTGCCGCCGGGCTTTTCTGTGCGGCGCAGGCCGGGCAGCGCGGCCTCAAGGTGCTGCTCATCGACCATGCCGACAAGGTGGCCGAGAAGATCCGGATCTCGGGCGGCGGGCGCTGCAATTTCACCAACCGCGACCTCGACCCGGCCGCGCCGCACAAATACTTTGTGGGCCAGAACCCGCAGTTTTGCCGCTCGGCACTGTCGCGCTACACGCCTGGCGACTTCATTGCACTGCTGCAAAAGCACGGCATAGCGTTCCACGAAAAACACAAGGGCCAGCTGTTTGCCGACCGCTCGGCCGAGGACATCATCGCCATGCTGCTGGCCGAGTGCGCAGCAGGCGGTGTCGAGCGCTGGCAGCCCTGCAACGTCAAAAAAATAACGTTTTTGGCGCCAAGCCCAGGTTTTGATTGCCCTGGAAGCTATCAAATTGATACCGCGCGCGGCCTGGTGCAGGCACGCTCGCTGGTCATTGCAACGGGCGGTCTTTCCATTCCCAAGATTGGCGCCACCGATTTCGGCTACCGGCTGGCCGAGCAGTTTGGCGTGCCGCTGGTGGAGCGGCGGCCCGGCCTGGTGCCGCTCACGTTCGATGGCGATGCGTGGCAGCCCTACGCACAGCTGGCAGGGCTTGCGTTGCCCGTACGGATCAGCACGGGCAGCAAGAAGGCCCACATGGCCTTCGACGAAGACCTGCTATTCACGCACCGTGGCCTGTCAGGGCCGGGCGTGCTGCAGATCTCCAGCTACTGGCAGGAGGGCACGCCGGTGGCCATCAACCTCGCGCCCGGCGTACCACTGGCCGAGGCACTGCCCAGGGCCAAAGCCCGCTCGCGCAAGCTGATCGCCAACGAGCTGGCCACCCTGGTGCCCAGCCGCCTGGCCGACACCTGGGCCCAGCGCGACACCGAATGGCAGCGTCCCGTGAATGAAGCATCCGACAAGGCCCTGGCGCGGCTGGCCGAGCAGCTGGCGCGCTGGGAGCTGACGCCCACCGGCACCGAGGGCTACCGCAAGGCTGAAGTCACGCTGGGCGGCGTGGACACGCGGGCGCTTTCGCAGCAGACTATGGAGAGCCGGTCGCAACCCGGCCTGTACTTCATCGGCGAGGTGGTGGACGTGACGGGCTGGCTGGGCGGCTACAACTTCCAGTGGGCATGGTCCAGCGCCTACGCCTGTGCGCAGGCCCTGCCTGCCGCGGTGGCATGAGGCACATCGGGCAGGCGGACCTGGTGATGCCGCCCCTGCACACAACCCATCGTCGCGGTGCTTGCAGCTGCATCCACGCGCCGGGCAGGTGCTCCCATGGATGGATTTGAGCGCGCCGAACGGTGGCAGGCGGCTGCCACGGCGGCGGGGACGCTGCTGGCGATCGTCCCGGCCGCCAGCGTCGCGGGCAACATTTTTGTCGCCATCCTGGCAGCGCTCGGTGCAGGGTCGCTGGCAGGCGGCGCCGTCATGCTGTGGTGGCTGCGCACGCCCGAGGGCGACGCCTGCCTGAGGGCCGATGCGCGCCTGTCGGGCCGGTCCACAAAGGGCTGGGCACTGTGGCTGGGGAACCTGTCGCCCGGCATCGTCTTGATGGCGCTGGCCTGGGCACTGCAGACACGCATGGGCTGACCCAACGGCGGCGCGTCGCCACCCGGCCCTGGAACCTGCTGAAGGCCTTACGCCTTGTGCAGCCCTGCTGCCTGTTGCGCCACATGCCGCGTGGCCCATGCCAGCAGCTCGTCTTCAGGCAGCGGGCGGCTGAAGTAGTAGCCCTGCAGCTCCTCGCAGTCGAGCGCACCCAGCACCTGCGCGGTGGCCATGTCTTCCACGCCCTCGGCCACGATCGCCAGCCCGAGGGTGTGGCCCAGGGCGATGATGGCGCGGGTGATGGCCATGTCGGCCGGGTTGTTCAGCATGTCGTGCACGAAGGATTTGTCGACCTTGAGCCGGTCGATGTCAAAACGCTTGAGGTACGCCAGGCTGGAATACCCGGTGCCGAAATCATCGATGGCCAGCTGCACGCCCAGGGTCTTGAGCGCCGCCAGCTGCTGCTCGGCAGCGTTGGCGTTGCCCATGAGGTGCGACTCGGTGATCTCCAGTTCCAGCCGGTGCGCGGGCATGCCGGTGCGCGCAAGCAGCGCTTCGATGTCCCGCACCAGTATGGGGTCGGCCATTTGCGCGGCAGACAGGTTGACCGACACGGTGACCTCGGCCAGCACCGGCGGAGCAGCGCCGTCGTGCTGCACGGCACCCGGCACGGCCTGCCAGC
Organism: Burkholderiales bacterium Ga0074133; assembly: GCA_001464865.1. GTDB lineage: Bacteria > Pseudomonadota > Gammaproteobacteria > Burkholderiales > Burkholderiaceae_C > Acidovorax. The sequence goes on from LNEG01000070.1 coordinate 8,854, forward strand.
GCACCCACTGCTCGCATGCCTGTTGCAGCACCCAGCTGCCGATGGGACGGATCATCCCGGTTTCTTCGGCAATGGGAATGAACTCGCTGGGCGGTATGCTGCCCAGCACGGCGTTGTTCCAGCGCAAGAGGGCTTCCATGCCCAGCAGGCGAGACCCGCGGGCGCTGACCCGCGGCTGGTAGTGCAGGCTGAGTTCGCCGCGCTCCAGTGCGCGCCGCAGCTGCTGCTCCAGTCCTTGACGCGCCAGGGTCCGCTGGTCGGTCTCCACCGAGTAGAAAAGCGCCATGTCACGCCCGGTGGTCTTGGCCTCGTACATGGCGGCATCGGCGCGGCGCATCAGTTCGTCAATATCGTTGCCGTCGTCCGGGTACACGGCAATGCCCACGCTGCACGACACGTTCAGTTCGTGCCCCTGCACCGGGTGGCTTTGCCGGATCAGCGGTATCAGGCGGCGCTCCACCAGCTGGCGTACGTCGTCCGGCCCGGCCACGTCGCGCATCACCACGACGAACTCGTCGCCCCCCAGGCGGCTGACGGTGTCGCGCGAGCGCACCGCCTGCGTCAGCCGCGCTGCCACCGACCGCAACAAGCCGTCGCCCACATGGTGCCCCAGCGTGTCGTTGATGGCCTTGAAGCGGTCGAGATCAATGAACAGCACGGCCACCTTTTCACCCGTGACCGATGCCTGGCCCAGCGCAGCGCGCAGCCGCTGCACGCACAGCGAACGGTTGGGCAACTCGGTCAGCACATCGTGGTGCGCCAGGAACTGGATGCGCTCTTCGCTGCGCTTGCGGTCGGTGATGTCGATGGCAATGCCGATGTGGTTGGTCACCTCGCCACCCTTGCCCTCGCGCACGGCCGACACCATCAGCCAGGCGGGGTAGGTCTCGCCGGAGCGGCGGCGAAAACGCACCTCGCCTTGCCACGATTCCTTGTCCTGCATGGCCCGGCGCACCACTGCCGCCAGCGGCTCATCGCCAGGCTCTTGCTGCAGCAGAAAGCCCAGGTCTTCGCCGATGATCTCGTAGAAGTCGTGGTGCGTGCTGCGGCACAGCGCGTGGTTCACGCTGATGATGCGGTGCTCGGCATTCATGATGATGATGCCCTCGGACGACGCCTCGAACACCTTGGCCCACAGCTCCAGGCGCTGCTCCATCACCTTGAGCACATTGATGGGCGTGAAGGCCGTGAGCATGGCGTCGCGCCCCTGGAACAGCAGGCGCCGCGCTGACAGCACCGCCCACGATGGCTCGGGGCCAGCCTTCCAGCGCACCTCGAACTCATCCACAGAGCCGTGATCGGCCAGCCGCTGGAAAAAGCGCGCACGCACCCCCGGCTCCAGCCCCATCGCCCAGGGGTCTGCGCGGCGGCCGCCCAGCCACTGCGCAGCCGGCGCGTTGGAGTGCAACACCTCATGCTCCGGAATGGACGTGACCACCATCGGGATCGGAAATGCCTCGACCAGTTCACGCTGGGCCTCTGCGGCCCGCGCACTGGCCGCGAGCTCCTGCTGCAGCAGCCGCTCGCGGTCGAGCTGGGCCAGCATGTCGTTGAACGCGGTGACCAGGCGGCCGATCTCGTCGCGGCTGGCCCAGCTGGCGCGCAAGGTGTGGTCACCACTGCGTCGCACCTCGTCGGCCACACGCGCCAGGTGCTGCAGCGGCTTGGCAATCTGCCGCGCGACCAGCGTCACCAGGCCCAGGATGCAGCCCAGCAGCGCCAGGGCAGTGCCCAGATGCAGCCACATGCGGGCAAACAGGCTGTCCACACGCTGCAGCAGCAGGCCCTCCAAGTCGTGGATGCCCACACCCCATGCGTCGCGCAGGGCCTCCAGCACCCGCGCGTGCTGTGCCGATGCCTGCGCAACCCCCAGGCGCGACTCGCCCGCCGCCACGTCCTGCAGCTGCGCCTCGAACGCGGCCACCGCCGTGCGCAGGGCCTCGCGCGGGCGCGTCTGCGATGCACGCAGGTCGGGCGAGCCAGCGATGAACGCCTGGTCGTAGTCGGACTCCACACCCAGCATCACGGCATCGAGCCGCCCTGCCAGCGTCAGCAGCTCGGATGACCACTGGGGTCCGCGCCTGGCGGGGCTGGCGTCCAGGAAGCTCACCGTATCGTGCACGGCCTGCAGCATTTCGGGAAAGCGCAGCACCACCAACGACATCACGTAGTAGCTGTCCAGGTCCGGGTCCAGGATCAGGTTGGACTGGTTGCCGACGGTGGTGAGCAGCGCCCGCCCCTCGCGCAGCAGCAAACTGCGCTGGCGCGCCAGGGCACGCAGTTCCTGCACATCCATGGGTGCTCCGGAGCCGGCTTCGGGCATTGCCTGCAAGGTATCGGCAAAGCGCTGGGCGGCATCGCCGGTGTGGAGCATGTCGTCGTGGCGCGCCCGCACCTCGGCCAGGCGCTGCTGCACGCCAGGCAGCACCAGGGGCTGCGAACCGCCCGGCGCAAACTGGCCCATGAGGGCGTCGCGCACCACGGCGGCGTAGGTCGTGCCCACCACCTCCTTGCGCGCAAAGTCGATCGCCAGGTACTTCTCATGGATCAGGATGCCCGACACATAGATCACCGCCGTGAGATCCAGCAGATAGATGAGCATGAGCTTGCGGCCCACACTGAGCCGGCCAAGCCAGCCCGATACGCGATGCATGAATGCCATGGTTCAGCAGGATTCACCGGCAGGCAGCGCAGGGCGGATTGCCCTGCGCCGCCTGCCGGATGGTTATGCGATGTACCGATGCAAGTTCTGCGCCACGGCCGCCTGTCGGGCCCCGCCAAGGACGGGCTTGCGCCTGCCGGGGCCGATCACGCTATAATGCTCGGCTTTGCTGGCAATGCCCCGTCGGCCAAATACTAGTTACAGACGGGGAAACCGCTATGTATGGACTTGAGGCCCGATCTCCCCAAGCCCCTCTGCAGGCACCATTTGGAAACCATTAGCTAATGACTACGATCCGCGTAAAAGAAAACGAACCCTTTGACGTCGCCCTGCGCCGCTTCAAGCGCACCATCGAAAAGCTCGGCCTGCTGACCGACCTGCGCGCCCGCGAGTTCTACGAAAAGCCCACTTCCGAGCGCAAGCGCAAGAAGGCAGCCGCCGTCAAGCGCCACTACAAGCGCGTGCGCAGCATGCAGCTGCCCAAGAAGCTGTACTAAGTACTGCTTCGGCCCCGTCAGTCCCTGATACGGACGACAGCCGCCAAACCCGCGCTAGGGACGCCAAGCGCGGGTTTTTGTTTTTTCGGGTCTGCACAAAGCCCCTCTGGCGCCGTTGCGGCGCATAGCCGTAGCAAGACTACTGTCTGCGGCGCAGCGCCTAGCCAGAGGGGCTTTGTGCAAACCCTCCGTCCCTGTCTGAAACCAAAAAAGGAAGCCGCGATGAGCCTCAAGGACCAGATCACCGAAGACATGAAGACCGCCATGCGCGCCAAGGACAGCGAGCGCCTGGGCACCATCCGCCTGCTGCAGGCCGCGATGAAGCAAAAGGAAGTGGACGAGCGCATCGTGCTGGACGACGTGGCGGTGGTGGCCATCGTGGACAAGCTCATCAAGCAGCGCAAGGACTCGATCACCGCGTTTGAAGGCGCGGGCCGCCAGGACCTGGCCGACAAGGAAAAGGCCGAGATGGCCGTGCTGCAGGCCTACCTGCCCGAGCGCATGTCGGCTGACGAAACGCTGGCCGCCGTGAAGGCCATCGTGGCGGAGATCGGTGCTTCGGGCCCCGGCGACATGGGCAAGGTCATGGGCGTGGTCAAGACCCGCCTGGCAGGCAAGGCCGACATGGGCCAGGTGTCTGCCGCCGTGAAGGCTGCACTCTCGGGCGGCTGAAACGACCGCTTCTTTTCTCGCATCGGCGCGGTTTAGGACCTCCAGCCGATCGAACTGGCGCACCCCTCGCCGGCAGCCGCCGCGCAAGGGCCGCCAAGACGCCGTGGCGTCGCTGCGCATCCGTGCGGTGGCGGCGTCCCCCTTGAGGGGGAAGGCGCGAAGCGACTCAGGGGGTGTTCCAAGCCTCGCGGAAATGTGCCTGCAAAAACTCCACGCATACCCGCACCTTGGCGGAGCGCTCCAGCCGCGTGGGGTACACCGCCCACACGTTGGCCTCCTGCTGCCACTGCGGCAGGACCTGCACCAGCCGCCCGGCCTGCAGATGACCGCCGACGTCCCACAGCGAGCGCAACACCACCCCCCGGCCGTCCACGGCCCACTGCACGGCCATTTCGCCGTTGTTGGCCGACAGCGGGCCGCGCACCTTGACCGACTCTTCCTGCGCACCGCTGCGCAGCCGCCACGTGCCAAACGGGTGGTCACGCTCCTTGATCACCAGGCAGTCGTGCGCGGCGAGATCGGTCACCGTGCGCGGCGCACCCTTGCGCTGCAGGTAGGCCGGAGCGGCGCACAGCACGCGGTGGTTGTCGGCAAGGCGACGGGCGATGAGGTGCGGCGCGATCTCGTCGCCCACGCGCACGTCCAGGTCAAACCCTTCACCCGCCACATCCACCAGCCGGTCGAACACTTCGAGCCGCACCTGCAGCCCCGGGTGCTGCTCCACCAGCCGCGACAGCGCAGGCGCCACGATCTGGCGGCCGAAGCCGAAACTGCTGCTCACCCGCAACAGCCCGCGTGGCTCGCTGCGGGTGATGGCCACCTCCTGCATCAGCTGTTCCATGTCATCGAGGATGCGCTGCGCCCAGTGGAACACGCGCTCGCCCTCCTCCGTCACGGCCACACGGCGCGTGGTGCGGTGAAGCAGCTTCACCTGCAGGTCTTGCTCCAGGAGCCTGATGCGCTTGCTCACATAGGCGGGTGACGTGCCCAGCTCGGCGGCAGCACCGCCAAAGCTCGCCTTGCGCACAACAGCCGCGAACACGCGCAAGTCTTCCGCCGCAGGATTTTTATGCACGTATTGTGAAGAATGAAGCCACAGTGAGCGCATTGTCGTTTTTGAGGGCGCTTGAAACAATGCACATGCAACCCGGCCTGCCACTCCAGGCAGCCGCCCTCCATCCGCCGCAAGGACTGTTTCATGAAGAGCTCAACCGCCCCCAAAACCCACCGCATCGCCCTGATCGCCGGAGACGGCATCGGCAAGGAGGTGATGCCCGAAGGCCTGCGCGTGGTGCAGGCCGCCGCAGCGCGCTTTGGCATTGCACTGGAAACCACCACCATCGACTGGGCCAGCTGCGACCACTACGCCGCGCACGGAAAAATGATGCCCGACGACTGGAAAGCGCAGCTGTCGGGCATGGACGCCATCTTCTTTGGCGCCGTCGGCTGGCCGAGCGCCGTGCCCGACCATGTCTCCCTGTGGGGCTCGCTGCTCAAATTCCGCCGCGAGTTCGACCAGTACATCAATTTGCGCCCCGTGCGCCTGTTTGAAGGCGTGCCCTGCCCCCTGGCCGGCCGCAAGCCAGGCGACATCGACTACCTCGTGGTGCGCGAGAACACCGAAGGCGAATACACGTCGCTGGGCGGCATCATGTACGAAGGCACCGACCGAGAAATCGTGATCCAGGAATCCGTCTACTCCCGCCACGGTGCCCACCGCCTTCTCAAATTCGCCTTTGATCTGGCCCAAAGCCGCGCCAAAAAGCACGTCACCCTGGCCACCAAGAGCAACGGCATCGCCATCAGCATGCCCTGGTGGGACCAGCGTGCCGACGACGTGGCCAAGGCCTACCCCGAGGTCACGCTGGACAAGCAGCACATCGACATCCTCACCGCCCGCTTTGTGCTGCAGCCGGGCCGCTTTGACGTGGTGGCGGCCACCAACCTGTTTGGCGACATCCTCTCGGACCTGGGCCCGGCCACCACCGGCACCATCGGCCTGGCGCCTTCGGCCAACCTCAATCCCGAGCGCCACTTTCCCAGCCTTTTTGAGCCCGTGCACGGCTCCGCACCCGACATCTATGGCCAGAACATCGCCAACCCGATTGCGATGATCTGGTCGGGCGCGCTGATGCTGGACTTCCTGACCCACGGCCGGGGTGCAGGCCGTGCAGCCCACGATGCCATCGTGAAAGCCATTGAAGATGTGATCAAGAGCGGGCCGCGCACCCCCGACCTGGGCGGCACAGCCAACACCACCCAGGTGGGTGAGGCCATTGCAGCGCGCGTGGCCGGAGTATGAATCCGCCGCGATACCAGCTCCCGAAAAGATAGCAACAGGTGCACATAGAACCTGGACTTCAAGGCGATATGCCCCCAAAACGCCCAGCGGCTGCCTCCCGGGCCACTGCGTCGGCAGACTGACTCCACCAGCGCCGCGGCCCGCCGCTCAGGCGGTCAACCGTCGCGTGATATACCATTCGGTATGTTTCGCGACCCAATGGTTTAAATATGTCCACCTTGTTTTCACCCACCCGGCTGGCGTCGTTGGCGCTGGCTGGCGCGGCAGTGGCCCTGTTGGCGGGTTGCTCATCGACCCGCCCTCCTGAGGGCATCCAGGCGGTAGCGCCTTTCGAACTCGCCCGCTACGAGGGCCGCTGGTACGAAATCGCGCGGCTGGACCACCGCTTTGAGCGCAACATGAACGATGTGAGCGCCACCTACCAGCAGCAGCCCGACGGCAGCGTGCGCGTGGTCAACCGCGGTTTTGACGAGGTCAAGAAAGAGTGGCGCGAGGCCGTGGGCAAGGCGCTTTTCACGGGCAGCCCGCAAACCGCGTCGCTCAAGGTTTCGTTCTTTGGCCCCTTCTACGGCGGCTACCACGTCGCGGCGCTCGACCCTGGATACCGCTGGGCCATCGTGGTGGGGCCCGACCGCAGCTACTGCTGGATCCTCTCGCGCGACCGGCAGATTGCGCCCGCCCTGCGCGAACAGCTCACGACCCGCGTGGCAGCACTGGGCATCGACCCGCAGAACCTGATCTGGGTGAGCCAGCAACGCAAGGACCCGCAGCCATGACCCTCGCCACGCACCTTCCTGTGGCCGTGATCGGCGCCGGCCTCTCAGGGCTTTCGTGCGCGCACCGCCTGCTGGCCGCAGGCCACACCGTGCACGTACTGGACAAGAGCCGGGGCCCCGCAGGCCGCATGAGCACCCGCCGCGCCGAAGACGTCTCGGGCCCGTGGCAGTGCGACCACGGTGCGCAGTACTTCACTGCGCGCGACCCCGCCTTTCGTGCCGAGGTGGCACGCTGGGAAGCCGCAGGTGCGGCAGCGCGCTGGGACGCGCGCCTCGCCAGCTTTGACGGGGCCAGCTGGTCCACCCCGCAAACGCCGCTGGAGCGTTTCGTGGGCACGCCTCGCATGACCGCTCCGGCCGGGTGGCTTGCGTCGGGGTTGGGCGACCGCGGATCGCTGCAGCTTCAGACCACCGTGCAACAGCTCGAACGCACAGCGGGTGGCTGGGTCATCGATTCGGCGGAACACGGCCGGCACGCGCCCACCTACGGAGCGGTGGTGCTGGCCATACCCGCGCCCCAGGCCGCGCCCCTGACATCGGCGGTAGCGCCAGCGGCTGCGGCCGTGGCGCGCAGTGCCCGCATGCGCGGCAGCTGGGCGGTGATGCTGCGGTTTGCCGCACCGGTGCCTCTGGCGTGGGATGGCGCCTTCATCAATGCCGGCCCGCTCCGGTGGGTGGCCCGCGACAGCAGCAAGCCGGGGCGGGAGGGCCAGGAAACCTGGCTGCTGCACGCCAGCCCCGAATGGAGCGAGGCGCACATCGAGGACGACGCCGCAGCAGTGACCCAGACCCTTGTGGAGGCCTTCGTGGCCCTCGGCGGACCATCGCCCGCCGCCGCCACAGCGCACCGCTGGCGCTATGCCGACACCGAACCGCCGCTGACCATCGGCTGCTGGTGGGACGACGACGCCCGCCTGGGCCTGTGCGGCGACTGGCTGCACGGCGGCAAGGTCGAAGGTGCCTGGCTGAGCGGCCAGGCCGTGGCAGCACGGCTGCTTGCCACCGCAGGCTAGGGCCTGTTCACACTATTTTTGCCAGATGCGTTGCAATCCAAAAGAGCCAGGCGCTAGGCGCCAAACGAAGCTGGGGTACGGCCCCAGCGAGGCTTGGCAACGACGCGGATGGCTCTTTTGGGTTGCAACCCGAAGGGAAGGCCATGCAAACGGCGCCACTCGTTGTTGCATTCCTAGCCAAGGCCCCGGCCTAGGCGTCGTCACGCGCCTAGATTGGCGCCGTTTGCATGGCCTTCGCACTGGCAAAAATAGTGTGAACAGGCCCTAGTACCACCCCCACGCGGTTCCCGAATGCGCAAGAAACACGACCTCCCCCAGAAAACCTGCCAGAGCTGCGGCCTGCCGTTCACCTGGCGCAAGAAGTGGAGCAAGGTGTGGGACGAGGTCAAGTACTGCTCGGACCGCTGCCGCTCTGAACGCAAACGCACAGCCCCGGGCCAGCCATGAGCACGGTCATCTTCTGGTTCCGAAGCGACCTGCGCCTGCATGACCAGCCCGCCCTGGCTGCGGCAATGCGCAGCGGTGCCACGCACCTGGTGCCCGTGGTGTGCCATCCACCCGAGGCGGAGTCCACCCCCTGGGGCTTTCCCCGCTGGGGTGTGCACCGTCGCGCCTTTGTGACGGCGGCCGTGCAGGCCCTTGCCGACCGGCTGGCAGCCCTGGGTACGCCACTGGTGCAGTTGCAAGGCAGCACCGCCGAGGTGCTGCCCGCGCTGGCCCGGTCCGTGGGAGCCACAAGGTTGGTCTGCGAGGACATCGCCGCCCCTTACGAACAGGACGAGATCGCCGCACTGCGCGCCGCCGGCCTGCAGGTGCGCACCGTGTGGCAGAGCAGCCTGATCGACCCGCAGGCCCTGCCCTGGGGCACCCGCAACCTGCCCGACGTGTTCACCGCCTTTCGCAACGGGCTGGAGCGCAAGGGCGTGCAACCGCCGCTGCCGCTGCCGGAGCCCACCCGCCTTTTGCCACCACCAGCGGCAATCGATGACGCCCTGGCGTCGCCGGAACTGGCCGCAGCACGCGCTGCGGCCGCTGCCTTGGCCGCGCCAGCCTACGGGCCTGGCGCGACCGATACGCGGTCATCCTTCCCCTTTGGGAAACCTGCGTTCGATGGCTCCGAGCGCGCCGCGCGTGCCCACCTGGCGCAGTACCTGGCCCGCCAGCTGCCCCACAGCTACAAGGCCACGCGCAACGGCCTCACCGGCGTCGACTACTCGAGCAAGTTCTCGCCGTGGCTGGCCACGGGCGCGCTTTCGGCCCGGCAGGTGATGGCAGAGCTGCGCGCCTTCGAGCAGGCGCACGGCGCGAACGACGGCAGCTACTGGCTGTGGTTCGAGCTGCTCTGGCGCGACTACTTCCGCTTCCTGCACCTGCAGCACGGGCGCACGCTGTACCGCGCACGCGGCCTGGGCACCCTGCCACCGCCCACGCACAACCCCCAGGGATTCGCGCGGTGGTGCGAAGGCCGCACCGGCGAGCCGCTGGTCGATGCTGCCATGCGCGAACTGTCCACCACCGGCTACCTGAGCAACCGCCTGCGCCAGATGGTGGCCAGCTACCTCATCCACGACCTGCAGGGCGACTGGAGAGCGGGCGCCGCATGGTTTGAGGCACAACTGGTGGACTACGACCCCTACAGCAACCAGGGCAACTGGCTATACGTCGCCGGGCGCGGCACCGACCCGCGGGGCGGCAGGCGCTTCAACCCGAACAAGCAGGCACAGGAGCACGATGCCGACGGCGGCTACCGCCGCATGTGGGGCACGGCGTGACGGCCGGAGCTACCGCAATGCCTGCACCAGCCCACACGCTGCGCCTGCTGCTGGGCGACCAGCTCAACCCCCGCCACAGCTGGTTTGCCGCGCAGGACGATGGGGTGGTGTACGTGCTGATGGAGGTGCGTCAGGAAACCGACTATGTGCTGCACCATGCGCAGAAGATCCTGGCCATCTTCGCCGCCATGCGTGACCTGGCGCCGCAGCTGCGCGAAGCCGGGCACCGCGTGCGCTACGTGGCCATTGACGACGCGAGCAATCGTCAGTCCATCCCTGCGAACCTGGAGGCGTTGGTGGCGCACTACGGCGCCCGCCGGCTGCAATACCAGCAGCCCGACGAATGGCGGCTCGATGCACAGTTGCGCGACTGGGGTGCGGCGCAGCCATTTGCCGTGGACTGCGTTGACAGCGAGCACTTCTACACCACGCGTGCCGAAGTGGCGGAGCAGTTCAAGGGTCGCAAGCAGTGGCTGATGGAAAGCTTCTACCGCCGCATGCGCGCCCGTCACGCGGTACTGATGGACGACGCCGGCGAACCCGAAGGCGGGCAATGGAACTTCGACCACGACAACCGCAAGCCCTGGCCGGGTACGCCCGCCCTGCCGCCGGATGCGCGGCCAGCGCACGACCACCGCGCACTTTGGACCACCATCGAGGCCGCAGGCGTCAAAAGCTTTGGCACCCCGCACGCCGCGGCGTTGCGCTGGCCGCTCAACCGCGCCGAGGCGCTGGCCTGGCTCGACCACTTCATCGACACCACGCTGCCCAACTTTGGTGCGTATGAAGACGCCATGAGCACGCGCAGCGAGCGGCTGTTCCATTCGCTGCTGTCCTTTGCGCTCAACACCAAGATGCTGCGCCCGCACGAGGTGGTGCAGCGTGCCGAGGCCGCGTACCGGGCGGGCCATGCACCGCTGGCGGCGGTGGAAGGCTTCATCCGGCAGATCCTGGGGTGGCGCGAATACGTGCGCGGCATCTACTGGGCGCAGATGCCCGGTTATGACGAGCGCAACGCACTGGGCCACACCACGCCGCTACCGCAGTGGTTCTGGACGGGGCAAACGCGCATGCGCTGCATGTCGCACGCGGTCGGCCAGTCGCTCGACGGGGCCTATGCCCACCACATCCAGCGGCTGATGGTGATCGGCAATTTTGCGCTGCTGGCCGGGCTCGACCCTGCCGCCGTGCACCGCTGGTACCTGGGCGTGTACATCGACGCGTTTGAATGGGTGGAGCTGCCCAACACCCTGGGCATGAGCCAGTTTGCCGACGGCGGCCTGCTTGCGACCAAACCGTACGTGAGCAGCGCGGCCTACATCGACCGCATGAGCGACTACTGCAAGGGCTGCGCGTACGACCGCAAGCAGCGCACGGGCGAGTCGGCCTGCCCGTTCAACGCGCTGTACTGGGATTTCTTTTTGCGCCACGAGGCCACGCTGGGCAAGAACGTGCGCATCGCCCTGGTGTACCGGCAGCTGCAGAAGATGCCGGAGGCCGACACGGCCGCCATCCGGGCCCAGGCGCAGCGGTTGCTGGGCCGGCTGGACGACCTCTGACGGGCTGGCGCAGCCCGCGCCTTGCCGGGCACGGCAGCTGCGCCGAGTCGCTTTAGCTGCCCGCCACCTTCATGCGGTTGACCAGAATGGAGCCCACCGTCTTGGCACCGTAGTTGTAGGCATCTGCGCCCACGGCCTCAATGCCTTTGAGCATGTCCTTGAGGTTGCCGGCAATCGTGATCTCGTGCACGGGGTAGGCAATGCGGCCGTTTTCCACCCAGAAGCCGCTGGCGCCGCGCGAATAGTCGCCCGTCACGTAGTTCACGCCCTGCCCCATCAGCTCGACCACGAACAGGCCCGTGTCCAGCTTTTGCAGCATGGCATCCAGGTCGTCGCCGGGCTGGGTCAGGCGCGAGGTCATCACCAGGTTGTGCGAGCCGCCGGCGTTGCCGGTGGTCTTCATGCCCAGTTTGCGCGCCGAATAGCTCGAGAGGAAATAGCCCTCCACGCGCCCGCCCTTGACCACCTTGCGCGGCGCCACGCGCACGCCTTCGTCATCAAACGGGGAGCTGCCCTTGCCGCGCAGGATGAATGGGTCTTCCAGCACATCGATGTGCTTGGGGAACACCATCTTGCCCAGCGAGTCCAGCAGGAAGCTGCTCTTGCGGTACAGCGAGCCGCCGCTCACGGCCTGCACAAACCCGCCCAGCAGGCCGGCGGCCAGCGTGGATTCAAACAGCACCGGGCACTGCGTGGTGGGGATCTTGCGGCTGCCGAGGCGGCTCAGGGCGCGCTGGGCGGCGTAGCGGCCCACGGCCTGGGGCGAGGCCAGCTCGTCGGCATTGCGCATGGAGCTGTACCAGGCATCGCGCTGCATCTCGGCATTCTTGCCGGGCAGCGAGGCGATGGGCGAGACGGAGAAGCTGTGGCGCGAGCTGGCGTAGCCCCCGCGAAAGCCACGCGTGTGGGCGCTGAAGAAGTGGCTCTGCTGGGCCGACACACCCGCGCCTTCGCTGTTGGTGATGCGCCGATGCGTCTTGAGCGCTGCCGCCTCGCATTCCATCGCAATGCGGGCGGCGGCCTCGCTGTCGATGGCCCAGGGGTGGAACAGATCCAGGTCGCGGTGCGTCTCGGGCGGCGCAATGTCGTCGGCGTCCGGCAAACCCGCCATGGGGTCTTCGGCGGTGAAGCGGGCAATGTCGTAGGCCGCCTGCACCGTCTGCTCGATGGCGCGGGTCGAGAAATCAGAGGTGCTGGCGTTGCCCCGGCGCTGGCCGATGTAGACGGTGACGCCCAACGACTTGTCTCGGTTGCGCTCCACGTTCTCCAGTTCGCCCTTGCGCACGCTGACCGACAGGCCGCAGCCCTCGGAGGCCTCGGCCCCGGCATCGGTGGCGCCCAGCTTTTTGGCATGCGCCAGGGCGCGGTCCACCAGTTCTTCAAAAAAAGGACGGCTGTAGCTGAAGCCTTGTTCAGGCGCGTCGGAGGTGGAGGTGCGGGCGGGCCCGGCAGCGGTCGTACCGGGGGCGCGCACGGCGCCAGTAAAGGGTTTTTTCATAGCGGAGGCTATGATACTTGCCACTGCGGCGCACCCTGCGCCCGCCTCTCTTTGCCCCCACCCCATGTCACGCAAACCCAAAAAAGGCTACTTTGTGCGCGGCCAGTTCGTTGCCGAAGGCAGCGAACTGGACCTTCAGCTCAAGGCCGAACTCAAAGGCACGCCCGATGCCAGCCGTACCGATCTCAAGCGCGAGAGCGACGAGCTCCAGGACCTGGGCAAGGAACTGCTGACGCTGCGCACCGACCTGTTCAACGCTGTGGGGCTGCCCGACAAGCTGGTGGACGCCCTGGCCGAAGCCAAGCGCATCACCAACTTTGAAGGCAAGCGCCGCCAGATGCAGTACGTGGGCAAGCTCATGCGCAAGCTTGACCCCGAAGTGGTGCAGGCCGCCCGCCAGGCTCTGGAGGAGCAGCACAAGGGCTCGGCCACCGAGAAGATGAGCCTGCACCTGGCCGAACACTGGCGTGACCGCCTGATTGCCGACGACGAGGCATTGGCGCCGTGGATGGCCGACCACCCCGACACCGACACCCAGCAGTTGCGCGCCCTGATCCGACAGGCCCGCAAGGACGCCCAGCCTGCCGGCAAAGAGGCGAACGTACAGGTCTCGCAAGGCCTGGCCCCGCGCAAGGGCCGCGCGTACCGCGAGCTTTTCCAGCTGGTACGCGAGCACCTGGGCGGCCCTGGTGCCGCCAAAGACGGCAGCGATGATGCAGAGGACGAGTTCAATGACTGAGCCGCAAACAGCCCAGGGCTTTGACCCCGTCCGCATCGGCATCGTCTCCGTCAGCGACCGCGCCAGCACCGGCGTCTACGAAGACAAGGGCCTGCCCGCGCTGCAGGACTGGCTCACCCGCGCGCTGCACAACCCCATCACGTTCGAGCCGCGCCTGATCCCCGACGAGCAGGACCGCATCAGCGCCACGCTGATCGAACTGGTGGACGCCGGCTGCAGCCTGGTGCTGACCACCGGCGGCACGGGCCCTGCACTGCGCGATGTGACGCCAGAGGCCACCCTGGCCGTGGCGCACAAGGAAATGCCGGGCTTTGGCGAGCAGATGCGCCAGATCAGCCTGAAATTTGTGCCCACGGCCATCCTCTCGCGCCAGGTGGCGGTGGTGCGTGGCCAGAGCCTGATCATCAACCTGCCGGGCCAGCCCAAGGCGATTGCCGAAACGCTGGAAGGCCTGAAAGACGCCGATGGCAAGCAGATCGTGCCGGGCATCTTTGCGGCTGTGCCCTACTGCGTGGACCTGATCGGTGGGCCCTACATGGAAACGCGCGACGAAGTGTGCAAGGCGTTCCGGCCCAAGAGTGCGGTTCGCCCGCTCACGCCCTGAACCCAACACTGCCGCCCGTGAAACCCGGCAGGCGACAACCGGTTGTCCATCGATGAGCCCTACACCCCCCACAGGTGCCGCCAGCGAACGCCGAAACCAGTCCCGCCGTATCCTGAGAGTGCAGGCGCAGCTGCACATTGCGGGCCACCCACCGATGGCTGTTCGCACCATGGATGTCAGTGAAGGCGGAATCAGCGTGCTGTGCGCCGTGAACCTGCCAGTGCGCACCGAATGCACGATACATGTACAGCTGCCGATACCCCCAAACGGGCGCAGACTGCTGCAACTGCGCGCGGTGGTCCAGTATGGAATCCTGAGCAGTAGCGGTGGCGGATTCCAGCTCGGGATGGCCACGATCCACACGGATGCGCCCGCACGCGACGCGATCCGGATCTACATCAAGAACTGATTTGCGCCAGCGCGGCGGCGGGTACGGCCTCGCTCATCGCCAGGGGGCTTTGCCGGGATGCGCCAGGCAAGAGGTTACTTCCCCACCAGCTCGTTGAGCTTGCCCGCCTCGAACTGCTCCTTGAGCGCGGCATCGCAGGGCACGCAGTCCTTGTTTTGCGGATTGGCCGAGAGCTTCTCGATGGCCTGCCACAGCAGCGCAATCTGGTGCTCCTGCGAAGACGCGTTGTCGATCAGGCCGCGCATGGCCTGCGACAGCGGGTCGTCTTCCTGCGTGATGCCGTAGGCCGTGAACTTGCGGGCCTGCTGCGGCTCGGTCACGTCGGCGCTTTCGCCGGCCTTTGACGGGATGATGCGCGCCGGGATGCCGACGGCGGTGGCTCCCGGTGGCACTGGCTTGATGACCACGGCGTTGCTGCCGATCTTCGCGCCATCGCCCACCTCGAAGCCGCCCAGCACCTTGGCGCCGGCACTGACCACGACATCCTTGCCCAGCGTCGGGTGGCGCTTGGCGCCCTTGTAGAGCGATGTGCCGCCCAGCGTGACGCCCTGGTAGATGGTGCAGCCGTCACCGATCTCGGCCGTCTCGCCCACCACCACACCCATGGCGTGATCGAAGAACACGCGCTCGCCGATCTTTGCGCCGGGGTGGATCTCGATGCCGGTGAACCAGCGCGCAAAGTGCGATGTGAAGCGGCCCAGCCACTTGAAGCCGTTGTTCCAGAACCAGTGCGCCGGGCGGTGCAGCCAGATGGCGTGCAGGCCCGGGTAGCAGGTGATCACCTCCCATGTGCTGCGCGCGGCAGGATCGCGGTCGAGGATGCACTGGATATCGGAACGCAGGCGATCGAACATGGGCGGCTTCTTTGTCTCGTGGGGCTGGCAGTCTAGCGTTTTGCCTCTGCGGCCTCGATCATGGCCTTGGCGACACCGCGCAGGATGTGGATTTCCTCGGGGGCGAGCTGCGCCCGGTTGAAAAGCTGGTTAAGGCGCGGCATGAGCTTCTTGGGTGCGGCCGGGTCGAGAAAGCCGATCTGCGTGAGGGCCTGTTCCCAGTGGGCCAGCATGCCGGCGACCTGGGCGGCGTCGGCTGCGAGGCGGGCTGGCGCGGCATCAGGCACCGCAAAGCTGCCCAGCGCCTGGCGCCATTCGTAGGCGATGACCTGGATGGCGGCACCCAGGTTGAGCGACCCGAAGCCCGGGTTGGTCGGAATCGACAGCGCCACATGGCAGCGGTAGACGTCTTCGTTGGCCATGCCAAAGCGCTCCGAGCCAAACAGGAAGGCTACGCCGGCCTGCACAGGCAGCAAATCGTCGTGATTTTCTGGATTTTTGGTGTTTTCGGCCTGCAGTCCAGCATTCATCATGCCTGATTGCTCTCTTTTCAATAGCATCTCGAAATGCTGGCGGGGAGCGCTGGTGGGCGGTCCGAAATCACGCGGGGTCATGGCGGTGGCGCAAAGGTGGCTCATCCCATCCAGCGCTTCGTCCAGGGTGGCGACAATCCGCGCGTTCTCCAGCACATCCAGGGCACCGCTGGCGCGCTGAATGGTTTCCTCGCGCCGCAGCACGTTGGGCCAGCGCGGCGCCACCAGCACCAGGTCGTCAAAACCCATGGTTTTCATCGCGCGCGCGGCGGCGCCTACGTTGCCGGCGTGGCTGGTGTTGATCAGGATGAATCGGGTCTTCATGGAGGAGGCAAATGGGCGCAGAAAGAGCGGTGGCTAGGTGAAAACGGGCACTGCAGGTAAAATTTCGCCCTCATTGTCGCCGCCCGCATCGCCGGGCGTGCCGATCCGCTCCTGATTTGCAGCGCGCCCCGTTTTGCGGTGCGCTGCGTAACACCACAACCGAATGTCGTCCAACCTGCACCCCATGCTTAACGTGGCCATCAAGGCCGCACGCGCCGCCGGCGCCATCATCAACCGCGCGGCCCTTGACGTGGAATCGGTGCGGATCTCGCAAAAGCAGATCAACGACTTCGTGACCGAAGTGGACCACGCGTCCGAAAAAATCATCATCGAGACGCTGCTGACGGCCTACCCTGGCCACGGCATCCTGGCCGAAGAGTCGGGCAAGGAATACGGCGCCAAGGATTCGGAATTTGTCTGGATCATCGACCCGCTGGACGGCACCACCAACTTCATCCACGGCTTTCCCGTGTACTGCGTCAGCATTGCGCTGGCCGTCAAGGGCAAGGTCGAGCAGGCCGTGGTGTACGACCCGACCCGCAACGACCTGTTCACGGCCACCAAGGGACGCGGCGCCTACCTGAACGAGCGCCGCATCCGCGTGAGCAAGCGCACCCAGCTCAAGGACTGCCTCATCTCCACCGGCTTCCCCTTCCGCCCGGGCGACAACTTCAAGAGCTACCTGAACATGATGGCCGACGTGATGCAGCGCACCGCCGGCCTGCGCCGCCCCGGCGCTGCCGCGCTGGACCTGGCCTACGTGGCCGCGGGTTACACCGACGGATTCTTCGAGACCGGCCTGTCGATCTGGGATGTGGCGGCAGGCTCGCTGCTGGTCACCGAGGCCGGCGGCCTGGTGGGCAACTTCACGGGTGAGGCCGACTTCCTGGAACAGCGCGAATGCCTGGCGGGCAGCCCGCGCATCTATGGCCAGCTGGTGCCTATCCTGGGCAAGTACAGCAAGTTTGCGAGCGCGGGCGACAAGGCAGCCGTGCGCCAGGCCGCGCAGGTCGCCGAGCCCGACGCCGCATTGGCGGCCGACGCTGCTGCAGCCATCGAAGATGATGCCCCCACCGGCACACCCGGCAGCGCGGAAGCGGCCCCGTCAGCCACCAAGGACGACAGCGCGCCGTTCTGACACCGACCATCCTGCGCTGGCGCCCATATCAGGCACGGCCAGCAACGCAGCCGGCCCACGCGCCACGTCGCGGCACCCCGGGCACGGGATGGCGCCGCTGATCAGGTCGGATCGGGATACTTTTCGGCAATCTTGCGGAAGTCTTCTGCAAGGTCCACAAAGGCGTCGACCATGTCGGGGTCGAAGTGCGTACCCTTGCCACGGATGATGGTGTTGCAGGCCTGGTCGTGCGAGAAGGCGGGCTTGTACACCCGCTTGCTGATGAGCGCGTCGTACACATCCGCCACCGCCATCAACCTGGCGGACACCGGAATGGCATCCCCCGCCAGCGCCAGCGGGTAGCCCGTGCCGTCCCACATTTCCTGGTGGCTGTAGGCGATCTCCTTGGACACGCTCAGAAACGCCACCCGCATGCCCAGGCGGCGCTCGGCGTCTTCGATGGCGTCGCGGCCCAGCGTGGTGTGGGTCTTCATCACCTCGAACTCTTCCACCGTCAGCTTGCCGGGTTTCAGCAGGATGCTGTCGGGTATGCCGATCTTGCCGATGTCATGCAGTGGCGCCGACTTGTACAGCAGGTCGATCATCCGGTCGTTCAGGATGTGCTCGAACCGGGGATGGTGCCGCAGCCGCTCGGCCAGTGCCTTCACGTACAGCTGTGTGCGGCGAATGTGGTTGCCGGTTTCGTTGTCACGGGTTTCGGCCAGCGAGGTCATCGCCATGATGGTCACGTCCTGGATCGCCTGCACTTCCAGGGTGCGCATGGCCACTTCGCGCTCCAGATAGGCGCTCTTGTCGCGCAGGAAGTCTGCCGTCGCCTTGAGCGCCAGGTGCGTGTTCACGCGGGCCAGCAGTATGGGCGGGCTGATGGGCTTGGTGATGTAGTCCACGGCACCGAGCGCCAGCCCTGCCCGCTCATCGTCCGTGTCCGAGCGCGACGTGAGGAAGATCACCGGAATGTTGCGCGTGGCAGCGTTGTCCTTGAGCTGGCGGCAGACCTCATGGCCATCGAGCCCGGGCATCACGATGTCCAGCAGGATCAGGTCGGGCTGCGGAGCCGACTGCGCGATGCGCAGGGCCTTTTCGCCGCTGTTGGCCACCTTCACCACATAGTGCTCCTTGAGGAGCGTTCCCATCAGGGTCAGGTTGTCGGGCGTGTCGTCCACCACCAGGATCGTGGCGATGGGCTTATCGACCAAGGTAGCCTGACTGGAGACAAAAGGCGCGTTGTCCATGGAGTGTCCTGCGTGTTTCAGGGAGGCGGCTCGTCGGGCGGCAACATGTCCAGAGCCAGGTCGAAGTCAAATTGGAAAATCTGGGCCCCGACTCCGTCGAAGGCACTTCCCATCAAACCGGCCAGCACCGGCATATTGTGCTGAAAAAACTCTGTGGCTGCGGGGTCGTCTTGCGCCAGCAGTGCGCGCAGGCGGGCCAGGACTTCGGCCGGCTCCGCGTTGGCCTGCGCCACGGCTGACTGCACCGCAGCCGCGCTCTGGCCAGCGGCCTGCGCCTGCCAGTCGCGCAGCCCCGCGAGCAGGGGGTCCAGGTCGGCCTCCAGTGCCTCCAACAGCGGCGTTGCAGTGGTTGCCCCGGCGCGCAGTGCGGCTTCCACCGCGTGGGCGCGGTCGGACACCGCCTTCGCGCCGATGTTGGCTGCGACGGAGCGCAAGGTATGCGCAAGGCGCTCTGCCAGTGCGGTGTCCCGATCGGCGAGCGCCTCGTGCAGGCGAGCGACGACGCCAGCCTGGCCACTGGCAAAGCGGTCCAGCAGTTGCGCGTACAGCGCAGGCTTGCCCAGAGCACGCTGCTGGCCCAGCGCGGTGTCAAGCCCTGCCACTACCGGCAGGATGAGCGGCGACGCTGCTGCGGGTGCGCCGTTCTGGCTCCCAGCGTCTGACACCGCACCCGGTGCCATCCCGGCCAGCGGCAGGCCCAGCCCTGGCCGCGGGCGGATCCAGCGAGCCAGTGCAGCCCAGAGCGCGGCGGGCTCGATGGGCTTGGCCACATGGTCGTTCATGCCAGCGGCAAAACAGCGCTGTCTGTCGGCTTCCATGGCGTTGGCCGTCATGGCGATGATGGGAAGCTGCGCATGGCGCGGATCCGCGCGCAGGGCCCGTGTTGCGGCCTCGCCGTCCATCACCGGCATCTGCATGTCCATCAGCACTAGGTCGTACTGCTTGCGCTCGATGCGGTCGATGGCCGCCTGGCCGTTCTCGGCCACATCCACCGCAAACCCTGCGTCGCGCAGAAGCTCCACCGCCACCATCTGGTTCAGCTCGTTGTCTTCCACCAGCAGCACATGGGCGCCGCGCAGTTCCAGGGGCAGATCCTGCGCCGCAGGCGGAGCCACTGCCACGGCCGCTGCAGGCGGGATGGAATGCTCGCTGGGCTGCATGAGGGTGTCGAACAGCAACGATGCGTTGACCGGCTTGATGAGCACCGTGTCGATGCCCTGCGCGCGTGCCGCGCGCATCACGTCCTCGCGGCCATAGGCGGTGACCATGAGCATCTGCGGCACCCGTTCCATGCCCAGCGCACGGATGTGGCCCGCCAGCTCGACGCCGTCCATGCCCGGCATGTGCCAGTCCAGCAGCAGCAGCCCGAAGTGCCGCCCCTGCGCCATCGATTCGCGCAGGCGGGCCAGTGCCTGCAGGCCAGAGTGCGCCTGCTCGACCTCGAAGCCCATGGCGTGGAGCATGTCCGACAGCACGGTCGCCGCAGTGTGGTTGTCATCCACCACCAGCACCCGCTGGCCACGCAGGTCTGGCGGCGGCAGCAACTGGCGCGCTGGCGCACCGCGCAGCAGGGGTACCGTGAGAAAGAAGGTCGAGCCCCGGCCCAGTGCGCTGTGCACGCCCACCTGGCCGTGCATGAGCTCGGCCAGGCTTTTGCAGATGGCCAGGCCCAGACCGGTACCGCCGTAGCGGCGCGTGGTCGATGTATCGGCCTGCTGAAAGCTTTGAAAAAGCCGGTCGATCTGCTGCGGGCTGAGCCCGATGCCGGTGTCGCGCACCTCAAAGCGCAGCACCACCGTGTCGCCCTGGTCTTCGTGCAGGCGCACCGCAATGCTGATTTCGCCTTGCTCGGTGAACTTGATCGCGTTGTTCGCGTAGTTGATGAGGATCTGCCCGAGCCGCAGCGAGTCCCCGACAAGGTTGGGAGGCACATCGGCGCCCACATCGCACACCAGCTCCAGCCCCTTGGCACCCGCCTTGTAGCCCACGACATCCGTCACGTTTTCCAGCATGCGGTCCAGCACGAAGGGGCGGCTTTCGACGACCAGCTTGCCGGCCTCGATCTTGGAAAAGTCGAGGATGTCGTTGATGACGCCCAGCAGGTGCTGCCCCGCCTGCTGGATCTTGCTCACATAGTCATGCTGCCGCGGGCTCAGGCCGGATCGCAAAGCCAAGCGCGACATGCCGATGATGGCATTCATGGGCGTGCGGATTTCGTGGCTCATGTTGGCCAGGAAGGTCGACTTGAGCGCTGTGGTCTCTTCGGCAAGCTCCTTCGCCCGGCGCAGTTCCTGCTCGGCCTGCTGGCGGTCCGTAATGTCCACGAAAGTGCCGATGGCGCCGCCGGGCGAGCCGTCGGCCCGCGAAAAGCCGTGGAGCCAAAAGAGCGTGTGGTGGGTCTTGCCGTCTGCGTACGGCAGGTCCACCACCTTGTGCACGGATCGCTCTCCTTGCAACGCGTCGCGTGCGTCCGCGTCGAAACGGGCACGGTCTTGCTCCGACAGGTAGTCGAGGTCCATCACGGTCTTGCCGATCAGCTCTTCGCGCTGGATGCCAAAGGCCTGCTCGTACGCCCGGTTGAAGCCCAGGTAACGGCCGTCTGCCCCCTTGTAGAAAAGCGGCACCGGCACGGCATCGATCAATGCCTGCTGAAAGTCCAGCTGCTCGGCCACCCTGGCTTCCAGCAGCTTCTGGTCGTGGATGTCCACATTCACACCCACGACGCGCACCGCACGGCCTGCCTCGTCACGGAAGATGCGGGCAGCCGACAGGAACCAGTGCACGGCGCCGTCGGGGCGCACGATCCGCCAGGAGTCGCGCACATAGTCGTCGGCGCCGGCCAGCGCGTGCGCAATGTGCGCCACCGCCCGCTCCCGGTCATCGGGGTGCAGGCAGGCGGCCCAGTCGCTGGTGCTGCGCACCTGCGTGCCCGGCGGCAGGCCAAACATGGCAATGAGCTTTTCGCTCCAGAGCACGGTGTCCGTGACGGGATCCACGTCGAACACGCCGATCTTGCCGGCTTCCTGGGCAAACTCCAGGCGTTCGCTGGCGCGCTGGATGGCAAGCTCGGCGGCACGCTGCTCGGTCACGTCTTCAATGACCCAGATCGACGCCAGCCCGACACCCTCCATCCGCAGGGACCGCCCCGCAAGCCGCGCCTCGAACTGGCTCCCGTCCAGCCGGAACAGCGTGGCGCTTTCGCGCACCGCGCGCCGCGCCGCCAGCCGTGCGGCGGCGTCTGCCAGGAACTGCTCGGCACGCCCGGCGCCGCCGAGCAGCCGCGACACCTCCATACCCAGCAGCTGCGACGCCGTGCCACCCATCAGTTCCAGGAAGGCGGGGTTGAACTGCCGGAACCTTCCGTCGCAGACGAGCAAGATGGGGGGCGCGTTGTCAAAGATCGCCGTCTGCTGCTCCAGCAGTTCGTTGAGCAGAAGCTCGCGCCGCAGCAGCTCCTCCTGCGCACGGATGCGCTCGGTCACGTCCTCGTGCAGCCCCACGATGCCGATGCGCCTGCCTCGCCGGTCCAGCACCGCCGAAAGCGTGGCTTCATCGTGGTAGATGCTGCCATCCTTGCGGCGATTGACGAACTGACCGCGCCACGACTGTCTGGAAAGCAGCGCGGACCACATGGCCTGGTACGTACGCGCGGGTGTCTGGCCACTGGAGACGATTGACGGCTTGCGGCCTCGCACCTCGGCCAGCGTGTAGCCCGTGTTGCGCTCGTATTGCGGATTCACCCAGTCGATGAGCCCGTCGCCGTTGGTGATCACCACGGAGACGGGGCTGTTCTCCAGGGCCGCGCCCAGCAGCCGAAATCGCTCGCGGGCGTCGCGCACCCGCAGGCGGCTGCCTACCAGGTCCAGCAGCAACAGCCCCAGCAGGCACAGCGCCACAAAGGCGCCAGCGCCCCACCACAGCCTGTGGGCCAGCGGCATCAGGGCGCTGATGTCGTCCAGCATGACCAGCTGCCATTGGCCGCCGGGATCGTTCCAGTCCAGTGTCCTGCGGTCCACCGCATAAGGCACGCCATTCAGAACCGCCTCGTCTGCGTCGGGCTCAAAGGGCAGCGCCGATGCAAGGCCCTTGTCAAAGTGGCTGCCGAACTGTCTCGACGCACGAATGGCGTCGATGCGTGCCTGCGTGACCGGGGGCGCCACGGCAAACTCCCAGTCGGTACGGGTGGCGGCAAAGGCCACCCCCTGCGGCGAAAGCAGCAATGTGGTGAACCCCGAGCGCTTGAGCAAAAGGTCGATGGTCTCGAAACCCGCCTTGAACATCACCACCCCGATGATGCTGCCCGATGGACTTTCGCCGTCATACAGTGGCGCCGCGTAGTAGAGCCCGCGCTCGCGCGAGGTGCTGCCCACCGCCGCATACACGCTGACGGCGCCATTGACCGCCTGCTGGAAATAAGGCCTGAACGCGAGGTTGCGGCCTGTGGACCGCTCGCCTGCCGTCTCGTGGGCCACCACCGTACCGTCGGCCGACATCACGTACACACCGCTGACCAGGAACCGCCCCCGCGCCACAGCAAGACGGGACAGCACGCGTGGGTCGTCCTGCGCGAGCCGTCCGCGTGCAATGTCCTTGAGCAAGGGCTCGCTCAACCCCAGCAGCGACACGGCTCCCAGGATGCGGTCCCCCGTCGTGTGGCTGACCAGCGCATCGGTCGTTTCCCGCAGGAGCGCCGCACGTGCTTCGGCGCGGTCCACAGCGCGCCAGTGCGCCACGGCCTGCACCACCAGCCATGCACCCAGTAGCGATATCGCCACCACGATGAGCAGCAGGCGAAGACCCGAAGGACCATGCCGGGCGCGCAGCCCGTCCGCCAGAAAACCGGACTCGCCTGCGCCGATCTTGTCCATCGGATCAGCCCTTTACCATGCAGCGCGCCGGTCGGCGCACGACAGACGTGCGGGCAAAACGCAGCCGGCCGCCCGATGCCGCAGAGGCACACGGCGCGGTGATTCGTGCAGAGACCGGCTATGGACCCGTGCGCAGGATGGCATCGATATCCTCCGCGGGGGCGGGCCGGCCAAACAGGTAACCCTGAAACCCCTCGCAGCCATGCAGCCGCAGGAACGCCAGCTGGCCCGTGGTTTCCACACCTTCCGCGACCACATCCAGGTCCATGCTGCGGGCCAGCGCCAGGATCGTGCGCACGATGGCCGCGTCATTGGGGTCGGCCAGCACGTCGCGCACAAAGCCCTGGTCGATCTTGACCTGGTCCAGCGGCAGGCGCTTGAGATAGCTGAGCGACGAGTAGCCGGTGCCGAAGTCGTCCAGCGAAAAACCGACGCCCTCGCTCTTGAGCTGTGCCATGCGCGAGATGGTGTCTTCAATGTCGCCCAGCAGCAGGCTCTCGGTCAGCTCCAGCTTGAGCTTTTCGGGGGGCACCTGGTGGTCCCTGAGGGTCTGAAGCACCTCCGACACAAAACCCGGCTGGCGAAACTGCCGCGCGCTCACGTTGACCGACACGGACAGGTGCGCGGTCTCGGCACGCTGCCCCCATTTCTGCAACTGCGCGCAGGCGGCGTGCAGGACGAAACGCCCCAGCGGCAGGATGAGACCGGTCTGCTCGGCCAGCGGAATGAAGTCGGCCGGGCTGATCATGCCGCGCTGCGGATGGCGCCAGCGCACCAGTGCCTCCGCCCCTAGATACAGCGCATGGTGGTTGACCACGGGCTGGTAATGCACCAGGAGTTCGCCCCGCGCCAGGCCCTGGCGCAGATCGGCTTCCAGGTTGGAGCGTGCGTTGACGGCCGCCTGCATGTCCGGGTCAAAAAACCGCTGTGTGTTGCGCCCCGCCGCCTTGGCCTGGTACATCGCCAGGTCGGCACGCTTGAGCAGTTCGTCCACCGACAGGCGCTCGTCGCCGAACAGTGTGATGCCGATGCTCGGGGTGCTGTAGTGCTGTGCGCCATCCAGCTCAAACGGCTGGTTCAGGCTGGCGAGCAGTTTTTCGGCCACCACTTCGGCCTGGCTGGCGGCGCCTGCCAGTTCGGGGGCCAGCGCTTCCAGCATGACCACGAACTCATCGCCGCCAAATCGCGCCACCGTATCGACCTCGCGCACACTGCCCACCAGGCGCGCGGCCACCTGCGCCAGCAGCTGGTCACCCATGTCGTGGCCGAGCGTGTCGTTCAGATCCTTGAAGTTGTCGAGGTCGATGAACAGCAATGCGCCCAGACTGCGCGCGCGCTGGCAAGCGGCGACTGCACGCTGCAGGCGGTCCAGCAGCAGACGACGGTTGGGGAGCCCGGTGAGTGCGTCAAAGAAGGCCAGCCGCTCGATCTCGTGCTCTGCGCGCTTGCGGTCTGTGATGTCCATCGTGAAGCCGTGCGACACCACTGCGCCGTCAGCCTCGCGGTGGGGAATGGCGTTGGTCATGTGCCAGCGCACACTGCCGTCGGGCATGCGCACGCGGTACTCGCACTGCCAGGGCACCAGCCTGCGCACCGAGGATATGGCCGAGCGTTGCAGATGCGGCAGATCTTCGGGCAGCACTCGGCGGATCAGCACTCCGTGGTCAGCCGTCACTTCATGCGGCTCCACGCCCATGAACTCACGCACCGCATCACTGATGTACTGCACGCTGACGGGCTGGCCGGGGCGCGAGCGGTACTCGTAGATGAATCCGGGGATGCGGCTGGCAATGCGCCGGATGAACAGCAGCTGCTCCCGCAGCTGCTCGGCGGCGCGGTGCTCTTCGGTCACATCCTGCACCACCCCCATGACTGAGCGTACGCCTTCCCGTGCCAGGGCACGGCTCACGCGTGAGCGCATCCACCGGATCTGGCCATCGGGGCGGCGCCAGCGGTACTCCACATCGGTGCTGCCCCCTGCGCCCGTGGCGGCATCAAACGCCTGGCGGTCTTCCGGCAGGATGCCGCTGACCGCGTGGGCAGGGTCCAGCCATTCCTGCCGCTCGAACCCGGCGATCTCGCACAGTCCGGGCGACCACAGCAGCACCGTTTCGCCCGGGTCTTCAATACGGCGCCAGTGGCCGGTTCGGGCCATGCTCTCCATGGTGTGGAACACCTCGGTCTGCTCGCGCAGTTCGCGCCGCGAATCCTCCAGCGCCCGCTCGGCAGCGGCCAGGGATGCGCGCAAGGTTTCGGCCTCCGAAGCGTCGCGCACGGTGACCACAATGCAGTCGCTGGTGACGCGGCGGGCTGAGAGATCCCAGGCCAGCAACAGGCGGCCAGGCTCGCGGGCCACCTGCCGGCAATCCAGCGGGACGCCCACGCGCACCACGCCCATCAACTGGTCGAGCAAGGGGGTATCGGCAAGCAGGTCAAAAACTTCGGCGGCGTCAGCGCCCGGATTGCGCACGGCCCCAAGGCCCGGCATGCGCCGCGCGGCGGCATTGGCCGCCAGCAACATCAGGCGCCCGTGCTGCAGCCGGAACTCCACCAGCGCCACCGGTACGGCATCCATGAGCGCCTGCAGGCGCGCCTTGGCCATGGGCTCGATGGGCCCCTCGCCATAAGGGGCCAGTAGGTCGGTCAGCAGTTCGGACGAGATCACGGTCGCTCTGAAGCCTCTGAAACCTGCGGTGGATGGTCTGCCCGGCGGGCCCGAAGCCCCGCACTGAAACCGAAGCTATCAGCATAACGCCAAGAATATGTCCAAACGTAACCGCACAGAAATCACCACGATTGAAGCCTGCGGGAAAACCCTGACATGCGAGGCGTCTCGGCAGGGTCCGCGGTGTTCTGCAGCCGTCCAGGGTTGAACTGCTAAAGTCCACCGCTCGTTTCTGCCCCCTCTTTGCCCCGCCGCGCATGCCGGACACGCTTGACCACCACACCCCCATGATGCAGCAGTACCTGGCCCTGAAGGCCGGGTACCCCGAGACGCTCGTCCTGTACCGCATGGGAGACTTCTACGAGCTGTTCTACGCC
>LNEG01000071.1 GCA_001464865.1 Burkholderiales bacterium Ga0074133
GGGTTCGGTGAGTCGCCTTGCGGGATCGGCTCATCGATGGGTTGAACTGTACGCGGGTGTCAGACAGAGAAAAACTACCCAGTCGCAAACTGACTGTTCTGGTAATGGAAACAATCGGAAGGGAACTTGGTGCAGTCAAGCCAGCAAGGAGAGCTACAGGCAACCTGATTTCGTCCGCTCTGACGCGCGGCAAATGCCTGCTGTCCCGAGAAGTCTCTGTAGAACGCCGGTGTGCGGCTGGTTCTCAGGGCCGGATCGCCGACGCAGTGGCAGGGTCAGAACGAGCGCGGTCAGCGCAGCATGCCCCGCACGACACGACACGACACGACCTGACCTTACCTGACCTGACCTGCGTGCCGGTCCGGCATATTGCGCCCGCGCGTCACTGTTCACAATCCGCCTTGTGCAACGGTTATCCGCGACACACTACGATCGGGCCCATGGCCGGGCGCTGCAACCCGGTGTTCGTCATCCAGCAATCACGCCATCATGTCCCCAGTCCGTTCCGCTGCCGCCAACCTTGGCGGCTCTCCCGATGACACCGAGTCGGCCTTCTACGATGCCCTGCAGCGGGGGGACATCGATCTGCTGATGCAATGCTGGGCGGATGATGACGACATCCTGTGCGTGCACCCGGGTGGGCCCCGCATGCCTGGCGCGCATGCCATCCGCGCTGCCTTCGAAGCCATGTTTGCCCATGGGGCGGTCCACGCCAGGCCCTTGCAGGTGCATCGTGTTTCGGGCGTGTCCAGCGCGGTTCACAGCGTGATCGAGCAGGTCGAAATGGTGCTACCCGACGGCGTACACCGGGCCATGGTGCTGGCAACCAACGTCTATCACAGGGTGCCCGAGGGGTGGCGCATGGTGGCTCACCACGCCAGCCCGGGTACAGCGCCCGAGGCAGACATGCTGCAGGCGCAGAAGCCCCGCCTTCACTGATGGCAGCGTTGAAGCAAAGCGTGGGCGTGCCACCGGCGCAAGAAGGATGACCGGCATGAACTACCGACCTCCACGCTGGCTGCCCGGAGGACAGCTGCAGACCATCTGGCCCGCGCTGTACTCGCGCCGCGTGTTCGGCAGCAAGCCTGGCTACCTGCGCCAGCGGTGGGACACACCCGACGGCGACTTCCTCGATGTGGACTTTCTTCGATATGAGCCAGCGGCGCCTGCAAGTGCGCCGCCGCGTCCGCTGCTGGTCGTGTTCCATGGCCTGGAGGGCTCCTCGCGCAGCCACTACAGCGAGGCATTTGCCGACCTTGCACGTGAGCAGGGCTGGGCGTGTGCCCTGCCGCACTTTCGGGGATGCAGTGGCGAGATCAACCGCGCACCGCGGGCATATCACTCGGGTGACCATGCCGAGATCGGCTGGATCCTCGCGCGGCTGCGCAGCGCGCACCCGGGCGTGCCGCTGATGGCCGTCGGTGTCTCGCTGGGCGGAAACGCCCTTTTGCGCTGGGCGGGCGAAGTGGGCGCACACGCTGCGCAGTCTGTAGATGCCGTTGCGGCCGTGTGCGCGCCACTTGATCTCGCCGCCGGCGGGCATGCCATCGGCCGCGGGTTCAACCGGCAGGTGTACAACCGCATGTTCATGCGTACGCTGGTGCCCAAGGCCTTGCAGAAGCTGGGCCAGCACCCCGGCCTGTTTGACCGGCGGGCGCTGCTGTCGGCCCGCGACCTGTACGCGTTCGACAACGTGTTCACCGCACCGCTGCACGGTTTTCGCAACACTGAAGACTACTGGAGCCGGGCCTCGGCCAAGCCGTTGCTGGATGCGATCCGGGTACCGGCGCTGGTGGTCAACCCGCGCAACGATCCGTTTGTGCCCGCCGCCAGCCTTCCACGCCAGCATGAGGTGGGCAGTCATGTGACGCTCTGGCAGCCCGCACACGGAGGCCATGTCGGCTTTGCGAGCGGACGCCTGCCGGGCCATGTGCGCGCCATGCCCGATGCGGTGGCAGGGTGGCTAGCCGGAAGGGCAGGGCTGCAAACGGTGGTCAGGGCAGAATCGGCGCATGGATGACATCGTCAAGAAAGCGCTGGAGAAGTGGCCCAACGTGCCCGCGTGCCGCGGTTGGCTGGGGCTTGATGCGCGAGGCCACTGGTATCTGCGGGATGACGCCACACAGGCTGCCGGTCCTTTTCCGTCGTCACGCGGTTCGTTGCTGGCCCATGAAAAGCTGATCGACTTCATCGGGCGGAACTACGAGCCCGATGGGGCGGGGCAGTGGTACTTTCAAAACGGGCCGCAGCGTGTGTACGTTGAACTGGAAGTGACACCCTGGGTATGGCGCATCCAGCCCGACCTTTCGGTGGTGTCGCACACGGGTGTGTCTGTCACAGCGCGCGAGTGCCTTGAGGATGAACAAGGGCGTGTGTACCTGGTGACGGATCTGGGCTTGGGGCTTGTGCACAGCAATGACACCACCCTGGCGGCTCAGGCCATCGATGCGGGTGCCTGGACGCATTCGGCAGTGGCTGCCGCCCATCTGCCCCAGCGCTTTGGGTACGTGATGAGCCCGGCGGCGAACGGGTCTGTCCATCCGTCGCACTGAAGCCTCGGCTGCCGCGGGTCCGGGGAGCCCTGAGAACTGGAGAATCTGGGCCCTCAGCAGCGTTTTGAAGCAAAAACGGGCTAAGGTCTAGGTATTGTTTGCCTGTAATGCTATTAAAAAAATAGCATTTTCCAGCGGTGCTGCCGCTCTGGGCGACCCGTCGCCGCCTTGCCCCACGCATGACCGCAAGGAACCCAGCACCGCGGCGCGACTGCGCATCACCGCTCGCCAGGCATCATCCAGACGAAAAAAAACCAGCCGTGTGGCTGGTTTCATTCTGCCGTTGCGGGCTGCAGGAGCCCGGCTGGCCAGCAACGGGCCGACGATCCGCCCCTCAGCCCTTACTTCACCGTAGCGGTCATGAACTCGACGGCTGCGCGCAGCTCGGCGTCCGATGCCTGGCTGCCGCCGCGGGGAGGCATGGCGCCCTTGCCCTTGACCACGCTGGCATGCAGCGCGTCGATGCCGGTGGACAGGCGCGCAGACCAGGCAGCCTTGTCACCCAGTTTGGGCGCGCCAGCCACACCCGCTGCATGGCAGACCTGGCAAGCCTGCTTGTACAGCGCCTCGCCACCGGCTGCTGCCACCGCAGGGGCTGCTGCAGGTGCAGGGGCAGCGGCCGCTGCAGGTGCTGCTGCCACGGCCACCGCTGCAGCGGTGGCTGCGGGTGCAGCTTCTGCAGCTGGTGCACCGGCTGCCGCGGGCGCGGCAGGCTCAGCAAACTTGGCACCCGCGGCATTGGCCATGTGGGCCACGGCCCGTGCGATTTCCGTGTCGTTGAAGTCGCCACCACCCTGGGGAGCCATGGCGCCCTTGCCCTTGAGCGACGACTGCACGAGCGCCTCGAAGCCTGTCTTGATGCGTGCCGACCACGCATCGGCGTCCGCAAACTTGGGCGCACCAGCGGCACCCGACGTGTGGCAGGCCGCGCATTGTGCCGCGTAGACTTCCTGACCGCTCTTGAGAGGGCGGTTCGCGTCGCGAATTTCCACCATGCCCACCTTCTGGATGCGCTCGGCGATGGCCTTCTCGGGGTTCACCGCGCCGGCGGCGGGCTTGTCGGCCGATGTGACGTACAGAACCAATCCAATGATGGCAAAGATCGGAACCACAAACGAGAACAGTACCGCGCTCAACAGCTGCTTGGGGTTCTTGATCGGGCCGGTATGGGCTTCTTCGTGGTGGGTGTCGCTCATGACGTCCTCTGGTGTAACGGGCTGGTTCGACTAACTCAACCCTCGATTATATCTACCAGCCCCTGCACGCGGGCTCGGCGTGTAGACCATACGCCGCATGCCGCGGCGCATGGCTCAACGCTGTGGCGCGCCCCCAGCGGCACCACCGCCCAGTGCCCGGTAGAGCGCCACCTGGTTTTGCAGCATCGCCAGCCGCACCTGCACCACGGCCTGCTGCGCCGCAAACAGCGAGCGCTGGGCGTCCAGCAGATCCAGGTAGCTCGACACCCCGTTGCTGTAGCGCAGGTCGGCCAACTGCAGGCGCGCGGCCTCTGCCTCGGCCTGCAGGCGCTGTGCCTGGAGCTGGTCTTGCAGGGTGGAGCGTCCGGCCAGCGCGTCGGATACATCCCGGAACGCCGTCTGGACCGATTTCTCGTACTGCGCCAGGGCAATGGCCCGGGCGGCCTGTGCGCTTTCCAGGTTGGCCTGGTTGCGGCCCGCGTCGAAGATCGGCAGCAGCAGGGATGGCGCGAGGGTGAACCCCCACGAGCCGTTCCGGAACAGGCCCGAGAGCTCACCGCTGGCCGTACCGGCCTGAGCAGTGAGCGCGATGCGCGGGAAGAACGCCGCACGCGCCGCCCCAATGTTGGCATTGGCGGCGATGAGCTGCTGCTCCGCCTGCCGGATGTCGGGCCGGCGCATCAGCAGATCGGAAGGCAGGCCTGCCGGAAGCTCGGCCATCGCCGGCGTATCCTGCAGCGCACTGGCGGCCAGGGTGTTGCGGATCTCCGGCGGCAATGCCTGGCCCAGCAGGAGGACCAGGGCGTTTTCATCCACCGCGCGCTGGCGTTGCTGCTGCGCAAGGGTTGCGCGCGCGACCTGCTCCAGCGACTGGGCCTGGCGATAGTCCAGTGCCGAGGTCACCCCTGCGTCGAGCCGCATCTTTGTCAGGCGCACGGACTCCTCGCGCGTTGCCAGCGTCTGGCGCGACAGCCTGAGCAGCTCCTCATCGGCCAGCAGGTTCAGCCAGCCGCTGGCCACCGACGCGACCAGGCTCAGTTGGGCTGCATTGCGGCCTTCTTCGGTCGCCAGGTACTGGGCAAGCGCCTGGTCTTTCAGGCTTGCAATGCGCCCGAAAAAATCGATTTCCCACGAGGAAACGGCCAACCCCACACTGAAGGTGTTGGTGAGGTCGCCGCTGCCCGCGGCGGGGCTGCGGCTGGCGTTGGCGGCCAGGCCCACGCCCGGAAACTGATCGGCACGGCGGATCTGTGCGGCAGCGCGCGCCTGCTCGATGTTCAGCACAGCAATGCGCAGGTCGCGGTTGTTCTCCAGCGCGATACCGATCAATTGCTGCAGCCGCGGCTCGGCAAAGTATTCGCGCCATCCGGGCGCTGTGGTTGCCAGGGATTGCGCCGAATCGGCGGTGGCAGCGTCGCGGTACGTGGCAGGAACCGGAGGCTCCGGCCGTTCGTACGTCGGGATGAACGAGCAGCCGGCCAGCAGCGCGGCGCCGATGAACGCCATCGTGGCGGTGCGTGGGTCAATCATGGCTTCCAACTCCTGCTTCATCCGCGTGGCGGCGGTCCATCTCGTGCTGGCGTGCGCTCCCCTTGAACAGGCTTCGTACCACCACAAAGAACACCGGCACGAAGAACACGGCCAGCACAGTGCCCGTGACCATGCCGCCGAGCACGCCCGTGCCGATGGCGCGCTGGCTGGCAGAGCCTGCGCCAGATGCCAGTACCAGGGGCAGAACGCCCAGTCCGAAGGCCATGGACGTCATGACGATGGGCCGGAACCGCAGGTGGGCAGCCGCCAGGGCCGACTCGATCACTCCCTTGCCCTGAGCCTGAAGGTCCTTGGCAAATTCGATGATCAGGATCGCGTTCTTGGCCGAAAGGCCGATGATCGTGATGAGCCCCACCTGAAAGTACACGTCGTTGGCGTAGCCCCGCAACAAGGTTGCCAGCAGTACGCCCAGCACACCCAGCGGCACGACCAGGATCACTGCGAGCGGAATCGACCAGCTCTCGTACAGGGCTGCAAGGCACAGGAAGACCGCCAGGATTGCGAAGCTGTACAGGATCAGCGATTGCGCACCGGCCAGCTTTTCCTCACGCGACTGACCAGTCCATTCAAAGCCGAAGCCTGCGGGCAGCTGAGCAGCGAGTTTTTCCATTTCGGCCATGGCCGCCCCAGTGCTGTAACCGGGCGCCGGGGCGCCCGAGATGCGCATGGCGGGGTAGCCGTTGTAGCGCACGGTTTGCTGAGCACCGTTGACCCAACGGGTGGTGGCAAATGCCGACAGCGGCACCGATTCGCCGCGGCTGTTGCTCGCGTTCAGCCTGAGCAGGTCGTCCGGCTGCATGCGCGCCGGGGCGTCGGCCTGCACGACGACGCGCTGCAGACGACCCTGGTTGGGGAAGTCGTTCACATAGCTGGACCCGAGGGCGGTGGAGAGTGCCGAGTTGATCGCTTCAAACGGCACGCCCAGCGCATTGGCCTTGTCGCGATCAATGTCGATCTGCAACTGGGGCGCATCTTCCAGGCCTTCCGGGCGCACCTGGCTGAGCAGCTTGCTCTGTGATGCCATCCCCAGCAGCTGGTTGCGCGCATTGACCAGCGCTTCGCGCCCAGCGCCGCCGCGATCCTGCAGCCGGAAGGTGAAGCCGCTGGCATTGCCCAGCTCCGGAATCGGAGGCGGGCTGAGCGGGAAGATGAATGCGTCGCGGATGCCCATCAGCCCGCCAAAGGCGCGGCCCGCCACCTCTTGTGCCGACTGGCCTGGCCCGTGACGTTCGCTCCAGTCCTTGAGGGTCACGAATGCCAGGGCGGCGTTCTGGCCTTGCCCGGAAAAGCTGAACCCGAGTACACCCACCATGCTCTGGACTTCAGGCTGCTTGAGGATGAAGCCTTCGACCTGCTCCATCACGGCAAGGGTGCGCTCCTGCGTGGCCCCCGGCGGCAATTGCACGTTGACGATGATGTTGCCCTGGTCTTCACTGGGCAGGAACGAGGTGGGCAGGCGCATGTACACCACGGCCACCGCACCAACGATGGCCGCATAGATGATGAGGTAGCGGCCGGCGCGCTTGAGCATGCGGGCCACGAAGCCCTCGTATCCCTTGGCGGTACGCGCAAAACTGCGGTTGAACCAGCCAAAGAATCCGCGTCGCTCATGGTGCCCTGCAGGCACGGGCTTGAGCAGCGTGGCACACAGGGCAGGCGTGAGTGACAACGCCATGAAAGCCGAGAAGGCGATGGAAGCCACCATCACCGCCGAGAACTGCCGGTAGATGTTGCCAGTCGAGCCCGCAAAGAAGGCGAGTGGCACAAATACCGAGATCAGTACCACCGTCACGCCGATGATGGCTCCGGAGATCTGGCGCATGGCCTTGCGCGTGGCGTCCAGCGGGGACAGTCCCTCCTCGCTCATGATGCGCTCGACGTTCTCGACCACCACGATCGCATCGTCCACCACGATGCCGATGACCAGCACCATGCCGAACATGGTCAGCACGTTGATCGAAAAGCCCAGCGCCAGCAGCGTGGCAAAGGTGCCGAGCAGCGCAATGGGCACGACGATGGTCGGGATGATGGTGTAGCGCCAGTTCTGCAGGAACAGGAACATCACCAGGAACACCAGCGCGACGGCCTCCACCAGGGTCTTGGCGACCTGGGTGATGGAGATGTCCACAAAGCGTGAGCTGTCGTACGGAATGCTCCAGCCCATGCCCTCAGGGAAGTAGCGCGACAGTTCGTCCATCTTCACGCGCACGGCTTTCGCTGCCTCCAGCGCGTTGCCGCTGGGCGATAGCTGGACACCGATGCCCACGGCGGGCTTGCCGTTCAGGCGTGCCGCGGTGGCATAGGCCTGGCCTCCGAGCTCCACGCGCGCCACGTCCTTGATGCGCACGGTCGACCCATCCGGATTGGCCCGCAGGACGATATTGCCAAATTGCTCCACGGATGAAAGCTGGCCATTGACGACCACGGTGGCGGCGATGCCTTGCCCGGCAATGTTTGGCAGATCGCCAATGGAGCCACTGGCCACCTGGGCGTTCTGCGCGCGGATGGCCGCTGTCACGTCAGCGGCGGAGAGCTTGAAGCTCATCAGCTTGGCCGGATCGACCCAGATTCGCATGGCGCGCTCAGTCCCAAAGAGCTGGGCCTGGCCAATGCCCTGCAGACGCTGCAGCTCTGGCACCACATTGCGCGATGCGTAGTCGCCGAGAGCCACGGTGTCCATCGCCGGGTTGGTCGAAGACAGCATCGTGAACAGCAGGAAGTTCGAGCGCGACTTGTCGACCCGCACACCCTGCTGCGTAACCGCTGCAGGCAGCCGCGGTGTGGCCCGTGACAGCCGGTTTTGCACGTCGACCTGCGCAAGTTCTGCGTTGGTTCCCGGCTGGAAGCTGAGGGTGATGCTCCCTGAGCCATCCGCTTGCGCCACCGATTCCATGTAAATGAGGCCGGGGGAGCCGTTCATCTCGCGTTCGATGACGGACAGCACGCTGTCCTCCAGCGTCTTCGCAGAGGCGCCGGGGTAGGCGGCATTGATGACGATGGAAGGCGGGGCCACGGGCGGGTATTGCGCAATCGGCAGCTGCGTGATCGCCACACCGCCCATCACCATGATGAAGAGGGCAATGACCCACGCAAAGATGGGTCTGTCAATAAAGAACTTGGCCATGTCGGATGAGCCTTACTGCTTTGCGGACGAAGCAGGCGGGACGGAGCCTGAAGCCGCAGACATCGGGGTGGCCGCGGTGGGTGCCGGGCCGGGCGTACCGGACGCCTGCCATGGAACCGCCTTCACAGGGGTGCCGGGCGGCAGCATCTGTAGTTTCTGGAAGCCGTCGACCATCACCTTCTCGCCTGCTGTCAATCCGTCCAGTACCACCCAGCGATTGTTCTGCGCGGCGCTGATCTTCACGGTCCGCTTGGTCACCTTTCCGTCCTCGCCAACCACACTGACGGTGTCGCCTTGCTGGCTGCGGGTGACCGCCTGTTGGGGCAGCGTGATGGCATTGCTGGCCTGTGCTTGCTCAAGCCGGACCCGCACGAAAAGCCCGGGCAGGAGTTCACCCTTTGGGTTGGGCACCTCGGCGCGCAACGTGACCTGGCCCGTGGTGGTGTCCACCGACAGATCGGTGAACAGGAGCTTGCCGTTCTGGGTGTATTCGGTCCCGTCGCTCAGCACCAGTTTCACGCTGGCTCCACCCGCGGTACCCACCCGTTTGAATTGGCCGCTTTCCATGGCTCTGCGCAACTGGAAGACGTCGCTGGCCGATTGCGTGAAGTTGACGTACACCGGGTCGATCTGCTGGACTACGGCCAGCGGCGTGGCTTCGCCCTGGCCGACCAGTGCTCCTTCGGTCACCAGCGCCCGCCCGATGCGCCCGGAGATGGGCGACGTGACGCTGGCGTAGCCCAGGTTGATCTCTGCCGTGCGCACTGCGGCCTTGGCCGTTGCAATGTCGGCCTGCGCCTGCTTTTCAGCGGCCTCGGCATTGACAAAATCCTGCGTGCTGATTGCGTTGGCGCTCACCAGCGGGCGATAGCGCTGAACGACCGCGCTGGCTTGCGCCAGATTGGCCTCTGCCTTGGCCAAGCCGGCGCGGGCGCTTTCGGCAGCCGCGGCGTAGGGGGCGGGGTCGATGCGGAACAGGGGCTGGCCCGCCTTGACATCGCTACCTTCCCGGAAAAGCCGTTGCTGCAGGATGCCGGCAGCGCGCGCCCGCACCTGCGCCACCCTTGACGCCTCAACGCGTCCTGGCAATTCGGTGATCAGTCCGATGTCCCCGGGTGTGGCCGTGACGACACCGACCTCAACGGGGGGGGGCTTTGGGGCGCCGGTTGCAGCGGGTCCGTCGGATTTGCCCGAGCACGCGCTGAGCAGCAATGCTGCGGCGCAGACCGCAGTCAAGGCGCTGAGCTGGCCCTTGAGCTTCGTAGCGGGCGGGCAGGTGGTGGATGCGTCGCATGGTGTGAGCATGGAAGACCTTTTCTTGATGGGCGTCAACGAGCGGCGGTGTACATGATGGGTGTTGCGGCTGCTTTGCCAGCTTTTGGGAGTGGGCGGTGCAGTTTTGTCATTATACATACAGTCATGAATGTATAATTATTGCAGTCGGCGGCACTCAATGTTCCAGCGGTCGGCATAACAACAAGGAGACGCACCATGGCCCGTCGCACCAAGGAAGACGCTATTGCTACCCGCAGTGGCCTTATCGACGCTGCGGAGGTGGTGTTCAAGGAAAAAGGGGTGTCCCGGGCATCGCTGGGTGACATTGCGCAGGCGGCCGGCGCAACCAGGGGTGCGATCTACTGGCATTTCAAGGACAAGGTCGACCTCTTTGCTGCGATGATGGAGCGTGTCACATTGCCGCTGGAGCAGGGGTATGGCGAATTTGAATGTAGTACGTGTCCTGATCCGGTTCAGCGCCTGCGAGCCGTGATGGCGCTTGTCTTGCGCAACGTGCATTCCGACGAACGCACGCGGCGCGTGTTCGAAATTGCGCTGTACAAGGTGGAGTACGTGAGCGAGCACGCCGACCTTCGGGCGAGGCACATCGCAGCGGCCGAGGGATTCACGCGAAAGCTGACAGGGGATCTTGTGCAGGCTGCCGACATGCAGGGGCTGAATTTGCCGATCTCGGCGGCCGACGCGGCCGTGGGTCTTCACGCGCTTCTGGATGGGTTGATCCGTAACTGGATCCTTGCGGACGGACGATTCGACTTGCCTGTCGTGGGCGCCGCCAGCATTGATGCGTACCTTCGTGGTCTGGGGCTTTCAGTCGGAGATGGGCGGCTTGTCTAGGGCGATTCGTGGCTCCGCCCTGATTGTTGGAGGGCGCGCGGGGCTGGCTTTGCACCATGGCATGTGTCAGTGCGCTACGGCGCGTGCGATAATCCAAGGCTACACATCGTAGACGTGCGGCTGTAGCTCAGTGGATAGAGTATTGGCCTCCGAAGCCAAGGGTCGTGGGTTCGATCCCCGCCAGCCGCACCATGCCCTTTTGATGCAGGTCCGAAGCTTTTGGGTTTTGAGCATTCTGATGCTCCGAAAAGTAGTGCTATAATTCGAAATTCTCCGGAGGGGTGCCCGAGTGGCTAAAGGGGGCAGACTGTAAATCTGTTGGCTTACGCCTACACTGGTTCGAATCCAGTCCCCTCCACCAGTGAGTGAGCAAAGCGATAGTGGTCCGAATCGGCTGATGGTCGGTCTGGCGCGCAGAGGCTTGGTGCCGATGCGGGAGTAGTTCAATGGTAGAACCCTAGCCTTCCAAGCTAATGACGCGGGTTCGATTCCCGTCTCCCGCTCCATTGCTTGCTATTTCTGGATGAGTTGAATTTTTGGTGCTGCTTTTGCGGTATCAATGCCCATGTGGCTCAGTGGTAGAGCACTCCCTTGGTAAGGGAGAGGTCGCGGGTCCGATTCCCGCCATGGGCACCAATTGAAGGTGCGTCCGATTCTGGTTGCGCCGATATCCTGTTGTATTGATGTAGATTTTTTTCGGAGTCGGAAAAATGGCAAAAGGAAAGTTCGAGCGGACCAAGCCCCACGTCAACGTGGGCACGATCGGCCACGTGGACCATGGCAAGACGACGCTGACTGCGGCGATTGCCACCGTGCTGTCGGCCAAGTTC
>LNEG01000072.1 GCA_001464865.1 Burkholderiales bacterium Ga0074133
CTGGCCGTGCTGCCCCGCGCCGCCGTGCACACGCGCCACTACCTGCGCGTGCCCGTGCACAGCGCGCAGCATGTCAGCGAGGTGGCGGCATGGCTTGCCGCGCAGAACCTGCCCGTGGCGCGCGTGGAGCTGGCGTGCGAGAAGGCGCTGCCCGCCCACACCGAGCCGCAGGTGCTGGTGCTGACGGATGCCGTGGCGCAAGCCACCGTGGATCTGGCCGTGCATGCGCTGGCTGCGCACCCGGCGGTGGCAGGGCCGGTGGTGACACTGCGGGTGGAGATGCTGGAGGGGTGATGGCCGCAGAGGCCTGTGGCGGACAGTGCCGACCGCACCCCTGATCGAAGCACCCCGCTTGCGCTGGTCCGCAGCGGGGTCAACACGCAAATCAGTGGATGCGGGGCTGGTACGCGGCACCCAGACGGTGTGCAAGCGCATCGAGTCGCTTGTCCAAGGTCCAGAGTCTGGCACCCGGAGTCAGCAAAGTGGAGGCAAGCAACTGCAGATCCACCAGTCCGCAACCCAGGCCAAACAGGCGCTCTTGCTCGATAAACGCCATCGTCTCTGCCATGGTGGCGTGGTTTGCCGGCTGAAGGTTGGCCAGGTCCGCGAGGGTCTGGGCGCGGGCAGGTGGCGTGCCGCACGCAATCTCTCCGACGATCAGCGGGTGGATCAGAACCAGGTCCATCCCCAGTAACTCGACGAGTCCTGCATTGCGGGCGCGGAAATGGTCCACCCAGACCGAGGTGTCCACCAGCACCCCGTTCATGGGGATGGGGCTTCCTGGCGGCGGGGTATGTCCTTGAAGTCAGGCGCACTCGCACCCAGAGCGGCCAGGCGCTGCGCACCACGCACGCGCACAAAGAGCTTGATGGCTTCCCGAAAGAGATCCGCCTTGTCCATCTGGGGGTCGGCGACCTCCAGCGCCTGCTCGTACAGCGCGTCATCAATCGAGACGGTCGTCCGCATGGTGTGCTCCTGACTCCTGCATCAAAGTAGATGACATTTTTCATCACAAACGATGCCAACGCAACTGCCAGACCTGCTGCACGGCTCCCACGCGGTCGGGTTTCACCGTTCTACCTGGGCGCGCGCCAACCGCTGTGCAGGAAGCGCGCGGTGGTTTGCGCACGCACCTGCTCCCTGCAGCGCTTCACCCCATCAGCCGCACCGCATCAGCCCCGCCACTTCCGCCGCCCTCGCCGTGCCCTCATCCATCAGCCCCTGCACCGCGCCAGCGCGGTCGGCGTCGCTGCGGTTCTGGCTCATCTTCCACACGCCCTCCCAGCGCTCCACCGCCAGCTCCACGCCCACGATGGCGCCCAGCATTTTGTCGATGTAGTCGGGCGGGGCGTCGTCAATGCGCCAGGGGTGCGGGCGGTGGGCCTCGTGCTGCTCGCTCAGCGTGTGCAGCACGGCGCGCAGGCGGGTGGCATCGTCAAAGGCGCGCAGGCTGCCGTGGGCGTGCACGGTGGCGTAGTTCCAGGTGGGCACCTGCTTGCCGTCGATGGCCTTGGACGGGTACCACGAGGGCGACACATACGCCTGCGGCCCGTGGAACACGGCCACAGCGTGCTGCGGCAGCAGTGGCCACACGCCATTGCCGCGCCCCACATGGCCCACCAGCGTGCCGTGCGGGCCGCGCGTGGAGTCCAGATACAGCGGCACATGGTTGACGTGCAAGGCACCTTCGTGCGCGATGACCAGCGTGGCCAGCGGCTGGCTGCGCACCAGGGCGTGCAGCACGGCGGGGTCGGTGACCTGGAACTGGCGGTTGGCAACGGTCATGGCTGGCTTTCGGTGGCGGTGATGGCCAGCACCGGTGCGCAGTCGATCTGCGTGCGCACCGAGTTGGCCAGAAAGCACGCCGCATGGGCGCGGTGGTGCAGGTCTTGCAGCTGCGCCTGCGTGGGCGCGTGGGCAGCGTCAAAGCGCGTGACGGGGCGCAGCTGTACGTGGGTGACCACCAGGCGGCCCTGGTCGTCGTGGCCCATGGTGCCCACGGCGTCGTCGGTGTAGTCGTCCACCCGCCAGCCCGCGCGGCTGGCCACGTCCAGAAACCACAGCATGTGGCAGCTGGCCAGCGCGGCCACGTAGGCCTCTTCGGGGTCGACCGCGGCGGGGTCGGAATACGGCAGCGGCACCACATGCGGCGACGACGATGCCGCTACGGTGGCCCCGCCATCAAACTGCCACTGGTGGCCGCGGTGGTAGCGCTTGTCCAGAAAATCGTCGGTGCCGCGCTGCCAGGCAACGGTGGCGGTGTGGGTGGAGGCCATGGGCAATACCGGTGTAGATGCGTGAAGGAATGCAGCCTGCCGGTGGGCATGCCGCCTAGAATGGCCCTCCAGTCTAGGATCGAATTCAGCGAATGAGAGGGCCAATCGATGCCGCGTGCCGGAGCCAATCCTCACAGCAAAAACACCGCCACGGCAGCCCCGCTGCTGCGCCAGCAGGTGTACGAGCAGCTGCGCCGCGCCATCGAGCAGGGCAGCCTGCGCGCGGGCACGCGGCTGCCGCCCTCGCGCGAGCACGCCAGTGCGCTGGGCGTGTCGCGCAACACCGTGCTGTGGGCCGTGCAGCGCCTGCAGGCCGAGGGCTATGTGCAGGCCCGTGTGGGCGACGGCACCTATGTGGCGCAGGCCGTCACCGCAACGGCCACGGCGGGCCAGGCGCAGGGGCTGGTGGCCCCGCCGCGCGGGCTGTCGCGCCGCGGGCAGCTCATTGCCGACACGGCGGCCCGCTGGCGCCCGCCGCATGTGGCGGCGCGGGCGTTTCGCATCGGCGCGCCCGAGGTGGCCACGTTTCCGTTTGCGCTGTGGGACCGCCTGGCCCGGCAGGCCAGCGCCCGCCAGCGCAGCGATTGCGCCCAGTACCTGGACCCGGCCGGCAACCCCGACCTGCGCAGCGCCGTGGCGCAGTGGCTGTGGGCATCGCGCGGCATCCGGTGCGACGCGGCGCAGGTGGTGGTGTGCTCAGGCTCGCAGCAAGGCATTGACCTGATTGCGCGGCTGCTGCTGGACGTGGGCGACGAGGTGCTGGTGGAAGACCCGGGCTACCCCGGCATCCGCGCCAGCCTGCTGGGCCACGGCGCGCTGGCGCGCCCCTTGCCGCTGGATGGCGAGGGCCTGCGCATTGACGAAGGTGCGGCCCTGTGGCCCGCCGCGCGCATGGCCGTGGTCACGCCCACGCACCAGTTTCCCACCGGCGTGGGCATGCCGCTGGCCCGGCGGCAGGCGCTGCTGCAGTGGGCCCGCACGCACGACGCCTGGGTGGTGGAAGACGACTACGACGGCGAGTTCCAGTACGGCAGCGCGGCGCAGCGCGTGCCCGCGCTGTGCAGCCTGCCGGGCTCCGAGCGCGTGCTGTACGTGGGCACCTTCAGCAAGACGCTGCACCCCGGCCTGCGGCTGGGGTTTGTGGTGGTGCCGCCCGCGCTGGTCGATGCCTTTGCCATGGCCCGCGCCATCACCGACCGGCACGCCCCCGGCGACACGCAGGCCGTGCTGGCCCGCTTCATTGCCGAAGGCCACCTGCTGCGCCACCTGCGGCACATGCGCGAGCTGTACCCGCACCGGCAGGCCGTGCTGATCGACGCCCTGGCCGATGCCAGCGACGGCGCGCTGCAGCTTCAACCCAGCGACCGCGGCATGCAGCTGCTGCACGAAGTGGCCGAAGGCACCGACGACGAGCCCCTGAGCCGCCGCGCCCACACCGCGGGGGTGATGCTGGCGCCCCTGTCGCGTTACGTGATGCAGGCGCCCCGCCGGGGCTGGCTGTTTGGCTATGCGGGGTATGACGATGACGAGATCCGCGCCGCGGCGCGTGTGGTGGGCGGGCTGCTCAGGCGCTGACACGGCGCATCACTACTACCAGCGAAGGCATCGCGCCGTGGCGCACGCAGGCAAGGGATAAGCCCGCGCCCGGATAATCAGGGCCTTTCCTGCCCCCGGCCCCGCGGCGGCACCGCACCGCCCCCGCCCACACCATGTCTGCCGCCGCCTTAGCCCCCGTTCCCAGCCAGCGCGTTCTCTCCGTCATCCCGCCGATGACGCAGCTGAACACGCCGTACCCGTCCACTGCCTACCTCACGGGCTTCCTGCGATCACGCGGCGTGGATGCGGTGCAGGAAGACTTGGCGCTGGCGCTGGTGCTGCGCCTGCTGTCGCCTGAAGGCCTGCGTGCCGTGGCCGACAAGGTGGATGCACTGCCCCCCAAAAAGCGCAGCCCCGCCGTGCAAAGCTTTGCGGCGCAGAAGGACCGCTACCTCGCCACCATCGGCCCCGCCATCGCGTTTTTGCAGGGGCGCGACAGCACGCTGGCGCACCGCATCGCAGGCCGCAACTACCTGCCAGAGGGCCCGCGCTTTGCCACGCTGGACGTGTACGTGGACGACGAGGGCGGCGACCCGCTGGGCTGGGCGTTTGGCGCCCTGGGCCTGCACGACAAGGCCAAGCACCTGGCCACGCTGTACCTGAACGACCTGGCCGATGTGCTGCGCGACGCGGTGGACGAGCGCTTTGAATTTGTGCGCTATGCCGAATCGCTGGCGGGCAGCCAGCCCACGTTTGACCCGCTGGCGAATGCACTCGCCGCGCCGCCCACGCTGGTGGACGACATGCTGGCCCAGCTCACGCTGGAGGCCATGGAGCGCCACCGGCCCGACGTGGTGCTGCTGTCGGTGCCGTTCCCCGGCTCGGTGTACGCGGCGTTTCGCATTGCGCAGACCGTCAAGGCGCGCTACCCCGGCGTGGCGTTGCTGCTGGGCGGCGGCTTTGTGAACACCGAACTGCGCGAGCTGGCCGACCCGCGCGTGTTCGACCATGTGGACTACGTGACGCTGGACGCCGGCGAACGCCCGCTGCTGGCGCTGCTGGAGCACCTGCGCGGCGAACGTGGCCGCCAGCGCTTGGTGCGCACGTTTGTGCGGGATGACACAGGCACGGTCCAGTACATCAACATGATGGAAGCCGACATCGCCTTCGCCGAGGTGGGCACGCCTACGTGGGACGGCCTGCCGCTGGACCGGTACCTCTCGCTGCTCGACATGCTCAACCCCATGCACCGCCTGTGGAGCGACGGGCGCTGGAACAAGCTGACGGTGGCGCACGGCTGCTACTGGAAAAAGTGCAGCTTCTGCGATGTGAGCCTGGACTACATCAGCCGCTACGAGGGCGCCAGCGCCGAGGTGCTGGCCGACCGCATCGAGCAGATCGTGCGCGAGACGGGGCAGACGGGCTTTCACTTTGTGGACGAAGCCGCGCCGCCCAAGGCGCTCAAAGCGCTGGCCACCGAGCTGATCGCGCGCAACGCGGGCATCAGCTGGTGGGGCAATGTGCGGTTTGAAAAAACCTTCACCCCCGAGCTGGCCGAGCTGATGGCCGACAGCGGCTGCATCGCCATCTCGGGCGGGCTGGAGGTCGCATCCGACCGCCTGCTCACGCTGATGAAAAAAGGCGTGTCGGTGGACCAGGTGGCGCGCGTGACCCGGGCGTTTACCGACGCGGGCATCCTGGTGCATGCGTACCTGATGTACGGATTTCCGACGCAGACGGTGCAGGACACGGTGGACGCGCTTGAATACGTGCGCCAGCTGTTTTCCAACGGCTGCATCCAGAGCGGCTTTTTCCACCGCTTTGCCTGCACCGTGCACTCACCCGTGGGCAAGAATCCCGAGGAATATGGCGTGACGCTGGCGCCACTGCCGCCGGGCGACTTTGCCAAGAACGACGTGGCCTTCATCGACCCCACGGGCGTGGACCACGACGCGCTGGGCGGCGCGCTCAAGAAGGCCATCTACTACATGCACGGCATCGGGCTCGAGGAAGACGTGCGCACCTGGTTCCCGTTCAAGGTGCCCAAGACCACGGT
Source organism: Burkholderiales bacterium Ga0074133 (assembly GCA_001464865.1). Classification (GTDB taxonomy): domain Bacteria; phylum Pseudomonadota; class Gammaproteobacteria; order Burkholderiales; family Burkholderiaceae_C; genus Acidovorax. Next base: position 5,869 of record LNEG01000072.1, read on the forward strand.
GCGGCGTGACCGCATCGAGCGGGCGCTGCGCGAGCGGGGCTAGGGACCGTCTGCAACCCCCCCTGCGGTCTGCGCTGGCTCGGCCCGCAGCGCCGGCAGGCGGATAAATCAGGCCAAATCGCGCTGAAGCGCTTTTTTATTTGCCCTTAATGCTACTATTTCAATAGCATTTTCATCCATGCGGGCCATGCGCGCCCACCGGCGCTCTACGTTTTTTGCTGCTGATAAGCCCGGTCCATCGGCGGGCCCTTGTCGGTGTCTTTCAGCCCGCGCTCCAGGTCCTTGAAAGCCTGCTTGCCTTCTTCAGACTGGATGCCGCCCGTCATGGCGGTGGCCTCATCGCGCTCGTGCGGCAGGCGGCCTTCGGGGCCCGACAGGTCTTCAGGACCGCTGCCCGGCGTTTGCGGCCGGCTGGTGGTGTCGGTGCGGCGCTCGGTGCGGGCGGGCACGGGGGCGGACGCGGTCTTGTCCTGATCGCGGTCTTGGGTCTTGTGGGCCGGGGGTGGGCTCATGGGGTGCCTCCATAGAAAGCGCAACGAGGAAGGTGCGGCGCACACTTCATGCTAGGACGCTTGTCTATCGCAGGCTGTAGGAGGAAGCGCTCAGTCGATACAAGCTCAGCGTGAACGGTTCCATGGGGCGCTGCCGCCTCAACATGACCTACTTGGGTGCTTTTTTGGCCTGCATTGGCTTCGCTGGCTTGACGGCACCGCCCGCCTTTGCCGCCTTTGGCAACTCAGGCGCAGCGGGTGTAGACGGGGGCAGATAGTTGGCGCCGGTCACCACCGATTTGCCGGTCTGCGCCTCCAGCTGGTTGCGGGCTTGCCGCGCAATGCGGCCCCCGTTGTGTGCAGCGGCTTTGTTTTCGGCCATGCCGGTGGCCTGCACGCTCTCGGCAATCTGGCGGGTCGATAGCTCGGCCAGGGCAGTAAAGATCAGTTCCGCCTCGCTCATATGGTCGCGCAGGTTATGGCTGGTCAGCCCCTTCTTGGCCTTGTGTTGGGCCACGCTGAGGCCAGCCCATTCCTGGTGAATGATGTTGGTGAGAACTGCGAACTCGCTGCCCGCCTTGATGTCGTGCTCGCTCCAATAATCAGTGAGCTTGTTGCGGGTTTCCTGCCCCGTCATGCGCTGCTGGATCCACTTGTCGCTGCGGCCATGCTGCTGCCAGGTCTGGCGGGCGCGATCGAGCGACAGGGCGGGGTCGGCCATCTCCTGCATGCGCTGGTAGCCTACCCTGGCGAGCCACAGCTTGATGGGCTCGGCCTTGGGGCTGGGAACGGACTGAACCAAGCGCAGCAAGGTTTCAGCGGTAGCGACATCGGTGAGGCGCTGCTTGCCATCTGCAGCGGGCATCTTCAACTGGTGACAAGCTGTCACCAGTTGACTGCCTTCATTGCCAAGCCGACGCTTGAGCTGGTTCCAGTACTTGCGGGCGGTCAGGTCGTCGGGCTGTTGCGTCAGCACCTGCACCACGTCAATCACCGAGAACCACCACGTCTCGGTGCTCTCGTCGTACACACGGCGGATGGCTTGACCATCGAATTCAGCAGGCAGGATTTTCATGGGAGTTCCACCTTCATGCGCAAGAATGGGCTGTATAAAAAATCAGCTATTCTTGAGCATATCCGCCACCGCTAAACCAGGCAACTACCTCCTTCCTTTGCTACAGGCTGGATTGCCGCTAGCGCCTGCCCTCAAGGGGCCGGGGCCACTTTTCACTCACCAAGTCAGCCCACCACCCATGCCACACTCCCCACATGTCTTCCAGTGAGTGGGCCCACGCTGCCCTGGTTTTCGTGGCCGGCCCGGCCAGCGGCTGATGGCCGAGCAGGTGGCGCGCACGTTCAGCACGGCCACACTGGGCAAGGTGGATGAAGAAGGCGGCGAGGCCGCACCCACGCGGGCCATTGCCGTCATCCAGGCGGGCACGGGCGTGGGCAAGTCGCTGGCGTACTGCGCGCCGGCCATTGCGCTGGCGCTGTCGCGCGGCACG
>LNEG01000073.1 GCA_001464865.1 Burkholderiales bacterium Ga0074133
GTGCACGAACTCGATCGGGTCTTCGACCGTGAGGATGTGGCCGTACTCGGTCTCGTTGAGGTAGTTGACCATGGCGGCCAGCGTGGTCGACTTGCCCGAGCCTGTGGGGCCGGTCACCAGCACCAGGCCGCGCGGCTTCAGGGCCAGGTCGCCAAAGATCTTGGGCGCGTTGAGCTGCTCCAGCGTGAGGATCTTGGAAGGAATGGTCCGGAACACGGCGGCGGCACCGCGGTTCTGGTTGAAGGCGTTGACGCGAAAGCGCGCGAGGCCCTCGATTTCAAACGAGAAGTCGACTTCCAGGAACTCTTCGTAGGCCTTGCGCTGCGAGTCGTTCATGATGTCGTACACCATGGCATGGACCGTCTTGTGGTCCAGCGCATCGAGTGGACGCGGATCATCGGTGGCAGCCCGGCGGACAGGTGAAGGTCGGAGGCCTTGTTCTTGACGCTGAACGCGAGCAATTGGGTGATGTCCACGGATTCCCTCTAATCGTTTGATACGCTTGCCAAACATTATGACCACGATTGCTAACAACCTCCAACAGGTACAGGGCCGGATCGCACAGGCCTGTGCGGCGGCAGGGCGCGAGGCCGGAAACGTCCTGTTACTTGCTGTGTCCAAGACCTTCGGTCCCGATGCGGTGGCGGAGGCCGCGCTGGCCGGGCAGCGCGCATTTGGCGAGAACTACATCCAGGAAGGGGTCGAGAAAATCCTGGTGCTGCGCGACATGCCCGCCCTGCCGGGCAGCGCCTTGCAGTGGCACTGCATCGGGCCCATCCAGAGCAACAAGACGCGCCTGGTGGCCGGGCACTTCGACTGGGTGCACACGGTCGATCGGCTCAAGATCGCAGAGCGGCTGTCGGACCAGCGGCCCGAGGGACTGCCGCCGCTGCAGGTGTGCATCCAGGTCAACATGGATGGGGGCGCCACCAAGTCGGGAGTGCCGCCGGCCGAGGCGCTTGCGCTGGTGCAGGCGGTTGCGCGGTTGCCGCGGCTGAAGGTGAGGGGGCTGATGAGCATTCCGGATGTGGCACCGGAATACGCCGCACAGCTGGCGGTGCATGAGGCCACCCGGCAGCTGTTTGACCGGATCGCCGCCTCGGGGGTGGACGGCCTCGAAGCCTTCGACACCCTGTCGATGGGCATGACGGCCGACCTGGAGGCCGCCATCCAGGCAGGCAGCACCATGGTGCGCGTAGGCACCGGCATCTTTGGCGTGCGACCACGCCCGGCGGCCTGAGTGCGGGAGGCTGCGGCTTTGCCGGCCGGGCCCGCACGGCAGTGATCGGTGGCGAGGCGATGAATCGCCCGCCCGGGCGCTTTCTCAGCCCTTGAATTGCGCCACGCATTCCAGCGCGGCGTCCACATCCGCCGCGCTCACGTCCAGGTGCGTCACCCAGCGCAGGCGGGTGGCACCACCGTACAGGCTGCTGGTCACGCGCACGTTGCAAGTGGCGAGCCACGCCACAAAAGCCGGTGCCACATCTGCAGCCAGATCGGTGAAGAGAATGTTGGTCTGCCACGGGTGCACCGTGATGCGACCCTGCAGCACCGGATGGCTGAGTGCGGCCTGCGCCAGTCCGTTGGCCAGCCTGGCCAGGTTGGCATGGTCGTCCGACAGGCGGCGCACCTGGTGCTCCAGCGCAAACTGGCCCGCAGCCGCCAGCACGCCTGCCTGCCGCATCCCGCCGCCCAGGATCTTGCGGGTGCGCCGCGCCTGACGGATGAAGTCGCGTGTGCCCATTACCAGCGAGCCCACCGGCGCGCCCAGGCCCTTGCTCAGGCACACCGATACCGAATCGAAATGGCCGCACAGCGCGCGAGCCTCGTCATACACATCGGTGCCATGGCGCGCTGCGTTGGCGGTGGCCGCATTGAACAGGCGCGCGCCGTCCAGGTGCAGTGCCAGCCCACGGCTGCGGGCCAGCTGTGCCGCCTCGGCCACGTAGGCTGGCGGCAGCACCTGGCCGCCCGTGGTGTTCTCCAGCACCAGAAGCCGCGTGCGCGCAAAGTGCGGGTCGTCGGGCTTGATGGCGGCAGCGATGTCACTCAGGCGGAGCGTGCCATCGGGCTGGGTTTCCACTGGCTGCGGCTGGATCGAGCCCAGCACCGCCATGCCACCCGCCTCCCAGCGGTAGGTGTGCCAGCTCTGGCCCACGATGGCCTCGTCGCCGCGCTGGCAGTGGCCCCACAGCGCGATCAGGTTGGTCTGCGTGCCCGATGGCGCGAACAGGGCGGCCTCAAAGCCCAGCAGGGCGGCGGCATGTTCCTGCAGCGCGTTCACCGACGGGTCGTCGGCAAACACGTCGTCGCCCAGCGGGGCCTGGAACATCGCCTCGCGCATGGCGGGCGTGGGCTGCGTCACTGTGTCGCTGCGAAAGTCGGGCATGGGCATCCTGAAGGCAAAGGGCCCATCGTAGCGGCGCGGCGCGCGGGCAAGACCCGAAGGGTTTTGGCCGACGCCCGTGCGGTGCCTTCGCGCTCTGGTGGCGCCTGGTGCGCTGTCGCTCGTTTGCCAGCGTGGCCTTGCCCGCGCCGCCAGAATGCGGCGCAACCCTTACCGCCGTGAATGCCCCACCATGACTGCACGCCCGCTGTTTTGCCGAGTCCTGATCGCCAACCGGGGCGAAATCGCGCTGCGCATCGCGCGCGCCCTGCACGACCTGGGCATCGCCAGCGTGGCCGTGTACGCCGACGACGATGCGGCAAGCCCGCACGTCCTGGCCGCTGGTGTCGCCGTCGCGCTCAATGCCTCCGGGCCCGCGGCCTACCTGGACGGCCGGGCCCTGATCGCCATGGCGCAGGCGCAGGGTTGCGATGCGGTGCACCCGGGTTACGGTTTCCTGAGCGAGCGCGCCGACTTTGCCCGCGCCTGTGCCGACGCCGGCCTGCGCTTCATCGGCCCCACACCCGATCAGCTGGCGCTGTTTGGTGACAAGGCCCGGGCCCGCGCGCTGGCGCATCAGCAGGGTGTGCCGCTGATGCCCGGTACGCAGGCGTCGGTGACGCTCCCGCAGGCGCAGGCTTTCTTTGCGCAACATGCCGATGCAGGCATCGTGATCAAGGCCATGGGTGGCGGTGGCGGGCGCGGCATGCGGGCCGTGTCGTCGGCCGAGGATTTGCCCGCTGCCTACGCACGCTGCCGCAGCGAGGCGCAGGCAGCGTTCGGTGTGGACGGCGTGTATGTGGAGCGCCTCATGTCCAGCGCCCGCCACATCGAGGTGCAGGTGCTGGGCGACGGGAACGCGGTGATGGCGCTGGGCGAGCGCGAGTGCACGCTGCAGCGGCGCTTTCAGAAGCTGGTGGAGATCGCGCCCAGCCCCTCGCTGCCCGCACCGCTGCGCTTGTCGCTCACCGCTGCCGCGCTGTCGATGGCGCGGGCGGTGGCCTACGAAGGCCTGGGCACGTTCGAGTTTCTGGTGGACCTGGACTCCACCGCGCTTCCTTTTGTATTCATCGAGTGCAACCCGCGCCTGCAGGTGGAGCACACCATCACCGAAGAAGTCACCGGCGTGGATCTGGTGCACGCCCAGATCGCACTGGCGGCGGGTTGCACGCTGCATGACATCGGCCTGAACCCGGCCGCACCACCTGCCGTGCAGGGCTTTGCCGTGCAGTGGCGCATCAACGCCGAGACGCTGGACGCCCAGGGCAACGCCACCCCTGGCAGCGGCACGCTTCGCCGCTTCGACCTGCCCACGGGCCCGGGCGTGCGCGTGGACACCCACGGCACCGCAGGCGGCACGCCATCCCCGCACTACGACACGCTGCTGGCCAAGCTCATCGTGCACACGCGCAGCCCGCGCTTTGCCGATGTGCTGCGCCGGTCCCAGCGGGCGCTGGCCGAGTGCCGCATCGAAGGCGTGGCCACCAACCTGGCACTGCTGCAGGCCCTGGCCGCGCGGCCTGAAATGGAGAGCCAGCAGGTCCACACACGCTGGCTGGAGCCGTTGCTGCCGGAGTTGCTGAATGCTATTAAAAATATAGCTATTCAGGATGATTCCACTAGGACCTCAGGCCAATATGACCAAAATTCGGCCTCTGGAGCTGCCGCGGGCGCCGTGCTGGCCCCCATGCCCGCCCGCCTGGTGCAGCTGAGCGTGGCCGAGGGCGATGTGGTCGCCGCGGGCGCCGAGCTGGCCGTGCTCGAAGCCATGAAGATGGAGCACGTGCTGCTGGCCCCGCACGCGGGCCGCGTGGGCGCGCTGCTGGCCGTGCCCGGTGGCTACGTTGCGCAGGGCCAGCCGCTGCTGGTGCTGGAGGCCGTGGACGACGCAGCTGATGTGGCAGTGCAGGGCAGCGCAGCGCACGACCCCGACCACATCCGGGCGGACCTGCAGCGCGTGATCGACCGCCACTCTTTCACGCTCGACGCCGCACGCCCCGAAGCCATCGCCAAGCGCCACGCCCAAGGTGGCCGCACGGCGCGCGAGAACATTGCCGACCTGTGCGACGACGGCAGTTTCATCGAATACGGCGCGCTCGCCATCGCCGCGCAAACTCGCCGCCGCAGCCTGGACGACCTGATCGCCAACACGCCCGCCGATGGCATGGTGACGGGCATCGGCGGCATCAATGGTGGGCTGTTCGGGCCCGAGAAATCCCGCGCCGTGGTCATGGCGTACGACGCCACTGTGCTGGCGGGCACCCAGGGCATGCGCAACCACGCCAAGACCGACCGCATGCTGGGCATTGCCCTGGCGCAGAAGCTGCCGGTAGTGCTGTTTGCCGAGGGCGGCGGCGGCCGCCCGGGCGATACCGACATGCCCATCGTGGCGGGGTTGCATGTGCACACCTTTGCTAGTTACGCCGCGCTGTCAGGCCAGGTGCCGGTGATCGGTATCGCCGCCGGCCGCTGCTTTGCGGGCAACGCGGCGCTGCTGGGCTGCAGCGACGTGATCATCGCCACCCGTGCCAGCAACATCGGCATGGGCGGCCCGGCGATGGTGGAGGGTGGTGGCCTGGGCGTGTTCAAGCCCGAGCAGATCGGCCCGAGCCGCGTGCAGCATGTCAACGGCGTGATTGATGTGCTGGTCGATGACGAGGCCGGGGCGGTGCAGGCCGCGCGGCACTACCTGTCGTTCTTCCAGGGCCGCACCTCGCAGTGGTCCGCACCCGACCAGCGCCTGCTGCGCGCCGTGGTGCCCGAGAACCGCCTGCGCGTGTACGACACCCGCGCGGCGATGAGTGGCCTGGTGGACGAAGGCAGCCTGCTGCTGCTGCGCACCGGCTTTGGGGCAGGCATCCACACCGCGCTGGCGCGCATCGAAGGCCGCCCTGTGGGCCTGCTGGCCAACAACCCGCAACACCTGGGCGGCGCCATCGACGCAGACGCGGCCGACAAGGGCGCGCGATTCATGCAGCTGTGCAACGCGCACGGCCTGCCCATCGTGAGCCTGGTGGACACGCCCGGCTTCATGGTCGGCCCTGAGGTCGAAGCCACGGCCCAGGTGCGCCATGTGAGCCGCCTGTTTGTGACCGCCGCCAGCCTGCGCGTGCCCACCTTCAGCGTGGTGCTGCGCAAGGGCTACGGCCTGGGCGCCATGGGCATGACGGCCGGGGGCTTTCATGCGCCGGTGTTCACGGTGGCCTGGCCCACGGGCGAGTTTGGTGCCATGGGGCTCGAAGGAGCCGTGCGCCTGGGTTTCCGAAAAGAGCTGGAGGCCCTGCCCGAGGGCGCCGAGCGCGACGCGCTGTTTGCCAGGCTGCTGGCCAAGTCATACGCCAACGGCGAGGCCATGCACATGGCGGCCACGCTGGAGATCGATGCGGTGATCGACCCGGCTGAGACGCGTGCCTGGCTGGCGCGCGGGCTGGCGTCGGCGCAGGTCGGGCCGCTGGGGCACCGGTTCATCGACACCTGGTGAGCCCTGCGCGGCCAGCGTGGTGCGTGCTAAGCTGATTTGCCTCGCCCGCCCTTGATGGGGCGGCGCCCCTGTTTGTTGGAGACTTTGCACCATGCCCGGACTTCTGCCCGATATCGATCCCGACGGTCTGCTCGAATTCTCGGTGGTCTACACCGACCGCGCGCTCAACCACATGTCCAAGCGCTTCACCGGCGTGGTGCAGGACATTCTGGGCACGCTCAAAGAGGTCTACCACGCCCACACCGCCGTGCTGGTCCCCGGTAGCGGCACCTTTGGCATGGAGGCGGTGGCGCGCCAGTTTGCCAACCAGGAAAAGGTGCTCATCGTGCGCAACGGCTGGTTCAGCTACCGCTGGACGCAGATCTTCGACGCCGACAAGGGCCTGGGTGGCGGCTCGGTGGTATGCAAGGCGCGCCAGCAGGGGAGCGGCCCGCAGGCGCCCTGGGCACCGTGCCCGGCCGACGAGGTGGCGGCCACCATCCGCGCCGAGCGCCCCAAGGTGGTGTTTGCCCCGCACGTCGAGACATCGAGCGGCATCATCCTGAGCGACGACTACCTGCGCACCATCACCGCCGCCGCGCACGAAGTGGGCGCGCTGTTTGTGCTGGACTGCGTGGCCTCCGGCGCCATGTGGGTGGACATGCAGGCTACGGGCGTGGACGTGCTGATCTCTGCCCCGCAAAAGGGCTGGAGCGGCTCGCCATGCTGCGCCATGGTGATGCTGAGCGAACGTGCCCGCCAGGCTATCGAGGGCACGCAAAGCAGCAGCTTCTCGTGCGACCTCAAGAAGTGGATGCAGATTGCCGAAGGCTACGAAAAGGGCCAGCACGCGTACCACACCACCATGCCCACCGACGCGCTGGTGCGCCTGCGCGAGGTGATGGCCGAGACGCGTGAATACGGGTTCGATAAGGTGCGGCAAGAGCAGATCGAACTGGGCGCCAAAGTGCGCGCGCTGATGGAATCGCGCGGCTTCCCCAGCGTGGCGGCCGATGGCTGGAAGGCCCCTGGCGTGGTGGTGAGCTACACCACCGACCCCGGCATCCAGAACGGCAAGAAGTTCATGGAAGTGGGACTGCAGACCGCCGCTGGCGTGCCGCTGCAGTGCGATGAGGGCCCGGATTTCAAGACCTTCCGCATCGGCCTGTTCGGCCTGGAGAAATGGCACAACGTGGACCGCACGGTGGGCCACCTGGTAGCAGCACTAGATAAGGTGAAATGAATGGCTCGCTTGGCTCCGGTCACTGCCCCTCTTCAATCGCTAAGGGACAAAGGGTTCGATGTTCTATTTCTATCGCATGCGAGATCAATCTTAGAGGGGGAGTTCCCCGAGGCATTGATAGAAATAGAGCGAGTCCTGAGTGCAATTGAGTTGCCGATCTCGGAGATCATTGGATCTGGCGGTGGCGAAACCCAGTTCACTCAACGTTTGCGGAAGGCTCTTGCCACGCTGCACTGGAAAAAGCATATTTTTGAAATCGGCAAGACTATCGATGGGGTACCGCGTGAATCCACTTCTCACGAAGTTGATCACGTAAAGCGTTACGTAGACGCAGGCGTTGTTGCGATGGAAATCGAGTGGAACAACAAGGACCCGTTCTATGACCGAGATCTAGAGAACTTCAAGCGCTTGCACGCTGAGGGTGCGATCAGTGTGGGAATCATCATTACCCGCGGGCAATCTTTGCAGGAAAGCCTGTGGGATGCAGTCCACCGATTCGCGGGCGAGCGTGGTATTGATTCGATAGAAAAGCTTTCTGAGAACGGCGTAGTCCCGACTCCCAAGCAGCGGGCCAATATCTTGAAGCGAGTTCTTCGCATCAAAGACCCTGTGCCTTTCGCGACCGCATGGGCTGACAACTTCGTTGGTAACAAATTCGGACAAGCCACCACGCACTGGTCCAAGTTGATACACCGGGTGGAGCGTGGGGTTGGCAATCCATGTCCGCTGTTGCTCATTGGTTTGCCCGCCTCAATCATCGTATTTGACGGCGCAAAGGTTGAGCCGCTTTCGGAAGAGGACGTTGCAGACGGTAGCGAGGCCGCTTAGGCGAGCGCTAACTGGAGGCCAGTTTCTGCTTGAGAGTGATTGGTGTATGTTGGCCAAGTGGGTGTGTAACTTTCATCCGCTTGGTTCCCCCAAATAGCCCATCCCTCTCGCTTGCCACGCGCAAACATCTCGAGATAGGGCCCTGGACTGCACGAGGTAATCAGGGGGTACTGCTCGTCTGGCTTGCGTGAGTGCTCACGTTTGCGAGTGTTCATGATGTTGACTTGAGTGCGCCCTGGCTGCAGCGTACGAGCCTTTTTGCCACGCGTTCCGAACAAAAGTACTTCGGTGACGTTACGAAAGTAGAAGCCGACGCCCCGACCGTCAGGGCCCCCATCCTTCCGGATTTTTTGCCAGATGATGTTGGATTTGTACTGAAACCCCCATGCATCCATTACCGCTAGGCCATCTGGGAGAAGGGCGTTTGGAACCCAAAGGTAGAGATGAGCAGGGTCCGCTGCCGCTCCAGCTACCGGAAGAGCCTTGATATCGTCCAAGGTCAACGTGCCATAGCGGCTAAGCCGTTTGTGTTCCGGCGCTACTTTTCCGGTTCTGTTCTGAAACTGCCAAGGTGGGTCGGCAAGAATCGTCTTGAACTTGCGCCCTGCAACGAAGTTCGAGAAATTTTGGGAAGCTGATTCACAGTTCATGGCAGGGGTTTGGTTTTGAGACGTCTAGCGAAATTACTGTATGTAGATCCATGTGTCAACACATGGCAAGGACGGCGAACGAACATACCACTACCTTGTCACCCTGTCTGATGACATAGGCATTCACAGCACCTCGGTGAGCTTGAACTATTCGACTTCTTTTAATCAGGCTTGCGCTCTCCGCCGCGCCAAGCGGCAGGCCCTGGCCCTGCTGCTGGCGGTGACCGCGGTCTTCATCGCCACCAGCCTGGTGCCCGACCGCGGTCTGGGGCTCAACTGCCTCAAAGCCATGGCCGAGGCCGCCATGGTGGGTGCGCTGGCCGACTGGTTTGCCGTGGTGGCGCTGTTTCGCCGCCCGCTGGGCCTGCCCACTCCGCACACTGCGGTCATCGCGCGCAACCAGGACCGCATCGGCCGCAATCTGGCCACGTTTGTGCGTGACAAGTTCCTGGATGTGCCCTCGCTGGTGGCGCTGATCCGCCGGCACGACCCGGCCGAACGCCTTGCGCAGTGGCTCACTGCGCCGGGCAATGCCACGCTGCTGGGCCACCAGGCGACGCGCCTGGCATCGGCCGCGCTGGAGATGGTGCAGGACGCGCAGGTGGAGCGCTTCATCCACAAGGCCGCGCGGGCGCTGATCGGGCAGGTGGACATGTCGCGCGCGCTGGCGGCGGTGCTCGACACCCTCACGCACAACGGCCGTCACCAGGCGCTGCTGGACGATGTGCTGGGTAAGCTCATCGAGTTGCTGCAAAACGAACAGACCCGCGCCTGGGTCGCGCAAAGCATCGTGGCCTGGCTGAAAAAAGACCATCCGCGCACCGAGAAGCTGCTACCCAGCGACTGGCTGGGCGACAAGGGCTCTGTGCTGCTGGCCCGCGCGCTGGAGAGCCTGATGGCCGACGTGGCCGCCAACCCGCAGCACAGCCTGCGTGCGCAGTTCGATACCGCGCTGCAGCGCTTCGTGGAGCGTCTGCGTACCGACCCTGAATGGGCGCGCAAGGGCGAGGAAATCCGCCTGTGGCTGCAGACGGACGCCACCGTGGGCGGCTATGTGCAGACCTTGTGGCTGGACCTGCGCGGCGCACTGCAGCGCGACCTGGCCGATGCCGACTCAGCGCTCGCGCGGCAGGTGGGCAGGCTGGGGTTGTGGCTGGGGGAATCGCTGGCGGGGGATGCTGCGTTGCGGCAGTCGTTCAATGACCGGCTGGAGCGCTGGGCCGAGGGGCTGGCGCCGGATGTGTCTGCCTTCATCGCGCAGCACATTGAGGACACCGTGCGGCGGTGGGATGTGCGGGAGATGACGGAGCTGATCGAGCTGAACATCGGCAAGGATCTGCAGTACATCCGGATCAATGGGACGGTGGTGGGTGGGTTGATTGGGCTGGTGTTGTTTGGGGTGTCGCATGCGGGGGAGATTTGGCGGGCGGTGGTGGGTGGGTGACCGTCGGCTCGGGCTGCTCTTGTCGAAGCCTTGATTGTTGGTGGTTACCCCATGCTCGTGTTCAGGGAGGGAGCCGGGAGTCGCCCCGGCGGGCGAGGTACTTTTCTTTGCTTCGCCAAAGAAAAGTACCCAAAAGAAAGGCGACCCTCAGTCTGCGACCCCTTCGCTT
>LNEG01000074.1 GCA_001464865.1 Burkholderiales bacterium Ga0074133
CACACCCCCATGATGCAGCAGTACCTGGCCCTGAAGGCCGGGTACCCCGAGACGCTCGTCCTGTACCGCATGGGAGACTTCTACGAGCTGTTCTACGCCGATGCAGAGAAGGCGGCTCGGCTGCTGGACATCACGCTCACGCAGCGCGGCCAGTCGGGCGGGCAGCCGGTGGTGATGGCCGGGGTGCCTTTCCACGCCCTCGAGAACTACCTGGCGCGGCTCATCAAGATGGGCGAATCGGTAGCCATTGCCGAACAGGTGGGCGAAGTCGGCGCGACCAAGGGGCCGGTGGAGCGCAAGGTGGTGCGCGTGGTCACGCCCGGCACGCTGACCGACACCGAGCTGCTGTCCGACAAATCCGAGTCGATGCTGCTCGCAGTACACCAGGGCCCGCGCGCGCGCTGCGGCCTGGCCTGGCTGAGCGTGACACAGGGGCGCATTCACCTGGCCGAATGCACACAGGACGAACTGGGTCACTGGCTGGCCCGCGTGGCGCCCAGCGAGGTGATCTACAGCGCAGGCGTGACCGAGCGCTTTGAACAACAGCTCGCGGTGCTGCGCCAGGCGGGCGCCTTCAGCTGCCCCATGAGCCTGCGGCCGGACTGGCAGTTTGACAGCGCACTGGGCGAGCGCAAGCTGCTGGAGCACCTGGGTGCCGCCAGCCTGCAGGCCTGGGGTGCGCACGGCCTGGGCGAGGCGCACGCCGCCGCAGCCGGCCTGCTGGCCTATGCCGAACACACGCAGGGCCGCAGCCTCACGCACGTGCACAGCGTGCAGGTGCAGCGCGGGGACGACCTGATCGACCTGCCCGCCACCACGCGGCGCAATCTGGAGCTGGTCAAGACCCTGCGCGGCGAGGACGCGCCCACGCTTTTTTCGCTGCTGGACACCTGCATGACGGGCATGGGCAGCCGCCTGCTCAAGACCTGGCTGCTGGAGCCCCGGCGTGACCGTACCGAGGCGCGCCAGCGGCTGTCGGCCACTGCCGCCCTGCGCGGCGCGGGCGGCGCAGGCGGCGGCTCCGGCCCGTGGGCCACACTGCGGGCACAGCTCAAGGGCGTGAGCGATGTGGAGCGCATCACCGCCCGCATTGCGCTGCGCCAGGTACGCCCGCGCGAACTGGTGGCACTGAGCAAAACGCTACAGAAATCAGAGCTTCTGGCACTTTCCGGACAGGCACCAGAGCCGTATCTGCTTCAGATTTTTGACCACCTGCACCCACCAGAAGGCTGCACCACGCTGCTGTGCGCTGCCATTGCCGAAGAGCCCGCGGCGCTGGTGCGCGATGGCGGCGTGATCGCGGGCGGCTTTGACACCGAACTCGACGAACTGCGCGCCATCCAGACCAATTGCGACGCCTTTTTGCTGGACCTGGAAACACGCGAGAAGGCGCGCACAGGCATCCCCAACCTGCGGGTGCAGTTCAACAAGGTCCACGGCTTCTATATCGAGGTGACCGGCAGCCATCTGGACCGCGTGCCCGATGACTACCGCCGCCGCCAGACGCTGAAGAACGCCGAGCGCTTCATCACGCCCGAACTCAAGACTTTCGAGGACAAGGCCCTGTCGGCCAACGAGCGCGCCCTGGCGCGCGAAAAATGGCTGTACGAGCAGATCCTGGACCAGCTGCAACCCCACATTGCCGCACTGACACGCCTGGCCCAGGCACTGGCCGCGCTGGACGTGCTGTGCACGCTGGCCGAGCGCTCGCTCACGCTCCACTGGTGCGCGCCTCAGTTCGTGCCCGAGCCCTGCATCGAGATCGAAGGCGGCCGCCACCCGGTCGTGGAGGCGCGCCTTGCCGAAGCATCCAGCACCGCCTTCATTGCCAACCACACGCGCCTGAACGCCAACACGCGCATGCAGGTCATCACCGGCCCCAACATGGGCGGCAAATCGACCTACATGCGCCAGGTGGCGCTGATCGTGCTGCTGGCCAGCATCGGCAGCCATGTGCCCGCCGCGAGCTGCCGCCTGGGGCCCATCGACGCCATCCACACCCGCATCGGCGCAGCCGACGACCTGGCCAACGCGCAGTCCACCTTCATGCTGGAGATGACCGAGGCCGCACAGATCCTGCACGCCGCCACGCCCCACAGCCTGGTGTTGATGGACGAGATCGGACGCGGCACCAGCACGTTTGACGGCCTGGCACTGGCCAGTGGCATTGCCACGCACCTGCACGACAAGACGCGCGCGTTCACGCTGTTTGCCACGCACTACTTCGAGCTGACCGAGCTGCCCGCCCGGGCACGCCACGCCGTGAACATGCACGTGAGCGCGGCCGAAGCGGGTGCGGACATCGTCTTCCTGCACGAGATCCAGCCCGGCCCGGCCAGCCGCAGCTACGGCATCCAGGTGGCCAAGCTGGCGGGCATGCCGTCGCCGGTGCTGCACCACGCCCGCCACACGCTGGCAGCGCTGGAGGAGCGTGCGGGCGAAGACGATCTGCAGGTAGACCTGTTTGCCGCACCCGCGGCAGCGCCAGACATGGGCGCGAGCGCTGCCGAGGCAGCCCTGGCCGCCCTGAACCCGGATGCCATGAGCCCGCGCGAGGCACTCGATGCGCTGTACCAGCTCAAGAAGCTGGCGACGCGGTAGATGCCGCCAGGCCTTGCCATCGCCGCGGGGCCGGCCCGGGCAGCCTTGCAGGCAAAAAACATGTCAAATCGGGCTATAGCCCAGTATTTATAATGCCCGAGTGCTATCATTTTTGATGGCTTCAGAGAGCAAACCGAAGTACCTCACCTGGGCTGGCACAGCCCCCTGCACCCGGGGGACTAAACTCGCGGCTCCTTTTTCAACATCTCCCCACCCCTGTACATGACGTACTGCGTCGCTATCAAACTCAATGCCGGGCTGGTCTTCCTGTCCGACTCGCGCACCAACGCAGGCCTGGACCAGATCAGCTCGTTTCGCAAAATGATGGTCTACGAGAAAACGGGCGACCGCTTCATGGTGCTGCTGTCGGCCGGCAACCTATCGATCTCGCAGTCCGTGCGCGAAATCCTGCAGACCGAGCAGCTCAAGGACAGCGACACGGGCGAGAGCCTGACCATCTGGAACGCCAAGAGCATGTTCGACGCCGCCCGCGTGCTCGGCGCGGCCGTGCGCCATGTGCACGAGCGCGACGGTACGGCGCTCAAGCGCTCGGGTGTGGATTTCAATGTGTCGATGGTGTTCGGCGGCCAGATCAAGGGCGAGGGCATGCGCCTGTTCCAGGTCTACTCGGCGGGCAACTTCATCGAGGCCACATCCGAGACGCCGTACTTCCAGGTCGGCGAGTCGAAATACGGCAAGCCCGTGCTCGATCGCGTGCTCACGCCCGAAACGCCGCTGGACGAAGCCGCCAAGTGCGCGCTGGTGTCGATGGACAGCACGCTCAAGTCCAACCTGTCGGTGGGCCTGCCGCTGGACCTGGTGGTGTACGAGGTGGACCGCTTCTCGACCGAGAAGGTGATCTGCATCGACGAGCACAACCCGTACTTCCGCATGCTGCACGACAGCTGGGGCCACAAGCTGCGCCAGGTGTTCGACAGCATCGAGGACCCGGCCTGGAGCGGAGGCACCACCAACGTCCCGATCATGGTGACGCCCTCGCGCAGCAAGCCGCTCAAGAAGATCACCAACCACCTGGACAAGCTCATCTGAGCCTTGCACAGGCCCTGCGGGCGCCTGCCAGTTCGCCCTTTTCCATGCTCCCCATCGTTTTCTCGCACGCCAACAGCTTCCCGGCCAGTACCTACCGCTTGCTTTTCAGGCACCTGAACGCCCGCGGGTTCGATGTGTCCGCGGTCGAGCGCTACGGGCATGACCCGCGCTACCCCGTCTCCAACAATTGGCCGCACCTGGTGCAGCACCTGGCCGATTTCGCCACGGAGCAGGTCGAGCGTCTGGGCGAACCGGTATTCCTGGTGGGGCATTCGTTGGGCGGGTTCCTCAGCGTAATGGCCGCTGCACGCCACCCGCACCTGGTGCGCGGCGTGCTGCTCATCGATTCGCCGCTCATCGGCGGCTGGAAGGCAAACGCACTGGGGATGGCCAAGCGCACGCAGGTGGTCGGCTCGATCTCGCCGGGCAAGGTCAGTCGCCAGCGCCGCTTCAGCTGGGCCAGCAATGAAGAGGCGCTGGAGCACTTTCGCCGCAAGAAGACGTTTGCACGGTGGCACCCCGAGGTGCTGGCCGACTACATCGCCCACGGCCTGCAGGACCACGACGGCAAGCGCGTGCTGGCCTTCGACCGCGCCGTGGAAACCGCCATCTACAACACCCTCCCCCACAACCTGGGACGCCTGCTCTCGGCACACCCGCTGCAGTGCCCTGCCGCTTTCATCGGCGGCCGCGATTCCGACGAGATGAAGCAGGTGGGCATGACCATGACGCTGCGCATCACCGCAGGGCGCACCATGATGCTCGACGGCAGCCACCTGTTCCCGATGGAGAAGCCCGTGGCCACCGCGGCGGCCATCGAGGCATCGCTGCTCAACCTGGAATCGCTGCGCTCCTGAGCCTCCTCTGCGGGGGTCTGGGCTGATCAGCGGCCCTGTGGTGGGGGCGCACCCCTTGCGTATGCTGATCCGGCAGTTTTTCGCCTCAGGGGAAACAATGGCACGTCCCCTTCGGGCCATCCCCTACACTGTCAGGAGTTACACCCCGATACACGACCGACATGTCCGTCCCTCTGCTGCCGGCTGCAAGACTGCCTTTGGTGAGTTTCGCCCTGGGAGTTTCACTTCTTCTCGTGATGGCAGCGAATGGCGCGCATGCAACCACCCTGGCCATCGGGGCGGCTTCGGTGGTGATGTTTGCAGCCTGCTGGGCCAATGCAGCCCGGCTGCTGGGCAGCGCAAGCGCCCTGCGCTTTGTCGTGATCGCTGTGGGCGCCGGGTGGTTTGCCGAACAGATGGGTTCCACCCACGGCTGGTTCTTTGGCGAGTACGACTACACCGATGTGCTGGGACCCCGCGTGGGCAATGTGCCCTTCGTGATTCCGCTCATGTGGTTTGCGCTGACCTACACCGGTTTTGTCATGGCCAACCTGATCGTCTGGCACGCGCCGCTGGACCGCGCGCAGGGCGTGGGTCCTGCCGTTTTGCTGTCATTTCTGGCGGCGATGATCGTGACTGCGTTCGACCTGGGCGCAGACCCCTACTTCGTCTTCGTCCTGAAGGCCTGGATCATGGTGAAGACAGACGGCGCCTGGTTTGGGGAAACAGTGCAGGGCTTTCTGGGCTGGATGTTCGTGGCGTTTGTCATCATGGCGGCTTTCCGGCTGTCAACGCGCGGCCCTGCCGCGCGGGTGCCGGGCACTTTCACTGCGCGTCATGCGCTTCTACCCCTTGGCATTTACGCATCCGGCATGGTGTTTCAGATGATCTACGGCCACCCCGTTGAAATCCGTTCGATCGCTCCGTTTGCCATGGGTATCCCGCTGGTCTGCGCATGGGCGGGCCTGCAGCGATGGCACGCCACGGGCGGGGTGGCTGCATGAGCCGCAGCGTGCGCAGCCACGGCGTTCTGACCACCGCACAGCTGGACGCGTTCCAGCTCCAGGCCGACCCGCTGGCCGACCAGACCGTCGCCGCCATCCTGGGCGAATGGCCGACGGGCGTGGCCCATGAAACCGCACCGCAGTGGGAGCGCATCCGGACGGTCAACATCCTTCTGGACCAGTGGGTCGACAACGCCAGCCTGGCCTGGTGGACTGCACCGCGGGGCGCGGTCCGGGGCACCGTCGGCAACCGGGAAATCGAAGGCCATGTGGACGACGCCATGGCCGATGCCCTGAACCACTACATCCAGGCCGCGCAGGTCCTGCCGCCATGGGCAGATGCAGCGCAGATCGAACGCGCCGAAGAGCTGTTCATGGAGCATGGGGCGCTGTCGTGCATCCTGCTTTTTTGCTCGAGCCTGCCCGAGTGTTATGTGGTGCCCGACCTGTCGAGCGTGCTGCACGCCACCGGCCAGCTGGAGCAGAACACCGAGTACCGCATTCGCTCCACCGCGGCCATGATTTTCCCGGTGATGATGCACGGCGGCCTTGCCGCGCGCGGCGCAGGCATTGCCCAGGTGCTCAAGGTGCGGCTCATCCATGCCATGGCGCGCAACCTGATCCTGCATGGCTCCCCGCAAGACATGGTGCGCGGTGTGCAGGCGGGCCACGACGGCATCATCGAAGCGAAGCCCCTGCCAGCAGCCACAGGCGGCCGTGGCGTGATGTACCAGACACTCTTCGCGCATGGATGGAACACGGCGCGCGACGGCCTGCCCTGCAACCAGGAGGAGCTGGCCTACACCCTGCTCACCTTTGGATATGTATTCCTGCGCAGGCTGGGCATTGGCCTTCCCAGGGCAGACGAAGAAGCCTACCTGCACGCCTGGAACGTGGTCGGCCATGTGCTGGGCATCGAGCGCGCGCTCATGGTCCACACGATGGACGAAGGCAAGGCTCTGATGGCGGCCATGCAGGCCCGGGGCCGCGCGCAGCCAGTCGCGCCCGACCCCCGGCCGGCGCTGGGCCAGGCCTTGATGCAGACGATGGCCGCCGCACTGCCATGGAAGATCGTCAAGCCCTTCCCGCCGCTGATGACGCGCTACCTGTGCGGCCGCGCCACCGCCCACGACCTCGGCCTGTTGGCGCAGCCCGCGCCCTGGCTGTCGGTCGCGCTGTTCTGGGCCGTGCTGCTGGTGGCCAGGGCGCTGGACACGATCGCCCGGCTCATCGTGCCGCAGTTTTCCCTGGTCCGCGCGCTGACGCGCGTGCTGGGCTATCACTTCATGAGCAGGGTGCTCATGAGCCAGACTCGCCCCCTTCAGTTGCCCACGGGCCTCCTGTCGCAAGTGGATGCACTGGTGCACGGCTGGAGCGACGACGCACGCGCTCCGCGCTGGCTCAACCGCCTTGAAGACCGGCTGACCACCCGCGGCACCTGGAGTGCCGATCTGGCGGGCGCCGCGACGGCGGCGCAAGGCTCCCCAGCGCGGCGGCCCAGCTAGCGGCCGCCACGCCACTGCATGTCGCGCCCCATGCACTTGCTGCTTCGCAACGTCCTGGCCATGGTCCGAACGGTCCTCGCAGGCCGCGTGTGCCGCGGCGTGGCGCAGGTGGCTGCAATGGTGCTGCTGGCATTCGCCATGAGCGTGCACGCTCATGCGCAGACCCACGCACCGCTGGCTCTGACCGCAGAGACCATACGCGGCAACCCGTGGGAAGCCATCACGCTCAAGGCCGACCCGACCTACCGGCTCACCGCACAGGACATGCTGGGGCGCTTGAACGAATTCGAGCAACCCACCCGGCGCGGAGGATCACTGGGCATCCACAAGGGGGCGATGTGGCTGCACATTCCGGTCGTCGCGCCGCAGGCATCCGACACGCCCTGGGTGGTCGACGTCGGTTACGCATCGCTCAGGGCAGACATCTACCTCGCCAAGGGCGGCACGATCGTCCGGCAGCTCAGCGACGACACTTCAACATCGCAGCTGGCCAGTCGCACCCCTGCCATGGCGTTCGAGATGGAGCCCGGCCAGCCCTACGACCTGCTCTTGCGGATACAGGCCACGGGGCCCTTGATCCTGCCGATCACGATAGGGACGATGCCCGGCCAGCTGCACCACGCCTTGCGCGACCAGATGCTGCAGGGTCTGCTCAACGGACTGGCTTTTTTCCTGCTGGCATACAGCCTCATCCAGTGGGTCACACAGCGAGAGCGACTGTTCGCGTTTTACGCGCTGGTGGTGATCGGCAGCGCGGGGTTCTCGCTGCAGTTCTTCGGGATCGGCGCGCAATTCCTGTGGCCTGACAACCCTTGGATGGCGCGTCACGGGGGCGTAGCCGCTGGTCTGACGGCCCTGGCAGGCTCGTTCCTGTTCCTGGGCCATGCGCTTTCCGACAGCCGGCACCCCACCCGGTACACGCGCACCATGCGCTGGGGCGCCGCCATCACGGGGGCACTGTGTGTAGCCATGATGCTGGGCTGGGTCAGCGTCCCGATTGCCATTGCATTCATGAGCCTGGTGGGCCCGCTGCCTTCCATCCTGAGCGTGCCCGCGGCACTCGCACGCGTAAGGCAGAAGGATGCCATCGGCGCCACACTGCTGGTGGCCTGGGTCGCCTACGGCGTGGCCGCCGGAGTCATGGTGTGCCTGGTCCAGGGTTGGGTTCCCGCCAACTTCTGGACGATGCACTCGTTCCAGTTCGGCGCCACCATCGACATGCTGCTTTTCCTGCGCGTGATGGGCCTGCGCGCCAGGGCGATCCGGGTCGAAGCCCAGGAAGCCCGGCGCGATAGCGACATCATGCGGCGCCTGGCCCACAGCGATCCTCTGACGGGCCTCAGTAACCGGCGCGGGCTGCAGCGAGAGCTGAACGCAGCGCTCGAGTGGTGCACTGCCGACCGGCTGGTGGCCGTCTACCTGATCGACCTGGATGGCTTCAAGCCCATCAATGACAGGTACGGCCACGACGTCGGCGATGACCTGCTGGTTGCCGTGGGACACCGCCTGCAGGCCAATGTGCGCCAGCACGTCGATGTGGTGGCCCGCCTGGGTGGAGACGAATTCATCATCATGGCGCACGGCCTGGACACCCCGCAGCAGGCCGAGGACATCGGAATGGCACTGCTGGCTGCCTTTGACACTGCGTTTGAACTGGGTCCGTTGCAGATCGATGTCGGCCTGACCGTCGGCTACGCGCTTGCGCCGCTGGATGCCCAGGACGCGCAGTCGCTGGTGCGACTGGCCGACTCCGCCATGTATGCCGGCAAAAAGGATGGCAAACGCACCCTGCGGCGTACCCGGGGGATCAACGACCGTGCCGGCGAGGAGGCCGCAGCATGACCATGGACCCACTACTCGCGTTGGTCAGGGCCGTGCCCTACCCCTGGAGGCCGGCAGGGGACCGGCCGGCTCGCCCGCCTGTCCTTGCTGCCGCATGGCGGTGGCTGGCGGCGCTGTGGCTGGGCCGGACAATCGCCGCTTTGCTCTTGGTCGGCACCGCTGTACCGCAAGCGTGGGCCAAAGGCGCCACGCTCTTGACCGATGAGGTCCCGGTGGCAGAGGTCTGGTCATCGGTGAGCGTGCTGCCCGACCCCTCCCGCGAACTCACCGTGCACGATGTGCTGGGGCGACTCGCAGCGTTCGAACCCCCTGCGGGGAACAGTGGCACGCTGGGCGTGCGTGCCGAGCCGGTGTGGCTCAGACTGCCTGTGGCGGTATCGCCCGATTCTGACGGCCACTGGGTGCTGGACATTGACTACCCCGTGCTCAACCGGGTGGACGTTTACCTGGTGGCCGCTGACAAAGTGCTGCAGGAGGTGCGGCTGGGCAGTCTGCAGCCGTTTGCAGAGCGCCCGCTGCGCAGTCGCTCGCATGCTGCGACCCTCGCGGTGCAGCCCGGCGGGGAATACGAGGTGCTGCTGCGTGTCGAGACACGCGGCGCCATGGTGCTGCCCATCCACCTGATGAAGCCGGCCGAATGGAACAGCGCCGCGCTGAACGAGCAGATGCTGCAGGGCGTCCTCACCGGCCTGGCCCTGTGCCTCCTCATCTACAGCCTGGCCCAGTGGGTGAACCTGCGGGAGGTGCTGTTCGCCCAGTATGCCCTGCTCACCACCGGCAGCCTGCTGTTTTCGGTACATCTGTTCGGGCTGGGCACGCAATACCTGTGGCGGGATCTGCCCTGGGTCGAGGCCCATGCGGCGGGGCTCTCGGCACTCTTGGCCACGTGCGGGTCCTTCCTTTTCATCAGCCAGGCGCTCGCGGGCGACCGCCCGCACAGCCTGCTGCTCAAGAGCATGCGCGGTGGTGCGATGCTGTGCGCCCTGCTGGCGCTCGTGTATGCGCTGGACGTTCTCAGCACCCCGGCGATTGCCGCCATCATCAGCATCATGGGGCTGGTGCCCGCCCTGATGGGGATTCCGGGGGCGGTGCAGCGCTCGCTCCGCGGCGATGCGGTGGGTAGCAGCCTGCTGCTGGCCTGGCTGGTGTACTTCGTCGCCACCGCCATCGTCATCGGCGTGATCCGAGGCTGGGTGCCCGTCAACTTCTGGACGCTGCACTCCTTCCAGTTTGGCGCTACGCTGGACATGCTGCTGTTCATGCGCGTGCTGGGGCTGCGCACCAAGGCCTTGCGCATGCAGGCCGTGAGTGCCAACCAGGAGCGTGACGCCATGCGCTCGCTGGCCCACACCGACCCTCTCACCGGCCTGCCCAACCGCCGCGGCCTGAACATGTCGCTGAACACTGCCCTGTCACGATGCAGACCTGACCGGATGCTGGCCGTCTACGTGATGGACCTGGACGGATTCAAGCCGGTGAATGACCAGCATGGCCATGACGTGGGCGACGAACTCCTGGTTGCCGTTACACGAAGGCTGCAGCGCCACGTGCGACAGAGCGACGTGGTGGCACGCCTGGGTGGAGACGAGTTTGTGGTGATGACGGGGGAACTGTCCAGTGAACACCAGGCGCACGAACTCGGGCAGAAGCTGCTGGACGCCTTTCGCCTGCCGTTCTCGCTGGGGACGGTGCAGGTCGAGGTGGGCCTGACCATTGGCTACGCGCTGGCGCCATGGGACAGCCACGACGCCGTAGGATTGCTCAAGCTGGCCGACGCGGCGATGTACAGCGGCAAGCAGGGCGGCAAGTTCTGCCTGCGCCGCAACAAGGGCGACCTGGCGCTGTCATCGAACTGAGCGCGAACCGCCAGCGCGCTCCGAATCTATCGGCAGCAGCGGTACGCAAGCCCCAGCGATACCGAATACCCCGTGGGCTCGATGGTCAGCGGGCTTCTGCGTGCATCTCCGCGCAGCTGTGAGGCCCGGACCGCTGCCAGCGCCACCCATTGGCGGTTAAGTGCTGACATCACCTCAACGCCGCCATCCACGCTGTAAAGGCCGGCGCCCGGATCGAACGCGGGCAGCGCCCCCACGCCTGCGGCAGGCACTCCGAAATGCGAGCGAAGGTAGGTACGGTCGGCAAAGGTGGCCCCGGCGCCGAAAGACATGCGGGTCTGCTCGCTCAGGGGCCATGTGTAGCCCACGCTGGTCGTCCACTGCGCGCCCCCGTCGCGACCCAGAATATCCTGCGACAACCCGGCCCCCAGCGACCATCGCGGGGTCAGCGCATAACCCGCACTGAGCCGCCCGCGCAAGGTGGCTCGCACCGAAGGCAGCCCTGTGAGGATCGGCGCGTCAGACTCATCGCGGCCCCGGTCGATGCGCAACGAGGCACTGAGGTTGAACTGGTCGCTGCGTGCCAGCGTGGCGCTGGCACCTGACTCCCGCGGGCTGAGCCCGTGCCCCAGAAAGGCGCTGCCGCGTGAACTGCTCACGCGAAACCGTCCGTACTCGATGGCCCACGCCGGCCTGAGCCCTGTCTTGCGGCTTCCGCCTCCGGCGTAGTCGGGGCCGTTGCTGACGAGCAACCCCAGCGCGTAGTTGAAGGCCGGAGGCGAGGCTGCCGGGGCTGGCATCACGCCTTCGCCGTCCAGACCGGGTGCGGCAGACAGGACTGTCGGGGCCGAAGGCGCATCTGCGGCCTGGGCCCATGCCGCCAGAGGTACGTTTCCAAGCACAAGCACCAGGGCCAGGGCTCGCAAGCTCCCCCCGCCGGCGGGCACGCAAATCTGCTTGCAGTGGTCTATGGCCATATCACTCCGCCCACTGCACCCAGCCCGTCCACGCCGTGACCAGCACCACGATGCCGAACACAATGCGGTAGTAAGCAAACGGTACGAAGCTGTGCGTACTGATGTAGCGCAGCAACCAGCGCACGCACAGCCAGGCACTGAGGAAAGAAAACACCAGACCCGTCGCAAACATGGGAACGTCAGCCACCGAGAGCATGGCGCGCTCCTTGTAGAGGCTGTACACCCCGGCGCCGATCAGCGTGGGCATCGCCAGGAAAAAGGAATAGTCGGTGGCCGCCTTGCGCGACAGCCCGAGCAGCATGCCGCCAATGATGGTGGCGCCACTGCGGCTGGTGCCTGGCACCATGGCCAGGCACTGCACCAGCCCGACTTTCAGCGCATCCAGCGGCGTCATCTCGTCCACCGTCTGCACGCGGGTGTGGGCGGGGGACCGGCGCTCGGCCCACAGGATGATGAACCCGCCAATGATGAACGTGCTGGCCACCACCACCGGGGTGAAAAGGTGCGCCTTGATCGCCTTGCCCAGCAGCAGCCCGAGAATGACCGCAGGCACGAAACCAATGAACACGTTGAGGGCAAACCGCTGGGCCTGACGCTCGGTAGGCAGCGCCACCAGGGTTTCGCGGATCTTCTGCCAGTACACCAGGATCACGGCAAAGATGGCACCCGTCTGGATGGCAATGTCAAAGACCTTCGCCTTGGCATCATCAAACCCCAGCAGTGCCCCGGCCAGGATGAGGTGTCCCGTGGATGAAATGGGCAGGAACTCCGTCAGCCCTTCGACGATGCCCATGACAGCGGCCTTGGCCAGCAATACGACGTCCACTCGTGTTCCTTGGAAAAATTGGGTCAAAAAGGCCTGAAGCCCATACTCCATAATGGCATATAGCTATCAAATCAGGAGTAAATGAAGGTCCATGGAGCCTCCGCTTGCATCCAGTGGAAGCGCTGCGACGCAGGCCGCCGTGACCGTGCGGAGGATGCCTGGAGGTGCGGGATTATCGTTCAGGGCTGCGGCTGCCAGCGCGCTTGCCAACCCCCACCCAAGGCCTGCACCAGTGCCACTGCCGCCAGCTGGCGATTGACCTGCAGCTGCAGCAACGCCCGCTGTGCCGACAGGGCTGACGCCTGCGCCGCCACCACCTCGGAATAGCTCACCTGGCCGGCCCGATAGCGGTTGATCTGCTGCTGCGCCGCCCGGTCTGCGGCAGCCACCGCTTCACGGCGCAGAGGCTCCTGCTCGTGCAGCGTACGCAGTGCAGCCAGCTGGTCTTCCACGCCCTGGAAGGCCTCGAGCACCGTCTGCCGGTACCGCGCCACCCGGGCGTCGCGGGAGGACTCGGCCTCCTGCACCCGCGCAGCGGTGGCTCCGGCGTCAAACAACGTCTGCGCCACGGACAGCCCCAGCGACCACACACTGGTGGATGCGCGGAACAGGTCGGCAACACTGCCGCCGCCGCTGCCCAGCGATGCGCCCAGACTGATGCTGGGGAAATAGGCAGCGCGCTGTATGCCGATCTGGGCATTGGCGGCAGCCACCGCGCGCTCGGCGGCTGCGATGTCAGGCCGACGCTGCAGCAAAGCCGACGGCACCGACAGAGGTACGGGTGGGACCTGCGCCGACCAGGCCAGCGCCGGTGCGACCGCAAAGGCGGCGGGTGGCTGGCCGGTGAGCACCGCCATGGCGTGCTCCAGGCGCGACCGGTTCTGGCGGACCGAAGCCATGTCGGCCTGCGCATTGACCAGCTGGGTGCGCGCCTGCAGCACGTCGGTCTCGGCGACCACGCCTGCGGCATAACGGTTGCGCGCAATCTGCAGGTTTCGCTCGTACCCCTGGACAGTGGCGTCCAGCAGGGCCAGCTCGGCATCGGCTTCGCGCAGCTGGAAATAGGCGGATGCCAGCGTGCCAGAGGCGGACAGACGGGCCGAGGCCAGGTCGGCCTCGCTGGCCTGTGCGCTGGCCTGGGCGCTCGTGATGCTGCCGGCAAGGCGCCCCCACAGGTCCGGCGCCCAATCGGCTGCCAGCGTGGCCTGCGTGCTGGTGCCCGAGCGGCTGGCGCCCTCGCCGCCCGCGCGCGACGCCCCGCCGCTCAGCCTGACGCCCGGCAGCAACCCGGCGCGCTCCTGTCGGACCACCGCCTGGGCCTGACTGTACGCGGCCACGGCAGCCGCAATGTTCTGGTTGGACAGCTGCACCTGCGCGGCCAGACGGTTGAGCTCGGCATCGCCAAACATCTCCCACCAGGGGCCGCGGTCCATCGCATCGGCAGGCGCGGCGGGCATCCAGGTGGCCGAGGCCTCCTTGAAGGCGGCCGGTACCGGGGCTGCGGGCGGGGTGTACGGTGGCGCGGTGGAACACGCAGCCAGCAAAGTGCACAAGCCTGCTACGGCCCCCGCGCGTGCCAGGAGCCTGCACGGCACAACGCTGCGCGCGACCGGTTGGTTGCCCGTGGCAGCGGATGGCGCTTCTGCCGCGCCGGCTCCACGGTGGTGCAAGGCGGTACGGGCCCTGGAAGGCGCAGCGGTGAAAGCAGTCATGGAATCGGTGATCAGAGGGGTCATGCAGCGGCCCCGGTTTCGTCATGCCCGGCGGCGCGGCTCAGCCTGCGCTCATCCGGCGTGCGGGTGCGCAGGCGGTCCAGCAGCACATAGACCACGGGGGTGGTCAGCAGCGTGAGCAGCTGGCTGGCAACCAGCCCGCCGATGATGGCGATGCCCAGCGGCTGGCGCAGCTCCGAGCCCTGGCCGAAGCCGATGGCCAGCGGCAGCGCGCCCAGGGCAGCCGCCAGCGTGGTCATCAGGATGGGGCGAAAGCGCAGCATGCAGGCCTCGCGCACGGCCTCCAGCGCCGTCAGCCCGCGGGCACGCTCGGCCTCCAGCGCAAAGTCGATGATCATGATGGCGTTCTTCTTGACGATGCCGATGAGCAGGAAGACCCCGATGAGGGCAATGATGGTGAACTGCATGTCAAACAGCATCAGCGACAGCACGGCTCCCACACCGGCTGAAGGCAGCGTGGTCAGTACCGTCACCGGATGGATCAGGCTCTCATACAGCACGCCCAGCACGATGTAGATCACCACAATCGCTGCGATGATCAGGAAGGTCTGCTGGCTCTGCGACTCCTGGGCGCTCAGGGCGGTACCCTGGAAGCTGCCCCGCACATTGATCGGCATGGCGATGTCTGCCTCGGCCTGTTCGATCACTGCCCGCGCCTGTTCCAGAGACGTGCCAGCATCGATGTTGAACGAAATGGTGGTTGCGAGCTCACCATCCTGATGGCTGATCGACGTGGGCGAAGCGCGCTCGACCACTCGGGCGATGTCGCTCAAGGGCACCATGGTCGACGGCGCGGTGCTCAGCACGTTGCCCGTGGACGCCCCGCGCTGTGCCGGATTGGCGGCGCTGCCAACGCTGCCTGTCGGATTGGCCGCCACATACACATCCTTGAGGGCGGGCGGCCCGCGGGTGTACTCGGGCGCCCATTCCATGATGACGGCATACTGGTTGAGCTCACTGTAGATGGTGGCGACCGACCGCTGCCCAAAAGCGTTGTAAAGCGCGCTGTCGATGGCCTGCGAACTCACGCCCAGTCGCGAGGCGCTGGCGCGATCCACCTCCACATAGGTCTCCACGCCGTTTTCGGCCTGGTCGGTGTCCACATCCTGCAGCAGCGACTCGGACTTGAGCCGGTCGGTCAGCCGGGTGGCCCAGAGCTTGAGGTCGGCCAGGTTGTCGCTCTTGAGGGTGTACTGGTAGGTGGAGTTGCTGGACCGCCCGCCCATGCGCAGGTCCTGCACCGGGTTCAGAAACACGCGCAACCCGGTGATCTGGTTGAGCTGCGGACGCAGCCGCGCAATCACGGCCTGGGTGCCGTCCGTCCGCTCCTTCAGAGGCTTGAGGTTGACGAACATGAAACCGCCGCCTGCGCGACTGCCGCCCGAAAAACCTACCACCGTGTCCACTGCAGGGTCCTTGCGGATGATGTCCACCGCCTGGCGAAGCTTGCGCGCCAGGGCTTCTGACGAGATGCTCTGGTCAGCCCGCAGCCCGGCGTTGAGCTGGCCGTTGTCCTGCTCGGGGAAGTAGCCCTTGGGGATCTTGGCAAACAGGTACACGTTCATGCCGACCACCGCCAGCAAGATGGCCACCACGATCCACTGGCTGGCCAGCGCCCAGTCCAGGCTGCGCGCATAGCCGCGCAGCACGGCCTGGTAGCCACGGTCTGCCCATCGGGCAATGCGCCCCGGCGGTTTGTCACGGGCGGGGTCGTGGGCGCGTAGCAGCAGCGCACACATCATGGGCGTGGTGGTCAGCGATATGACCAGCGAGATCATCACGGCGACCGAGAGCGTCACCGCAAACTCGCGGAACAGCCGGCCCACCTGCCCGTCCATGAACAGCAGCGGGATGAACACTGCCACCAGCGACAGGCTGATGGACAGCACGGTAAAGCCCACCTCGCGCGCGCCCAGCAGCGCTGCCTGTACGCGGTCCATGCCGGCCTCGATATGGCGCGCGGTGTTCTCCAGCACCACGATGGCATCGTCCACCACAAAGCCGGTCGCCACCGTCAGGGCCATCAGGCTCAGGTTGTTCAGGCTGAAGCCCAGGAAGTACATCACCCCGAAGGTGCCCAGCAGCGAGACCACCGTGGCCACCGCCGGGATCACCGTGGCACGCGCCTTGCGCAGGAACACGCCCACCACCAGCACCACCAGCACGATGGACACCATCAGCGTCAGCTCCACCTCGTGCAGTGACGAGCGGATGGTGTTGGTGCGGTCCGAGGCCACCGCGATCTTGATGTCCTGCGGCAGCTGGGCCTGCAGGTCGGGCAGCAGCGCCCGCACCGAATCCACCGTCTCGATGATGTTGGCATCGGGCTGGCGCGTGACCAGCACGATGATGGCGGGGCTGCCGTTGAACAGGCCCACCGTGCGCCGGTTTTCCACGCCGTCGATCACCCGCGCCACGTCGCCCAGACGCACGGCCGCGTTGTTGCGCCAGGCGATCACCAGCGATTCGTATTCGGCCGCCTTGCGCGCGGGTGAAGGCGTGTAGATCTGCAGGCGGCGCCCGTCGCCCTCGATGGCGCCCTTGGGTCGGTTGGCGTTGGAGGCCTGGATGGCGGCACGCACGTCCTCGGTGCTGATGCCGTAGCGGTTCAGGGCAAACGGCAGCAGCTCCACGCGCACTGCGGGCAGCGACCCGCCGCCAATCTCGACATCGCCCACGCCCTCCACCTGCGACAGCCGCTGGGTCACGACGTTCGACACGGCGTCGTAGATCTCGCCGGGTGTGCGCGTCTCGGACGTCAGCGCGAGGATGATGACAGGCGACGCCGCCGAATTGCGCTTGCGGTAGGTGGGGTTGCTGCGCAGCGTGGCCGGCAAATCGACCCGTGCGCCGTTGATGGCTGCCTGCACTTCGCGGGCTGCTGCGTTGATGTCGCGGCTCAGCTCGAACTGCAGGCTCACTCGGGCCGAGCCGTTCGAGCTGGTCGAGGTCATCTCGTTCACGCCGGCGATCACGCCCAGACGCCGCTCCAGCGGCGTGGCCACGCTCGATGCCATGGTGTCGGGGCTGGCACCCGGCAGCGTGGCCGATACCGTGATGGCGGGGTAGTCCACCTGCGGCAGCGGCGACACGGGCAGCGCAAAAAACGCTGCAATGCCCGCCAGCGCCACGCCAATCGTCAGCAGGACCGTGGCCACCGGCCTTTCCACAAACGGACGCGAGAGGTTCACACGCCCTCCCCGGGTGCTACCGGTGATACCGGCGCCATAGGCGCTGTGGGCGCCGCTGCAGTACCGCGGCCCGTCCAGCGCCGGCCCAGGCGGTCAAACGCCAGGTAGATCACGGGCGTGGTGAAGAGCGTGAGCATCTGGCTCACGATCAGCCCGCCAAAGATGGCCAGCCCCAGCGGGCGCCGCAGCTCGGCGCCCTCGCCCCAGCCCAGCATCAGCGGCAGCGCGGCAAACAGGGCCGCCAGCGTCGTCATCAGGATGGGCCGAAAGCGCAGCAGCGCCGCCTGGTGGATGGCCTGCTCGGGCGCCATGCCCTGGTGGCGCTCTGCGTCGATGGCAAAGTCGATCATCATGATCGCGTTCTTCTTGACGATGCCGATCAGCAGGATGATCCCGATGATGCCGATCACGCCCAGGTCGTTGCCGGTCACCATCAGCGCCAGCAGCGCCCCCACCCCGGCCGAGGGCAGGGTCGAGAGGATGGTGACGGGGTGGATGTAGCTCTCGTACAGCACCCCGAGCACGATGTACACGCACACCATCGCGGCCAGGATGAGCCAGAGCTGGCTGGACAGCGACTTCTCGTACGCGCCCGCCGCGCCCAGGAACTCCATCGAAAGTCCCGCGGGCATGCCGATGTCGCGGGCGGCCTGGCGCACCGCGTCCACCGCGCTGCCCAGCGATACGCCCGGCGCCTTGTCAAAACCAAGCGTGGCGGCAGGGTACTGCGCCACCCGCGTGATTTGCAGCGGGGCCAGCTGTTCGCGGATGGTGGCCACGGCCGACAGCGGCGTGGGCTTGCCTGCGCCCGTGCGCAGCTGCAGGGTGCCCAGCGCTTCGGGGCTGGCCAGGCCTTCGGGCTGCGCCTCCAGGATGACGCGGTACTGGTTGGTTTCGGTGAAGATGGTCGAGACGATGCGCTGGCCGAAGGCGCTGTAGAGCGTGTCGTCGACCGCGCTCGCGGTAATCGACAGGCGCGACGCGGTGTTGCGGTCGATGTCGACAAAGGCCGACAGTCCCTGCGCCCCTGCATCGGTAGTGGCATTGCGCACCCGCGGCTCGTCCTTGAGGCGTTCCACCAGCTTGTTCGTCCAGCTGTTGACCTGGGCTGAATCGACTCCGCCAATCGACACGCGGTATTCGGTGGGGCCCGTCTCGGCGTCGATGGTGAGGTCCTGCGTGGGCTGCAGGTACAGCGTGATGCCGGCCACGGAACGCACCCGCTCGCGCAGGCGTTCCATGATTTCTGCCTGGCTGCCCCGCTCGGGCTTCAGGTTGACCAGCATGCGGCCCGTGTTGAGCATGGTGTTGTTGGCGGCGTCCACCCCCACAAACGAGCTGAGCGACGCCACATCGGGGTCCGCCAGGATGGCGCGCGCAGCCGCCTGCTGCAGCTCGGTCATGCGGGCGTACGAGACATCCTGCGATGCCTCCAGCCGCGCCTGCAGCTGGCCGGTGTCCTGCGTGGGAAACAGCCCCTTGGGGATCAGCACGTGCAGCAGCGCCGTCAGCGCCAGTGTGAGCACAGCCACCACCAGCGTGGCGCCCTGGTGGCGCAGCACCCAGCGCAGCCAGCTGTCATACCCGGCAATCACGCGCTCGAATCCGTGGTTGATGCGCCGCGCAAACCCACTGCCGCCCCCCTCGGGCTCGGCACGCAGCCAGCGCGCGGCCATCATGGGCACCAGCGTGAGCGACACCACGCCCGAGATCAGGATGGTGATGGCCAGCGTGACGGCAAACTCACGAAACAGCCGCCCCACCACATCGCTCATGAACAGCAGCGGAATGAGCACCGCAATCAGCGACACCGTGAGCGAGATGATGGTGAAGCCGATCTGCGTGGCGCCCTTGAGGGCCGCGCTGAAGGGCGGCTCGCCCTTTTCAAGGTAGCGGGCGATGTTCTCGATCATCACGATCGCATCGTCCACCACGAAGCCAGTGGCAATGGTCAGCGCCATCAGGGTCAGGTTGTTGAGGCTGTAGCCCAGCAGGTACATCACCCCGCAGGTTCCGATGAGCGAGATCGGAACGGCCAGGCTGGCAATCACCGTGGCCCGCAGGCTGTGCAGAAAGAAAAAGATGACCAGTACGACCATGAGCACAGCCAGCGCCAGCTCCATCTCCACATGCAGCAGAGATGCACGGATGCCCGTGGTGCGGTCTGACAGCACCTCCACCTTGAGCGACGCAGGCAGGCCGGCCTTGAGCTCGGGCAGCTGCTTCTTGATGCTGTCCACCGTGGCGATCACATTCGCCCCCGGCTGCCGCTGAACATTCAAAATGATCGCAGGTGTCTCGTTCGCCCAGGCGCCCACCCGGTTGTTCTCGGGCGCATCCACCACGCGGGCCACTTCCATCATGCGTACTGGCGCACCGTTGCGCCACGCCACGATGAGGTTGCGGTAGTCGTCCACCGTCACCAGCTGGTCGTTGGCGTTGATGGTGTAGGAGCGCTGGGGGCCGTCAAAGCTCCCTTTGGCGCTGTTGGCGTTGGAGGTAGTGATGGCCGTGCGCAGCGTGTCAAGCCCGATGCCGTACGACGCCAGCGCCTTGGTGTCGGCCTGTATGCGCACTGCGGGCCGGTTGCCGCCCGCCAGCGTCACCAGCCCCACGCCCGTCACCTGGCTGATCTTCTGCGCCAGGCGCGTGTTGACCAGGTTCTGCACCTCGGTCAGGGGCAGGGTGTCAGAGCTGATGGCCAGGGTCAGCACCGGCGCATCGGCCGGGTTGACCTTGGCGTACACGGGTGGGGCGGGCAGATCGGCTGGCAACAGCGATGTGCCTGCATTAATGGCGGCCTGCACCTCCTGCTCGGCTACATCAATCGCCAGCCCCAGACCGAACTGCAGCGTGATGATCGAAACGCCTGCCGCACTGGAAGACGCCATCCGCTCCAGGCCCGACATCTGGCCGAACTGGCGCTCCAGCGGCGCACTCACCGTGCGACTCATCACCTCGGGGCTGGCGCCGGGGTACAGGGTCTGCACCTGGATGGTGGGGTAGTCCACCTCGGGCAATGCCGACAGCGGCAGAAACCGGAACCCCAGCAGCCCTGCCAGCACGATGGCGAGCATCAGCAGGGCCGTGGCCACCGGCCTTTCAATGAACGGACGCGAAGGACTCATGCTTGGCGGCCCGCGATCACGGCGTCTGCACCGGGCGCTGGCGCCGCTGGCCGGCTTCGCCCTCGACTCCAGCCTGGGGGGCCGAGGCCCCGCCCCGTGGCCCGCTGGCCGCGCCGCGCGGGCCGCTCGCGCCACCGCGGGGGCCGCGCGCTCCGGGCGCCCCCGGCAGCTGCACAGCCATGCCGTCCTGCAGGCGGTCGCCGCCCTCGGTCACCACGCGCTCGCCTTCCTTCAGGCCTTCGGTGATGGCCATCTGCCCCACCGTGGCCTGCCCGCGCACCACCTTGCGCAGGGACACCTTGCGGTCTTCATTGATCACGTACACATAGTCGCCGTTGGCGCCCGTGCGCACGGCCGTCACGGGCACCACCACAGCCGACACCGTGCGCAGCAGCAGCTGCACGTTGACAAACTGGTTGGGAAACAACGTGCCCTGGGCATTGTCGAAGCGGGCCTTGGCCTTCACGGTGCCGGTCGTGGTGTCGACCTGGTTGTCCAGCGTGGAAAAGCGGCCCTTGTCCAGCTCGGTCTTGCGGGTGCGGTCCAGCGCAGTGACCACCAGGGCTGGCGACGCCGCCTGGGCCGCGCGGATGTCGCCCACGCGGTCCTGCGGCACCGAGAACTGCACATCAATCGGGTTGACCTGCGTGATCGTGGCCAGGCCCGTGGCGTCGCCCGAGGTGACGTAGTTGCCCGCATCCACGCTGCGCAGGCCGATGCGGCCCGACGCAGGCGCCACGATGCGGGTGTAGCCGAGGTTGAGCCTGGCGGTACCTTCCTGCGCGCGATCGGTCATCACCGTGCCCTCCAGCTGGCGCACCAGGGCCGCCTGGGTGTCCACGTCCTGCCGCGCAATGGAGTCCTGCGCCAGCAGGGTGCGGTAGCGCTCCAGTGTGAGGCGTGCGTTCTCCAGCTGCGCTTCGTCGCGCTGGCGGGTTCCCTGGGCCTGCAGCAGCGCCTGCTCAAACGGCCGCGGATCGATCTGCGCCAGAAGCTGCCCCTTCTTCACCATCTGGCCTTCGGTGAATAGCACCTCGGTCAGCAGGCCCGACACCTGCGGGCGCACGGTGACCGACGTGGCCGGAATCACGGTACCCAGCGCATCGATGATGACCGGCAGATCGGCGCGGCGCGCCACGGCATCGCCCACGGTCACCATGGGCCGGCCGCCGCCGGGCCGTGCAGGGGCATCGCTGGCGCCTCCGTTGGCCCGCTGCACCAGGTACCACGCCCCGCCACCCACCAGGGCCACCAGCACCAGCGCCACCAGCGTGCCCACCCAGCGGGAACGCCGGGGCTTCGCACCGGGGGCCGGGGGTGGGGATGCGGGCACGGGTGCGGGGACTTCTTGCGGATTCATGGCGGTATTTCTGGGGAACTCGGTACGGATCGGGGCCGGCGGGCCCGCGCTGCACCAAGGCGGCGCGTGCCGAATCGTAGAGGGTGAACCGGGGCGCCGTCCTGAACGCTGTGCGAAGAAAAGTAAACCTCGGGGTTAAGACGCGGTGCCCGCTGGCTCCGGGGGCGGCAGGGTGACGGCCCCCAACCCGATCCGCACCATGCGCTACACACCGGTTGCGGCCTCGCGGTTCGCGCCGGACGACTGCATTTCACACCGCCCGCCTGGCATTTCGTCGCACGAGCATGGTGGCGTACTGCGGGGGCGGGCACAGTCCGCTGCATCGAACGCTGACGAAAGGAGCCCCGCCATGCAAATCACCCCCGCCATCGCCATCCACCTTGCCGCCGCACTGGCGGCTGTCGCCCTCGGCCCTGTGGCCCTGTGGGCGCGCAAGGGCACGCAGCAGCGCCCCCGGCTGCACCGTGCTGCCGGTTATGCCTGGGTGACCACCATGGTTGCCACCGCCGTGTCGGCCCTCTTTATCAGCAGCGAGGTGGGGCCCCGCTGGGGCAGCTTCGGACTCATCCACCTGCTGATTCCCGTCACGCTGGGAATGCTGGTCGTAGCTTTCGTTTACCTGGCCCGCCGCAACATGACGGGCCACCGCATCACGATGCAGAGTATCTACATCGGCGCCTGCGTGGTGGCAGGCGGCTTCACGCTGCTGCCCAACCGGTTCCTGGGCAATGCCCTGTGGTCTCCCTGTCACCCACACCATCAAAGAACGATGAACGGAGCCGTTTCCATGCTGATTGAACTTCTCATCCGCCAGCCGGGCGCCATGGTCCAGATCGTGCAGCAGACGCCCTACTGGGTCTGGGGGCTGCTGGCCGGCCTGCTCGGGCTGGGCGCGAGCCAGATGTTTGCACGCAGCGCCGGCCTGCTGCGCGTGCTGGCCACGCCGGTGGCCATGGCCATCCTCTCTGCCTACGGGGTGATCTCGGCATTCGGGCCCGCCGGTGAGGGCACCCGCGCCGCAGCGGTATGGCTGGCGGCCGCGCTGGTAACGGCAGGCCTCGCGCTTTGGCTTCAGCCCCACGCTGCGCCGGGCACGCGGTATGCGGCCGACACGCGCAGCTTTCACCTGCCGGGCAGTGCCATGCCACTGGCGTTGATCCTGGGCATTTTTTTGACCAAGTATCTGGTGGGCGTGGAACTGGTCATGCAGCCGGCCCTGGCGCGCGACACCACGTTTGCGCTGCAGATTGCAACGCTTTATGGCGTGTTCAACGGTCTGTTTGCCGCCCGCTCGGTCCGGCTGCTGCGCATGGTCTGGCGCTCTGCCGCGCTGCCTTCCAGCGGCGTGGTGGCTTGAAGGCGACCGGCCGCCCAGGCACAGCAACCAGCAGAACAACCCCTTTTTAGTCCCTGCATGCCGAAATGGAGCGAATCATGACCCCCCTCTTCCCCGACCACAGCCGCGACCCGATGGAGCGCCTGGCGCGCCGGCGCGCCCATGCCAAACTGGGCTGGTACACCCATGCCTGCGTGTACGTGCTGGTCAACCTTGTACTTGTGGCTATCTCCGCAGCCAGCGGGCGCAACTGGGCGATCTTCCCAGCACTGGGGTGGGGCCTGGGGCTGGCGATTCACGGCGCCGTGGTCTTCGTCCTTGCGGGTGGCACCAATCTGCACGAGCGCATGGTGCAGGCCGAGCGCGAACGGCTCTCGCGCGGCGGCCGGGGCGGGTGATGCAGCGCCTGGCGACTCGGCACGTCTGCACGGCGCACGGTGTTCCCCGCTTGCCTGCCTAAAATCGGTTTCACTGCACCCTACCCGAGTCCCCATGAACCCAGACGACATCGAACAACTGGCGCGTCGGCGCGCCGGTGCCAAGCTCGGCTGGTACGCGCACGCGGCGGCCTTCATCCTGGTCAACCTGGTGGTGTTTGGCATGTCGCGCCAGGGCTTTGGCGACCGCCCCTGGTCGATCTACCCGCTGCTCGGCTGGGGACTTGGGCTGGTACTGCACGGCATCTCTGTGTTTGCGCTGGGCGATGGCGGCGGTCTGCGCGAACGCCTGGTGCAAAAAGAGCGCGATCGGCTGCAGCGCCAGCGAGATCGCAACGGCCGCTGAACGCTGGCTACCCTAAGTCCACATGAAAATCGACTGGATCGCCAAGCTACGGCATCTGCTTCAGGTCATTGCCTTTTGCCTGGCCATCGCAGCCATCCACTACGCCTTCAGGCCGCACAAGGCATACGAGGTGGCGCTGTTTTACTCGCTTTCCATCGGCCTGCTCTCGTGGTTTCTGATTGACTTCGGGCGCCATTTTTTCCCGTCCAGCGAAGAAACCGGCTGGCCCGCCGGCCTGGCTGGAGTGGCCTTGCCGGCGGTCGGCAACGTGCTGGGCTTTCTGGGAGGCACCTCGATCACCAATGCCTGGTTCGGCTTCGCGTCCTGGTATCGCTACGACGCCGTCGAGCTGCGTGTCACTGCGGGCGTCACGGTGCTGTCTGCACTGGCAATCACGTACTTTTTCTACACCCGCGGCAAAAGCGCATGGCTCCAGGCCAAAGTGAGCGAGGTGCGCAGCCAGGCCAGCGAGGCTCAGCTCAAGTTGCTGGAAACCCAGCTCGAGCCCCACATGCTGTTCAACACGCTGGCCAACCTGCGCGTGCTGATCGGCACCGACCCGGCCCGCGCGCAGGACATGCTGGACCGCATGATTGCCTACCTGCGCAGTACCGAACATCCGCTGGCGAACGAATTTGACCGCCTGCGCGACTACCTTGAGCTGATGGCGGTGCGCATGGGCCCCCGGCTGGCCTACACGCTGGAGTTACCCGACGGCCTGCGCGAGGCACCGGTACCGCCCTTGCTGCTGCAGCCGCTGGTGGAAAACGCCATACGCCATGGGCTGGAACCGAAAGTGGAAGGTGGCCACATCCTGGTCAGCGCCCGGTGCACCGGGAGGGATGGCCGCACGCCCGGCACTCAGCGCCTGGTGATCGAAGTCACCGACACCGGCGTGGGCCTGCCGCCGGTGCTGCCGCCGGCAGGGCCGGGCCAGAGCTTCGGTCTGGCGCAGGCGCGCGAGCGCCTTGCCACCCTGTACGGCGCAGACGGTACTATCGATTTGATAGCTACCAGCACAGGTGGAACTAGCGCCATGGCCGTATTTCCCTTGCAATTGCCATCCCAACCATGAATGTCCCTGCCCCCCGCGCCCTGATCGCCGAAGACGAGCCCCTGCTGGCCGCCCAGCTGCAGCACGAGCTGGCTCAGGCATGGCCTGCGCTGGCGGTGGTGGCCACGGTGGCAGACGGCCTGTCGGCCGTACGCCGGGCGCTGGAGCTGCTGCCGGATGTACTGTTTTTCGACATCCGCATGCCCGGCCTCAGCGGGCTGGATGCGGCGGTGGAGTTGGCCGATGGCTGGCCGGCCGGGCGGGCATTTCCTGCGCTGGTGTTCGTCACGGCCTACGACCAGTACGCGGTGCAGGCGTTTGAGGCGCAGGCGGTGGACTACCTGCTCAAGCCCGTGCAGGCGGCCCGGCTGCTAAAAACCGTGCAAAAACTGCAGCTGGCGCTTGCTGCAAATACCTCTTCTGCTAAGAATATAGAAGCAACGGTGATGCAGTTGCGCCACCTGCTGGAATCGCAGGCCCTGGGCGCGGTTCAGCCGTTGCAGGGGTTGCAGCCACCGGCACAGGCATCGGGCATGGCAGCGCCGCCGCTCACGCTGATCCAGGCCAGCCATGGCACGCAGATCCACATGGTGCCTGTGGCCGACGTGCTGTATTTCGAGGCCGCCGACAAGTACGTGCGGGTGCTGACCGCCGAGCGCGAATACCTCATCCGCACCCCGCTCAAGGAACTCACGGGGCAGCTTGACGCCAGCGTGTTCTGGCAGGTGCACCGCAGCATCCTGGTGCGTGCGGGCAGCATCACCACCGTGACCCGGGACGAGTCGGGCAAGCTGCACCTTGCGCTGGCAGGCCGGCCAGAGCGGTTGCCCGTCAGCCGGCTCTACGCACACCTGTTCAAAGCCATGTAGCGGCCGGGCGCTGCGTTACTTTGGCTTGTAGTCCCGCCGCCTCAGTCGCCCAGATCGATGACCGAGCCCCACTGCGCGCCGGGCAGCGGCTCGTAATGCGCCACCAGCACCACACGCCCGGGTTGCGCAGCCGCGGAGGAAAGCGCCCTGGACAGGTAGGCGGCCGACGGCTTGTCAAGCCCGCTCACCGGTTCGTCGATCAGCGTGAGCGCCGCACCCGAGGCCAGCGCGGCAGCCATCAGCACCTTGCGCTTGCTGCCGGTCGACAGGGCGTACAGCGGCTTGTCCACATGATCCTGCAGGCTGAAGCCCTGGATGTGGGTGTCGAGCGCTGTAGCGTCCCACGCCGGGTACCGGCCGGGCAACCCCTGCCACCAGGCACGCGCGCTCAAATTGTCCAGGCTGGTCGAACGCGCGTCGGCCCAGAACACATGCTGTGCGTAGGCGTGCGGGTCTGCCGCATGGTCCACGCCGTGCAGCACGATGCTGCCGCGCTGCGCTGCCAGATCACCGGCCAGAAGCCGCAGCAGCGTGGACTTGCCCCGGCTCTCGCCCCCCTGCACCAGGGCCAGCCCGCCCGGCAGCGCCATGCCGAAGCCATCGAGCACCTTGCAGCCCGGGTATGCAAAAGCCAGGTCGCGCACCTGCAGCACCACCGCGTTGTCCACCATCGTGTCTCCTGTCTGTAGTTCAAGCCGCGCATGACCCTCGCTCCATGCGCCACGTCCGAGGCATTCTAGGAGCCGGCCCGCAGGCCCCGACAATCGCCCCATGACCCTTGACTACCTTGACTTTGACTACAGCGAAGACGCCGACGGTACCGGCACGTTCGATGCCATGGCCAGCGTACAGCCTGCGCAGCTCGTGCACCTGCAGGCCGAGGTGGAGCGCGTGCTCGCCTGGGCACACGCCGGGTTTCCGGGCGAATGCCAGCCGCTGGAAGACGGTGGCACCTGGCAGTACGACCTGCGTGGCAGCCAGGAAACCAGTGCCCTGCTGGCGCTGGAGTTCGACGCCGAAACATCACGGCTGGCCGCCACGCCCGGCCCGGCAGGGCCGTCGCGCACCACGGTGTGCCTCACCCTGAGCGGCAGTGCCGACTTTTGCACGGCGTTCCGTGACGTCTTCGGCATCGACTGACCGCGCGTGCCTGCACATGACCCCACGCCGTGCACAGGTTAGGCGCGGCCGGGCGTCACTCGAGACAGCGTCCGCTAAAGTCTAAACTCATTAGTTTTTATTCATCCTGGAGAGTTTTCATGATGCATCGCCGTAATTTCCTGGGCGCCGGCCTGGGCCTGGCTGCCTACACTGCCGGTTCATTTGTGCCAGCCTGGGCGCAAAACGCGCCTAACCTTGGCACGCCCACGCTGCCCACTCCCGGGTTCCGACGCACCAAGATCGGCGACGTGGAAGTCATCGCGCTCAACGACGGCATCGCGCGCCGGCCACTCGGCGAGGAATTCGTGAAGAACGCGCCCCTCGCAGAAGTACGCGCCCTGTTGGCCTCGCAGGGTCTGGCCACCGACTACATCGACGTGCCGTTCACCCCGTTCCTGGTCATCGCCGGCGCCCGCAAGATGCTGATCGACACCGGCCTGGGCGAGTTTGGCGGTCCCACCACCGGCAAGCTGCTGGAAAACCTGCGGGCCGCAGGCGTGCAGGCTTCGGACATCGACACCGTGCTGATCAGCCATTTCCATGGCGACCACATCAACGGCATTCGCAACAAGGCGGGCGAACTGGTGTTCTCCAAGGCCAAGGTCATGGTGCCCGCTGTCGAGTACGCATTCTGGATGGACGACGCCCGCATGGCTGCTGCGCCCGCCGGCATGAAAGGCGCCTTCGAGAACGTGCGCCGCACCTTTGGTGGCATGGGCACGGACACCCTGGTGCAGTTTGCAGCGGGTGCCGAAGTGGGCCCAGGCATCCAGTCCGTGGCCGCTTACGGGCACACGCCCGGCCATTCGCTGTTCGAGCTGACTTCGGCAGGGCAAAAATTCTTCTACGTTGCCGACCTGACCAATGTGCCCGCGCTTTTTGCGCGCAACCCGGACTGGGCCGTGACGTTCGACATGGACGCAGAGGCCGCCCGCAAGGTGCGCCGCGACGTATTCCAGCGCGTCACCGCCAGCAAGGCCATGGTGGGCGGGTTCCACTTCCCGTTCCCGGCATTTGGACGCATGGCGGCAGCGGGCAACGGCTATGCCTTCGAACCGCTGGCCTGACGGATGCGCCACGGGCCGATGCACGGCCTGTGCCACCCCTGGCCTTCATGCAGGAGACGCTGCGGGAGGGATGCACCGGCGCGCATTGCTGGCGGCAGCCGCTTCGGGCGCGGGCCTGGCACTGCTGCCACGGCAGGTGCGTGCTGCCGCCGAAGCCCCCGAGACGGCAGCGTTGCTGCGCCAGGGCGGCGTGGTGATGGCATTTCGCCACGCACTGGCCCCAGGCACCTTTGACCCGCCTGTTTTTCGCCTGGGTGACTGCAGCACGCAACGCAACCTGAGCGAAGACGGCCGCGCGCAGGCCCGCCGTATCGGCGAGTGGTTCAACCAGCAGGCACTGGTGCCTGCACGGGTGGCCTCCAGCCCGTGGTGCAGGTGCCTTGACACGGCCAGCCTGGCCTTCGGGCAGGCACCTGAAAGCTGGGCCGCTCTGGGTTCGCCACGCGGCTACACCGAAGTCACCGGCGCAGCACATCTGCAAGCGCTGCGCAAGTCACTGGCAGCCGCATCCGCACGCCCGGGCCGCTTTGAGGTGTGGGTCACGCACATGTTCGTGCTGGCAGACCTGGCAGGGGCCAACGCCGCCTCGGGGGAAGGCCTGGTGTTGCGCATGGGTCGCACCGGCAACGTGGAAACGCTTGCGCGTCTGGCTATACCTGCCTGAGGGCGCGCCGTCGGCCTACAGCCCGGCACGCAGCGCAAACCTATCCTCAAGGCACGCTGACGCTTGAGCGACCGGAGCATTCGCACCGGTCTCGGCGCAGCAGCATGCCTCAACAGGATTTCCATGGTCTGCCGCTTCTTTCCTGCCTCCCGACTGTCAGCACTGCCCGGTGCACGGCTATGCCGCCGTCGCTGCACCGAGGCGCACGTATGAGCGCGTGCCCTGCATCGCGGTCCGACCATGACACTGCACCGCCCACCCCGCCGCGGGCTTCGCAGGGCGGCAACGCCGCTGCGGTGGTGGGAGCGGTGGCGCCCCTTCAGCCCGCACCGCACAGCCGCGTGCGCATCGAGCTGGAGATCGGCCTGCGCTACGAAATAGACTCCTACGGGGCCGATTTCGTCTTCAACATCCACCCTGCCAACACAGCCAGCCAGACACTTCACGACGAACGGCTGCGCATCAACCAGGATGTGCCCTACGACGTACACACCGACCCGGCCACAGGCAACCGCCACCTGCGCCTGCGGGGCGAACCCGGCGTACTGGAGGTGTCGTATGCCGCCACGGTGGACATCGCGCACTATCACGCCGACCCGGC
This sequence comes from Burkholderiales bacterium Ga0074133, assembly GCA_001464865.1. GTDB lineage: Bacteria > Pseudomonadota > Gammaproteobacteria > Burkholderiales > Burkholderiaceae_C > Acidovorax. Next base: position 29,424 of record LNEG01000074.1, read on the forward strand.
ACTGCTGGCAGAGGTACCTGTGCGGCTGCTTCCCCATGAGGCACTCGGCTACATCTACCCGAGCCGGTATTGCCAGTCGGACCGCCTGCTGCGCCTGGCCTTCAACAAGTTTGGTGGACTGCCGCAGGGCTACTCGCGCGTACGCGCCATCTGCGACTGGGTACAGGCGCATGTGGCATTCGCATCCAATACCTCCAACTTCAATACGTCGGCGGTGGACACGCTGGTGGAGCAGGTGGGGGTGTGCCGCGACTTCGCCCACCTGATGATCGCCCTGTGCCGCGCCGTGAACATTCCCGCCCGTTTCACCACCGGCACCGACTACGGTGCCGATCCGGCGCTGGGCCCGCCCGATTTCCATGCGTACGTCGAGGTCTACCTGGACAACCGGTGGTACATCTTTGATCCGTCGGGCACGGCCGTGCCCATGGGTCTGCTGCGCTTTGGCAGTGGACGCGATGCTGCGGACGTGGCCTTTGCCACCATGTTTGGCGGCGTACGCGGTGAACCGCCCGTCATCCGCACCGTGGCGGTAGCAGATGCAGCAAAGGGCCTGGTGCTGCCACACCCGTGCAGCACAGCGCTGTCCACCGATCCAGGGCCCATCTGATGACCGGCGGCGGTGGCGTTGCACCCGCACGGGGCAGCCCGGACACGGCAAGAAGGCCCTGCCGGACCGGGCCGCCACGAGGTATGGCCTAATATCGGTTTTTTCCAACCTACGCAGAGACCACCATGGGCAACAAGATCGTCACCGAAGCAGACCGCAAGCGCACTCCCCAACCTACCCCCCTGCCCGGCTACTCGTTGGGCACGCAGGGCCGTGGCCAGCGCGTGAGCCTGGAACGCGGCGTGGCTACGCGCAGCAAGAAGAACCCAGGCAAGCGGTCGCGCAAGGGCGGCTGATACCTGCCCATTCCGTGCCTTGGGGCACGGACTGCCAGTCAAAACGCCCTCGTCAGAGGGCGTTTTTATTGGTGCCCAGGAATATTGCCGTCCTTGGTAGTCAATACCGCTGGAAGGGCACCGCCCAAGTCGCCCCGGAAACCGACTCCCACACTACTCCAGCGGTACCGGCTCCGTTTCGGTCTGGCCCCGCGCGGGTAAAACAATGTGGAATGCCGTGCCTCCGCCTTCCACGTTGCGGGCATAAATCTGTCCGCTCATCGCCTCAACGATCTTGCGGCAGATCGCCAGGCCCAGCCCGGTGCCACCCGATCCGTCCTTGGTCTTCGTCGACTGCACGAACGCTTCAAAGATGTGCTCCAGTTCTGGCTCGGGAATGCCCGGGCCCTGGTCGCGCACGACCAGATGCACCTGCCCCTTGGAGTCAAGCCGACCGCTCAGCGTGATCTTGCCGCCCGGTGGAGAGAACTTGATGGCATTGGCCACCACGTTACGGATCACCTGCTCAAACCGCAGCGGGTCGGCTTTCGCCATCAGTGGCACGTCTGCCAGCTGTACGTCCAGCAGCAGGCGACTGCGCGTGAGCAGTGGATCCAGCTCCCGCAACACAGGCCGTATCACGCCGCGCAGGTCAATGCGCTCCAGATGGAATGTGCCCACGGTACTCTCGAGCCGGGACACCTCCAGCAGATCATTGACGAGGTTGAGCATGCGCTGGCCAGCCAGATGGATGGATTCGAACATCGAAGCAAGCTTGGGCTGCGAGCCGCCGCGCAGCACGCCCAGTTCGGCAAAACCAAGGATGGACTGGAGCGGAGTGCGCAGTTCGTGGCTCATGTTGGCCACAAATTCCGATTTCGCCCGTGAGGCTTCCTCGGCGATGTCACGCGCTTCCTGGGTGGCGCGCTCAGCTTCGCGAAACTCGCTGATGTCCATCAGGATGCTGAGCACACCTGTCACGCGGCCGTGTTCGTCTGCAATGGCGGCCTTCTCCACGCGTGTGTCGCGTCGCGATCCATCCCCGCGCAGAACCTGCACTTCAAAGAAAGTGCGTCCGCCCCACCGCACCAGCTGCGAATTGGCCGAAGCGTGTGCGCGTACCTCCTCGGGCGGCAGGAATGACTGGAGAGAGTGACCCAGCACGTCTTCGCGGGCACGTCCCTTGTATTCTTCCCACGCACGGTTCACCCGCACCACGCGGTCCTGCGCGTCGGTCACGGAGATCGGCAGGGGGTTGGTTTCCAGAAGCAGCTCCTGGAACGCAATCTGCGCCTGCAACTGGTGCTGCGCTCTCCAGCGATCGGTGACATCGACCGCGCTCCCCGCAAATCCGGATAGTCGTCCATCGACCCGCAGCGGCACCACCGCCACCTGCACCATCACCTGGCGCCCACCGGGAAACAGCGCAAGCGCCTCGCAGTGGCGAACCGTCTCGCGCGACTGGTGGTCCAGCAGGCGGGCCACCTCGGCCTTGCTTTGGGGAGCGATGAAGTCCTGCATCTGCTTGCCCACGGCGTTCGCCCCGGGCTCGCCGGTAAAGACTGTCCAGTGGGCGTTCACGTAGGTGATGAAGCCGTGCGCATCAGTGCGGAAGATCAACTCCTGCACGCTGCGCATGAGCACGCTGAGATCGTGCTCGCTCTGCGAGATGCGGCGCTGGGCGGCTTCGACCTCGGCCAGGGCGGACTCGCGGGTACGCACGCCGCGCCACACGGCCAGCGTGAGCCCGATGGTCAGCAGCGTGAGCGCTGCCCCGATGCCCAGCAATGCGCGCGAGTCCGACAGCCACCGATCCACAGCGCTGCGGTAGGACTCTTCGACCATCACGACCAGCGGCTTGGTGCCCGATACACGAAAGCCCAGGATCTGCCGCTCGCCCGTTACCCCCTTGCCCACATAAGTGCCGTGCTCCTGCCTGGGAAGGTACTGGCTGAACACCGGGATGCGGCTGATCGACTGCCCGGCCATGGCGGCGGCCGCACCCGAACTGGCCAGCACCTGGCCAGCGTAGGACGCCACCACCGACTCGAAGGTCTCGGTCTCCAGCGTCAGGCGCTGGAAGTTGGACAACGCATCGGGATTGATCAGTGCCACCAGCGACAGCAGGTCTCCACCTTCGGTCTTGAAACCGTGCTGTACGGGGATGTAGCCCACACCGGGCGGCGCGGGCACGGGCGCGCCGTTCAGGCGGATGCTCTGCAGGCTGCGGCCGGCCACCCAGCCGCCCAGCAGGGTCTGCCCCGCGCTCACGGTGGGCCCCAGGCGGGGAATATCGACGAAAGTCTCGGCATCGCCTGCAAAAGTGCTGGCCACCACGCGACCGCCAGAGTCCATCACCGCCAGCCCCCTGAGGAAAGTCAGCCCGGCCAGCGCCTGCCTGAGGGCTTCCTCCATGCGGGGCGGCGTCGTGCCGGACGACATGACCGCCGGCGAACTGGACAGTGCATCCAGCGCCAGCTCCGTGGTTTCGAAGGTGCGCGTAGCCTGGTCCTCCAGGATGCGCGCCAGCATGGCGGCGTGGGCGTGGTTGCCACGCATGGCAACGCGAAAATCGTTGAAGGCAAGCGCCACAATGGCCGCGAACACTGCCGCAGACGCCATGGCCCCGACGAGCAGAACCAGATGGCTCGGCTGGGAAAACCAGGCGCGCAGCGAGCGTGGGGACGCCACCTTCTTCTTGGCCATTTCAGCGCACGACGATGGTTGCCAGGCCGTTGCGGCCGGCGGCCTCAACCAACCTACCGTCACGCTTGATCCGTGCCACAAAGGAGTCCATCACAGCAAGCCAGCGCTCATCGCCCTTTTTCACCGCATAGCCGTACGGAAGCACCGAAAACGGTTGGGGAGACTCCACCAGCCGGGCCCAGTCGGCGTTGTCCAGCAGACGCCGGCTGTAGGGGTAGTCGGTCATGAATACGTCCACCCGCCCGGCCATCAGCTCACGCTCGCGCGTGGCCGGGGGCTTGACGGTGACCATGGTGGCCTTTTTGAGCCGCTGTGCCATCACGGGCTCCATGAACGTACCTGCCTGTACGCCCACCAGCACACCGGGCTGGTCGATGTCAGCCCACTGGCGCACTACCGTATTGCTCTTGGTCGTGATGCCGTAGATGTCGCTCTTCAGGTAGGGCTCGGTAAAGGCCAGCTTTTCCATCCGCTGGGGCAGCATGCCCACGGCAAACATCGCCACGTCGCAGCGGTCCTGCGTGAGATCGTCGATGAGGCCGGGGAAACTCGACTCGACATACTCCACGCGGGCCTTGATGTCCTGCCCGAGGGCCACCGAAAGCTCGATGTCGATGCCGGCGAGGGCTTGCGTGCGGGGATGCCGGTACGTGACGCCGTAATAGTCGGGCCAGATGCAGACCTTGACGGTCGAGGTGGCCTGCACACGGTCTGCCACCGGCCCCGCCGACGCAGCCGGCGCCAGGATACCGGACACGCCTGCGGCAGCGCACAGGCCCGCCAGCAGCCTCGCAGCCCATGGTTTGGTGTGGCCGCTGCGGCCGGTTGACGAAGACATCATGGTCTCTCCAGGTGGTGGGCGGGGGCCCGCGTGCTCAGTGGGAATCTATCAGGTCGTCGAACGAGGGACGCTCCTGAGTGACCTTGCACCGCAGGGCATCGATCTGCGCCACATTGGCCATGAAGGCGTCGACCACGGCGGGGTCGAACGCCCGCCCGCGCTCGCCTGCCAGCATCTGCAGCGCGACGTCGACTGCAAACGCCGGGCGGTAGACCCGATCCATCGTGAGCGCATCAAAAAAATCAACGACGGCGGTGATGCGGCCACACAGCGGAATCGCGTCGCCCGCCAGGCCATCGGGATAGCCGGAACCATCCCACCGCTCATGGTGCGTGACCGCGACTTCGGCCGCCATCCGAAACACTGGAATGTGATTGGAGCGGCCCAGAATCTCGGCGCCCATGGCTGCATGGCGGTTCATCAGCTGCCGCTCCTCGGGTGTCAGCGCGCCCGGCTTCTTGAGCACATAGTCAGGGATACCTATCTTGCCGATGTCGTGCATGGGTGCCGCCTTGCGCAGCATGCGCGCGTAGCCCGGGCTCTGACCGAGGATGAGCGCGAGCGCTTCCGCCAGATACCCGATGCGAACGATGTGCACGCCCGTGTCGTCATCCTTGAGCTCGGCAGCGGCAGAAAGCTGCAGCAATGCCCCGTGGTGCGCGCGGGTCACTTCGCGCAGCGCATCATTGCGCTCGCGATACATGCGCCCGAAGTCCTGGATGAACACCTCCATCTGCCGGGCGGCTGCCTCGTCGAAGCAACGTGCCTCGGCCACCCGCTCGCCGCAAACCGGAAGCCCGCCGTCCATCATCACAAGGCCGCTTCGAGGCGGTAGATCTTTTCGAGTACCTGCAGCGTGCTGAAGGGCTTCATGAGGTAGTCGTCCGCACCGGCGGCTATGCCCATTTCGCGATCGCTGGCCTGCACGCGGGCCGTCAGCATGATCACCTTGGTATGCCGGGTGGCCGGGTCGGACTTGATGCGGCGGCAGACATCCAGGCCTGTGAGGGTGCCGGGCATCATCACGTCAAGCAGCACGATGTCTGGCTGGAGTTCCTGCGCAAGGACCCAGCCGGCATCGCCGGTGGATGCCTCATGGATCTCGAAGTCATCGAATTCGAGCGTCATTTTCAGCAGTTTGCGAATGTCCAAATGGTCTTCGACAATCAGGATTTTTTTCATGTGCAGCTTTCATGAGGACAGTAACGGAGTAGAAAAAAGGAGTTAAAACAACTTTTTTCTTCTGATTGGGATCATATCAATCATTTTTATCAAACTCAAGCCCACAGCACAGGAATTTCGCGAGAAAATGTAGGCGCTATGCAAACTGAAACATCCTCCCCCATTCCCCAGGTGCCAGACCACTACACCACGCTGGAAGTCGCCAAACTGCTGGGAATGGCGGTTCGGTCCGTACAGTTGATGGTCGACCGCCATGAACTCGACGCATGGAAGACGCCTGGCGGGCACCGCCGTATTTCGCGGGCATCCGTCGAGCGCTGGATCAACGCCCGCGGGCCGGCAGCCATCCCCGGTGGCTCCAATGGCGCCCCGGCGTCGCCTCAGGGGGCTGTGCGGCGCCCTGGCGGATCCGCACCGGCACAGGTACTGCTCATCGAAGACTCCATCCATTTCCAGAATCTGGTGTCGCTGATCGTCCAGCAGCATTTCCCGGGCGTGGCCCTGCATGTGGCCAACGACGGCATAGCCGGCCTGGCTCTCTACGGCCAGACGCAGCCCGACGTGCTGATCGTGGATATCCTGCTGCCCGGCATCGACGGCGCCACGCTGATCACCACGCTGCGCTCGCACCCGCAGTTCACCCGCAGCCAGCTCATCGTGGTGACCTCGCTGGATGAACAGCAGCGCGAGCCGTACGCCTTTGCCCTGCAGGGCGTGCGCGTGATCCACAAGCCCAGCCTGGTGGCCGAGTTGCCCGCTGCGCTCGCCACCTGCCTGCCTGCGCAACGGGGCCTGCAGTGACCCTGGCCAAGGTCCTGCTCATCGAGGACGACGCATCCATTACCCAGTTTGTCCGGATGGCCCTGGAAGACCTGGAGATCGAACTCCTGGCCTGCACCAATGTCGCCGACGCATGGAGGGTGCTGGAGGCGGGTGGAATCCGCCTGGTGCTGACCGACCTGATGCTGCCAGGCGAATCAGGCATCGACCTGATGCACCGGCTGCGCAACCATGCAGGCAGCGTACCGGCCGTGCCGGTGGCCGTTTTCAGTGCGGGCCTCACGCCACCAGTGCGGGACAAGCTCACTGCGCTGGGCGTCTGGCGCATGCTCTCCAAACCCATCCCCGTGATGGAACTCGAAGGCTGCGTGCGCGAAGCGCTGGCTCTGGTGGCTGCTCCGGCCGCGGCCCCCTCACCCCCTGTCAGTGCCGTCCAAGGCGCGCCGGGCCTGCCCCCCCTCACGCTCGCTGAGAGCGAAGCGGTGACCACCCACTTCGGCGGCGACGAGCGCCTGTTTCGCGCGTACCGCGCCAGCTGTCATGCGCAGTTTGCTGCCGACGTCCGACAAGGTGATGCCGCCCACGTGGCTGGCGACTGGCAAGCGCTGCGGCGTCTGGCACACAGCCTGGGCACGGTGCTGCTGACACTGGGACACCCCGATGGCAGCGCCATGGCCCGGGCACTGGAAGACGCAGCCAGCGAGCCCGACGTTGCAGCCTGCCAGCAAGGCTGGGCACGCCTAAGGGCTTTTCTGACAACGCTCTAGCGCCGGGCTGGCCAGCGCCGAAGCGGGCGGTGCTCTAACATCGCCGGCATGATCACCGTCCACCACCTTGAAACGTCGCGCTCACAGCGCATCCTGTGGCTGCTGGAAGAGCTGGGCCTGCCGTATGAGCTCAAGGTCTACCAGCGCGACAAGGCCACCAGGCTTGCACCCGCAGCGCTCAAAAAGATCCACCCGCTGGGCAAGTCTCCGGTGATCACCGATGGCAACGAAGTGATCGCCGAGTCCGGCGCGATCATCGAATACCTGGTGGAAACCTATGGCGGGCAGACCTCTGGCGAGCTGGCCCACCTGCAACCCGCTGCCGGCACGCCCGCTTACCGGCAATGTCGCTTCTGGATGCACTACGCAGAGGGTTCCCTGATGAACTGGCTGGTGATGAAACTCGTGTTCATGAGCATTCCCACCCAGCCCATGCCGTTCTTCGTCAAGCCCATCGCCCGCACGCTGTGCGCCAAGGTGCAGGAAAAGCTGATCGACCCGAACCTGGCCACTGCGCTGGCCTTCATGGAAACCCACCTGGCCAGCCACGCCTGGTTTGCGGGCGACCACATCACCATGGCGGACTTCCAGATGAGCTTTGCGGTGGAAGCAGCGCTTTCGCGCACCGGAAACTCGGCGAGCGTGGGCCACCTGGCTGCGTACCGCGACCGGATGGTGGCGCGCCCCGCCTACCAGCGCGCCATCGCCAAGGGCGGCCCCGTGGTGATGGGGGCATGACCAGCCCATCGCCCGTGGCGCGGCCCTACGGCTTCCGCGTGCTTTTCGTGTGCATGGGCAACATTTGCCGCAGTCCGACAGCGCACGGAGTGTTCCGCCACATGGTCGCGGCGGCCGGCCTTGCAGACCAGGTGCGGATCGATTCGGCCGGGACCCACAACTACCACCCGGGCGAGCCGCCCGACGAGCGCAGCCAGCGGCATGCGCTGCAACGCGGCTATGCGCTGGCCGATCTGCGCGCCCGGCAGATCACCGAAGCAGACTTTGCGCAATTTGACCTGGTGCTGGCCATGGACTGGGACAACCTGGCCCTGGCGCAGGACCTGTGCCCGCCAGCCCATCTGGCCAAGGTGAAGCGCCTGACGGAGTTCTGCGTGCGGCTGAGCAGCCCCGTCGTGCCCGATCCGTACTACGGCGGCGCGCAAGGCTTCAGCGAAGTCCTGGACCTGGTGGAAGACGCTTGCGAAGGCCTGCTGCAGCATGTGCAGCGGCAGCTTGCAAGAGCGCCGGCAGGCTCGGCCCGGCACTGAGCCAGAACGCCAAGCCGCCTCAGCGCACGCCGCAGACCAGCGCACCCGGATCGTTGTGGGCCAGGTCCCGCTCGTTCTTGGCCTGAGCCACTTCCATGTCCCGCGGCAACGTCACGCCGTTCTTCACCGCAAGAATCTCGGCCATCACGCTGACCGCGATCTCGGGGGGTGTCTTGCTGCCGATGTAGATGCCGATGGGCCCGCGCAGGCGCGCCAGGCTGGCTTCGGTCTGCTCGAAGTGTTCGATCATGCGCGCGCGGCGGGCTTCATTGTTGCGGCGCGAACCGATGCCGCCCACGTAGAAGGCCTCGGTATTGAGGGCTTCCAGCAACGCCAGGTCATCGAGCTTGGGGTCGTGCGTGAGGGCCACCACGCAGGTGCGGCGGTCGGGCTTGAAGGCCAGCACCACATCGTCGGGCATGTCGCTCACCACCGTGGCCGCGGGCACGCTCCAGGCGCCGCGGTACTCTTCGCGCGGGTCGCACACCGTCACGGCAAAACCGTTGAACAACGCCATGGTGGCCAGATACTCGGCCAGTTGCCCCGCGCCGATGAGCAGCATGCGGTACTCGGGCCCGAACGTGTTGGTGATCTGCTGCGCGTCCACCACCAGATCCGCCGGCGCGGCAGCCGGCTGCAGGCTCGCTGTGCCGTCGGCCAGACGTACGGTGCGCTGCATCAGGTGGCCTGCCTCCAGCGCGACGATCAGCGCGGCGAGTGAAGCTGCATCGGGGTCGTACTCCAGCAGCAGTTCCAGCGTGCCGCCGCAGGGCAGGCCAAAGCGGTGGGCTTCGTCCGCAGAGATGCCGTACTTCACGAACGAAGGCGGGCCGCTGGGCATGGGGTGGTCACCCGGCGATGCGGCCTGCGTGCCTACTGCGGCGCTCGCGGCGCTCGCGGCGCTCGCTGCATTCGCGGCACTCGCTGCGTACGCGCGGGTATGGCGGTCAATCAGGTCGTCCTCGATGCACCCACCCGACACCGACCCCACCACAGAGCCGTCTTCGCACAGCGCCATGATCGATCCCACCGGCCGCGGCGAGGAGCCCCAGGTGCGCACCACCGTGGCCAGCAGCGCCCGCCGGCCTTCCGCACGCCATCCGTGCAGCGTGCGCAACACCATCACATCCAGGTTTTCCATCGGTCTTCTCTGTGTGGCAGCAGTCCAGTCGCGGCTGCTGCGGTATTCGTGGCGCCAACAGCAGGGGTTTGTGTGTCAGCGGTTGAGCCACCAGCCCAATGCGGCCAGGGCAGCCGCCCCCACGGCCCACACCCACACGGGTATGCCACCACCATTGTCCTGCGGGCCTGCCGACGCACCCATGGCCACGGCCCCGGGCTGCGTGGGCGCTTCAGACGGCGCGGGCTCTGCCACCGCCGCGCGCGGGTGGCGGCGCTGCATCTCGTCATCAAAGCGCTTGAAAAAATCCTCGGCCATCGACTTGGCCGCGCCATCGATCAGTCGCTGGCCCAGCTGCGCGATCTTGCCGCCCACCGTGGCGTGCACGGTGTACTGCAGCTCACAGCTCTCCTGGCCGGCGGCATCCGCCGGCAGTGGCACCAGGGTCACCTTGGCGTTGCCCTTGCCAAATCCGGCCACGCCACCCGATCCATCGAAGGCGATGGTGTAGCTCTGGGGAGCCATGATCTCGGACAGCGTGATCTTGCCCGCGAACTTGGCTGAAACAGGGCCGATCTTGAGGGCCATCGCCACGGCGTACTGGTTTTCGGCGGTGGGCTCGACCTTGTCACAGCCGGGGATGCACAGCTTGAGGACTTCGGGGTCGTTGAGCGCGTCCCAGGCCTGCTGCTGGCTGACGGCAAGGGTGCGGCTGGCTTGCATTTCCATGATGGTTTCCTCTCGGGCTCTCTTTGGTTGTCGTCGTATGTATCGGGCTGACGCATGGGCGGATGTGCGAGGCGCGCAAGGGCCGGCAAAAGCCTCATCGCGCCCCGGGCGATCGCAGCAATGCCGCGAGGCTGCCCGCCAGGTCCTGCAGGCGGGCGAGGTTGTGTACCGCCACCATGCCATGGGCATGACGGTGCAAGGCGGACGCGCCGCGGGCCGTGGGCGCATAGCCGTCAAAGCGCAGCAGCGGATTGAGCCACAGCAGGCGGCCAGAATGCCGGAGCAGCCAGCCCAGCTCGCGCTCCAGCTCCTCGGGGACGCCCGTGTCCAGCCCGTCGCTCACCAGCAAGACCAGCGTGCGGCGGCCCACCAGGCGCCGGGCATGGGCTGTGCGCAACTGTGCCAGGCAGGCGCCCAGGCGAGTGCCCCCCGCAAAGTCGGTGATGGCCGCGCTGGCTGTCTCCAGCATGGCGTCGGTGTCGGCCAGGCGGAATGCAGCGCCCAGGTCGGTGAGTGTGGTGCCGAACGCAAACACGTCACGCCGCAGTCCGCCACCCGCATGGCGCGCTGCCGTGGCGGCATGCAGGAACGCCAGCAGCAACCGGGTGTAGCGCTCCATCGATCCCGACACATCCACCAGGACCACCAGCGGCAGCGGTTGCTGGCGGCGCTGCAGCAGGGGCACGCGCAGCAGTTCGCCGCCCGTGCGGGCGGCCAGCCGCATGGCACCGGGCCAGTGCGGGCGCCGGCCGCGCACACCCGGCCGCGTGCGGCGCGCTGCGTAGTGCGGCAGGGGCAGCGTGATGTCGCGGGCCAGGCGCTCCACCAGCAGGTATTCGCTGGCCGACAGCTGGTTGAAGTCGGCGTTGCGCAGGCGCTGAAGGTCGCTGGCCGTCATGGCGGCGTCAAACTCGATCTTGTCGTCCTCGCGGGCAGGTGGCGCAGTGCGCGCTGCACGCACGGGCGCCAGTGCTTCGTTCACCCGCGGGCGGCGGCGGGCGGGTTCGGCTTTGGATTCGGTGCTGGGCAGCATCTGCGCCAGCAGTTTCTGCGCCACCTCGGGGTTGCGAAAGTAGGCGTTGAACAGTTCGTGAAAGACGGCACGGTCCTGCTCGCGGCTGACCAGCACGGTCTCCAGTGCGGCGCAGAAGTCCTGCCGGGCCAGCCCCGTCAGCGTCAGGGCCTGCTGCGCCAGGGCCATGCGTGCAGCGTCCACAGGTACACCGGCGCGGCGCAACGCACGTCCAAACCCGCTCACGTTGTCGGCAAGCTTGCCGCTGCGGGCATCGCCCAGCTGCGAATACGTGGTGCCGGCCTGGTCCATGCGGGGCGCCTGCCGTCGTCTCAGTGGGCAGGTTCGGGAGCCAGCAGCTGCGCCGACAGGTCGCGCGTGAGCGCCGCCACGTCCTCACGCTGTTTGAACAGGATGCCGGCTGTGTCGGCCACCACCTCCGGGTCCACCACCAGCGTGTCGAGTGCAACAAGGGCCTTGGCCCATTCCACGCTTTCGGCGATGCCTGGCGTGCGGCTGAAGGCATTGGCAAAGGGCTGGCTGCGCAGGCGGCCCACGAAGTCGGCCACCTGCTGTGCCAGCGCCTCGCCCGCGCCGGGCACCTGGGCCCGGACGATGGCCAGTTCGCGCTCGCGCTCGGGATAGTCGAGCCAGTGGTACAGGCAGCGGCGCTTGACGGCATCGTGCAGGTCGCGCGTGCGGTTGCTGGTGAGGATGGTGACGGGAGCAGCCGCAGCACGCACCGTGCCCAGCTCGGGAATGCTCACCTGGTACTCGCCCAGGTATTCCAGCAGGAAAGCCTCAAACGGTTCGTCCGCGCGGTCCACCTCGTCGATCAGCAGCACCGCGCCGGGCGCAGGGGCCTGCAGCGCCTGCAGCAGCGGCCGCCGGATGAGGTAGCGCTCCTGATAGACCTCGGCCTCGATCTGCGCGACATCGTTCACCCCCCTGGCTTCTGCCGCACGCATGTGCAGCAGCTGGGCGGCGTAGTTCCACTCGTACAACGCCTCGCGCTGCTCGAGCCCGTCGTAACACTGCAGGCGGATCAGGCTGCGGCCCAGCACTTCGCCCAGCGCCCGGGCCAAAGCCGTCTTGCCCACGCCCGGCTCACCCTCCAGCAGCAGCGGGCGCTGCAGCTGCAGCGCCAGGTACACCGCGGTCGCCAGGCGACGGTCTGCAAAATAGCCCACGCCTTGCAGTGCGCGTACCAGGTCATCGACAGAAGTGGGCAGACTCATTGCTTCTTTTTTGATAGCTACAGGGGAAGAAAAATAAAGGGCTTGCGGCCGATTTGACTCAAAAATGGGGCCATGGCGGCTCCGGAAGCCTCCGAAGCCGCTGGCCGATGGCCGGGCCCGTCGCCATCCCCGCGCCGATGGCCAGGGCCCTTCTCCGGCCAGACCGGCAAAGCCGGAGGCCAGGAGAGCGGGCCGGCTCAACGCTCAGGAGGCAGCGTTCATCTGCGTGACCGCCCGCTGCGTCTGCACGCTGATCAGGTTGGCGCGGTAGGCAGCGCTGGCGTGGATGTCGCCATTGAGGTCACTGGCATCAATCTTGACGGCGGCCGCGGCGGCAGGGGTGAAGCTCTGGTTGAGCGCGGCCTCCAGCCCTGCATGGCGGAAAACGCTGCTGGCAGCGCCGGTGATGGCCACCCGCACACCGCTGTCGGTTTGTGCGGCAAACACGCCCACCAGCGAGAACCGCGACGCGGCCTGCTTGAACTTCATGTAGGCCGCCCGCTTCGGGATGGGGAAGCGGATGGCAGTGATGATCTCGCCCTCGTCGAGCGCGGTGGTGTACATGCCCACAAAGAAGTCATCTGCCGGAATCTCGCGCCGGTTGGTGATGACCGTGGCCCCCAGGCCCAGCACAGCACTCGGGTAGCACGCGGCCGGGTCGTTGTTGGCCACCGAACCACCGAGCGTGCCGCGGGCGCGCACCTGGCGGTCGCCAATGTGTGCAGCCAGGTCGGCCAGTGCAGGAATGGCAGCCTTGACCTCGGCACTGGCGGCCACGTCCATGTGGCGCGTCATGGCGCCGATGACCAGGGCATTGCCCTCACGGCGAATGCCGGCCAGCTCGGCCACACCATTCAGGTCCACGATCTTCTCGGGGTTGGCCAGGCGCAGGCGCATCGACGGCAGCAGGCTCTGCCCGCCCGCCAGCAGCTTGCCGCCCTGGGCGATGAGCTGCGCGGCAGCGCTTGTGGAGGATGGCGCTTCAAAGGTGAATGCGTACATGGTCGGTCTCCTTATGCCTTGGCACTTTGAATGGCTTCCCACACGCGGTGTGGCGATGCTGGCATGTCGAACTCCTTCACGCCCAGCGGGCGCAGGGCGTCCAGCACGGCGTTGATGACCGCAGGGGGCGAGCCGATGGCCCCCGCCTCGCCGCAGCCCTTGGTGCCCAGCGGGTTGTGCGTGCACGGGGTGCACACATGGCCGAGCTTGAACTCGGGGAAATCATCCGCGCGGGGCATGGCGTAGTCCATGAAGCTGCCGGTGAGCAGCTGGCCCGTCTCGCGGTCGTACACGCAGTTTTCCATCATGGCCTGGCCGATGCCCTGCACGAGCCCGCCATGCACCTGCCCTTCCACAATCATCGGGTTGATGATGGTGCCGAAGTCGTCCACCGCGGTGAACCTGTCCACCCGCGTGCTGCCGGTGGCGGGGTCGATTTCGACTTCGCAGATGTAGGTGCCGGCCGGGAAGGTGAAGTTGGTCGGGTCGTAGAACGCGGTTTCGTTCAGGCCCGGCTCCAGTACATCGAGCGGGTAGTTGTGCGGCACATAGGCCGCCAGCGACACCTGGGCAAACGGGATCTTCTTGTCGGTGCCGCGCACGCTGAATTCGCCGCCGGCAAAGTCGATGTCCGCGTCGCTGGCTTCCATCAGGTGGGCCGCGATCTTCTTGGCCTTGGCCTCGATCTTGTCCAGGGCCTTCATGATGGCCGCACCGCCCACGCTGATGGAGCGCGAGCCGTAGGTGCCCATCCCAAACGGCACGCGGCCGGTGTCGCCGTGCACGATGTCCACGTTGTCCACCGGAATGCCCAGGCGTGCCGCCACCACCTGCGCAAAGGTCGTCTCATGCCCTTGCCCGTGGCTGTGCGAGCCGGTAAACACGGTCACGCTGCCCGTGGGATGAACGCGCACCTCGCCGCATTCAAAGAGGCCCGCCCGCGCGCCCAGCGCACCGGCAATGTTCGATGGCGCAATGCCGCAAGCCTCGATGTACGACGAGTAGCCAATGCCGCGCAGCATGCCCTTGGCCGCGCTGGCTGCCTTGCGCTGCTCGAAGCCGGCCACATCGGCCAGCTTGTTGGCACCGTCCATGCACGCAAAGAAGTCGCCCGTGTCGTACTGCAGCGCCACCGGTGTCTGGTAAGGAAAGCTGTTGATGAAATTGCGGCGGCGGATTTCGTCCTGGGGCAAGCCCATCTCCCACGCACAGCGGGTGACCAGGCGTTCCAGCAGGTACGTGGCCTCGGGGCGCCCGGCACCACGGTAGGCATCGACCGGCGCCGTGTTGGTGAACCACGAGTCCACCTCCACATACACCTGCGGCGTGCTGTACTGGCCCGCCAGCAGCGTGGCGTACAGGATGGTGGGCACGGCGCTGGCAAAGGTGCTCAGGTAGGCGCCCAGGTTGGCATCGGTGTGCACACGCAGCGCCAGGAACTTGCCGTCCTTGTCCATCGCCATCTCGGCGTGGCTCACGTGGTCACGGCCGTGCGCGTCAGAGAGAAATGCCTCGCTGCGGTCGGCCACCCACTTGATGTTGCGGTTGAGCTTCTTGGAGGCCCAGGTCAGGCACACGTCTTCGGCGTACAGGTAGATCTTGGAGCCGAAGCCGCCGCCCACGTCGGGCGCAATCACGCGCACCTTGTGCTCGGGCAGGCCCATCACGAAGGCCGTCATCAGCAGGCGCTCGACGTGCGGGTTCTGGTTGCTGACGTACAGCGTGTATTCGTCGCTGGCGCGGTTGTAGCTGCCGATGGCCGCGCGCGGCTCCATGGCGTTGGGGATCAGGCGGTTGTTGACCAAGTCGAGCTTGGTGACATGCGCCGCGTTGGCAAATGCGGCATCGACCGCGCCCTTGTCGCCAATGGCCCACTTGAAGCAGTGGTTGTCGGGGGCGATGTCGTGCAGGCCGGCACCGGCCACCGCACCCGCAGCCGCATCGGCCACGTTGACCACCGCGGGCAGCACGTCGTAGTCCACCTCCACCAGTTCGGCAGCATCGCGCGCCTGCTGCTGCGTGTGGGCCACCACCATGGCTACATGGTCGCCCACATAGCGGACCTTGCCCTGGGCCAGGATGGGGTGTGGCGGCTCTTTCATGGGCTCGCCGTTGGTGCTGGTGATGAGCCAGCCGCAGGGCAGGCCGTTGATGTTGTCGGCCGCCACGTCAGCGCCCACAAACACGCCCAGCACGCCGGGCGCGGCTTTGGCGGCGTCAATGTTGATGCTGTTGATCTTCGCGTGCGCGTGCGGGGAGCGCACGAACACGGCGTGGCTTTGCGCAGCCAGCACCACATCGTCGGTGTACTGGCCCGCGCCGGTGAGAAAGCGATAGTCTTCCTTGCGGCGAACGGACTCGCCGATGTGCGGAAGGTTCGAGAAATCGGATGCACCCATGGTCG
>LNEG01000075.1 GCA_001464865.1 Burkholderiales bacterium Ga0074133
TCGGAGGCGGCCGGGTGGTTCTTGCACAGGTCCACCGCGCTCATCACCATCCCGGGGGTGCAAAAGCCGCACTGCAGGCCATGACATTCCTTGAATGCGGCCTGCATCGGGTGCATGGTGCCGTCGGGCGCGGCCAGTCCTTCGATGGTCTGCACGTCTGCGCCCTGGGCCTGGGCCGCCAGCATCGCGCAAGACTTGACCGCGCGGCCGTTGACATGCACCGTACACGCACCGCACTGGCTGGTATCGCAGCCCACGTGGGTGCCCGTCAGTTGCAGGTGTTCCCGCAGGGCATGCACAAGCAGGGTGTTGGGAGGTACGTCAACACTGGCAGCGCGCCCGTTGACCGTGAACTGGACTTGCATCTGGCTGTCTCCTGGAA